>JBBRMP010000181.1:0-11738 GCA_038230755.1 Cytophagales bacterium | reverse complement strand
CTCTACGGCCAAAATGCCACCGGGTTGGTGTTAAACGGGGGTAATTCGTTCGTTTCGGGGAAATTAGGCCTCTGGGACGGGGGGCTGGTGCTGACCACCCACCGCGAATTTGGCGGGCGCATTCGGCAACGAAACAACACCGGCTCCCTCAGCAACCACGCCACCCACATGGCCGGTACGCTGGTGGCGCAGGGCCTCAACCCCACCGCGCGGGGCATGGCCAACGGAGCCTCGCTCCAGGTATGGGACTACACCGACGACCTGGCCGAAATGACCACCGCCGCCCCCGGCCTGTTGCTGTCGGTACACGCCTACGGCCCTCTGGCGGGTTGGGTGCAGAATCTGGACCGCCTCGGCAATGACCCCGGCCAGAAGTGGGAATGGTGGGGCAACCCGGCCATCAGCGCTTCCGATGATTACCTGTTCGGTTTCTACACTGCCAAAGCCCGCGACATCGACCGGCTGGCCTACGCCAATCCGTATTACCTGATGGTGCGGTCGGCCGATAACAAACGGGCAGAGACTGGTCCGGCAGCGGGAACACCCTACTTTCTGACCAATACAAACGCACAAAGCACAGCCACCCGCAGCCGCAACGATAGTTACGACGTAATTCCGGCGGAGGCCACGGCCAAAAACGTGCTCACCGTGGGGGCTGCCGACGCGGCCCTCAACAGCGACAACGACCTGACCCGGCTCACCACCTCGTCCTACAGCGGCTGGGGGCCAACAGACGATGGCCGCATAAAACCCGACCTGCTGGGCATTGGCACGGGGGTATATTCAACCCTGGCAACGGGTGTTGCCGATTACGGCACCAACACCGGCACGTCGATGGCAGCCGCCAACGTAACGGGGTCGCTGCTGTTGTTACAGGAACTGTTTGCGCGCCAAACCAACGGACGTTTTCTGCGGGCAGCTACCCTCCGGGGCCTCGCCATCCACACCGCCGACCGCCTCATGCCCGAACTCGGCCCCGACTACCGGCAGGGCTGGGGACTGCTGAACACCGCCGCCGCCGCCGCCGTGGTCCAGAACCTGAACCAGGGTAATCAGATCAGCGAACAAACCCTGCCCAATACCCAAACGTACACGCTGCAAGTGGTAGCGCAGGGCAACCAGCCGCTGGTAGTAACCTTAACCTGGACCGACCCAGAGGGCACCGTCAGCCCGCTCGTACCCGCATCGCTCAACAGCCGCACGTCCAAACTCGTCAACGACCTCGACCTCCGGGTAGTGACTAACGGCCAAACTACGCTACCGTATGTACTGAACCCTAACCGCCCTGCCGACGTAGCCACCCGTGGCGATAATAGCCGCGATAATGTGGAGCAGGTATACATTGCCGACCCCGTGGCCGGACAGACCTACACGATCCATGTTACGCACAAAAACGCCCTCCGCGACGCCGGACAACTCTTTTCTGTCATCGTGAGTGGCCAAAAAGAGCGGGCGTGTAGCCTCCCCGGTCGCTCTATCCTGAACCGCCCCGACACCACCCTCTGCGCGGGCACCACACTCACTCTGAAAACCGACGACGTACCCGGCCTGCACTATGAATGGCTTCAGGATGGGCAGCTTACCCCCGCCCCCGACGCACCCGAAACAACCATACAAACGGGTGGTAACTACGTATTGCGCTATATCGATCAGGTCAGTGGCTGCGTGGGCCAATCGTCGCCGGTGCGGGTGAAGTTATTTAGCCCGCAGGTGCGTCTTTCGCCCGCAACCGACCTGTATTTGTGTTCCGACAAAGCTGCCGCACCCCTCTCGGCCACGGCTGACGTGGGCAGCACCATTGCGTGGCTACGAAACGGTCAATTGCTGACGGGAGCCACGAGTACGTCCATTGCCGTGGCGCAGCCGGGTATCTATTCGGCGCGGGTTACGCTGCGAAATTGTGTGGCGCAGTCGGCGGCAGTGGTGGCTCGATTGTCAACCGTAGGCACCCCCGCGCTGCTCCCCGCCGAAGACGATATTCAACTGCCTAATGGGGCTAGTATCCGGCTCATTGGCCCAACCGGCGCTGAGTTTCAGTACCAGTGGTTTCGGGATAAACAGCCGTTGGTGGGGGCGTCAGCGCGCCAGTTGCTGGTCAATATGCCGGGGGCGTATCGACTTCAAATCGCTCAGCAACAGTGCGTTGGCCTCTCGGCAGAAAAAACGGTGCGGCGGTCGCCGGGGGCGGGGATAAGCACCCTCCCCGATTCACTCGTGGCGTTTGACGGGGCCGATAGTACGTTTATCGTGTACCCCACCCCCACGTCCAGCACCCTGTTTGTGCGGTATGTGCGGCCCGGTGCGACCGCCGTCAGCGTAACGGTCTATGACATCATCGGCAACATCCAGAAAGAAGCTATCCCACTCCGGTTCAGGCAGGGCCTGTTTCAGCTCGATCTGCCCGTGTATGACCTCCCGTTGGGGCTTTACCTGCTTCGCCTCACCGACGGCTCACGGAGTAAGAGCGTACGCTTTTTGAAGGAATAGATTTTCAGGGGAACGTTTCGTTAGCGTAGCTCCCGCCGATAAAATAGAAACCTCCCTTTTTTACCCTTTCGTGAAAAGACCCTTTAAATCGGGGTCGTATGGCTCAAAATCTGAAAATGCGGGTAATTTTGCGCTCTTCAACCGGTGCCGATTCTGGCACCCAATCACGCATTCAGTTGGAAAAGTTGTTGTTTACGGAAAATTTAAGTTGACCCAATGAAACGTATTGCTGTGTTTACGTCTGGAGGTGATGCTCCGGGTATGAACGCCTGTATCCGAGCGGTTGTGCGGGGGGCGGTCTACCACGGAATCGAGGTTTTTGGCATCCGACGGGGGTATAACGGGATGATTAACGGCGATATTTTTCAGATGACGTCGCATTCGGTGAGTAACATTGTGCAGCGCGGTGGTACCATTTTGAAATCGGCCCGCAGCAAAGAGTTTATGACGCCCGAAGGCCGCGCAAAAGCCCACGAGCAACTCCAGAAGTTTGGCATTGAAGGCCTCGTCGCCATTGGCGGCAACGGCACGTTCACCGGCGCTACCATCTTTTTCGACGAGTATGGCATTCCCACCGTGGGCGCACCCGGCACCATCGACAATGACCTCTACGGCACCGACTATACCATTGGTTTCGACACGGCGGTGAACACGGCCCTCGAAGCGATTGACAAAATCCGCGACACCGCCGATTCGCACGACCGGATCTTTATCATCGAAGTGATGGGCCGCGATTCGGGCTATATCGCCATCCAGTCGGGTATTGCGGGCGGGGCCGAAATGGTGATGGTTCCCGAAGTATTAACACCCATTTCGGAAGTTGTCAACACGCTGAAACAGGGCTTTGTCCGCAGCAAATCATCGTCTATTGTGGTGGTGGCCGAGGGCGAAGAAGAAGGCAGCGCCGCTGAAGTGGCGGAAAAAATCAGCAAGCTCATCGACGAAGAATTGGACATGCGCGTGACCACGCTCGGCCATATCCAGCGCGGCGGTATCCCCACGGCCTACGACCGGATTTTGGCCAGCCGCCTGGGTTTAGGCGCGTTGGAAGGCCTGATGAACGGCGAGAAAAACGTGATGGCGGGCGTGATCAACAACGAACTCGTTTACACTCCCTTCCGCGACACCATCCGCCTGCCCAAGCCCATCAGCGAAGACTTACTGCGCATGGTGAAGATCCTGAGTGTATAGCTAATTAACTAATAACCAGTTCATTATTCTTGTATTAAAGTCATCCATGAATTCCCAGTGGAACGCGTGGCCGGCATCGTCGTACAGGTGTAACTCAGCATTGGGAATAGCCCCGGCCACTTCTTCGGCCATCCAGACCGGCGTAAAAATATCCTGTCGTCCACCAATGACCAGGCAAGGCTGCGTGATCTTTGGCAAATCGGCGAGGGTGTTATGAGCGATGCAAGCCTCGGCCTGTGCCTCCAATCCGTGTATCGGCTGCGGTAGTTCATCCGTCGCCGCCGCCTGCCGACCGGCCAGTAAATCGGCGTAGATTGCATCATCGTCCCAGCTTCGTTTGGCGTAAATCAGCAGTTGAATGTAGTTGGCAAACTCCTCCGGACGGAGGTGGGCTTTGATCGTAGCCATGTGCCGGAAAATGGCCTCGGCGGTCCGGTCACATCGCGCCCAGGGACACATCAGCACCAGCGAATGCACCTTCTCCGGATGCCGCAGCGCCAACTGCTGCGCAATGGTACTCCCCATCGACACACCCACAACGCGGACTTTCCCCAACCCCAACTGGTCAATCAGCCCGGCATAATCGTCGGCCATCTGGGCGGTAGTGTAAGGGCCAATGGGTTTGTCAGACCGCCCCACGCCCCGGTTATCGGGCATAATACAGCGGAAGTGTTGTTGCCAATAGTCAGCGTGCTTCTGCCAGACCGAGCCGGGGGCTGTAATACCCATGATGAGCAATAGCGGTTCGCCCGCTCCGCACTCGTCGTAGTACAAATTGATACCGTTGGTGGAGAGGTAGGGCATGTTGGTGGAAGGGTCAAACTAGTTTCATTACCCTCGGCAGCAGCGTTTCATACACCCAATGGCCATCGTGGAGCGTCACGCCGTCGGGGTCGTCCATGGCTTCGGGGCCTTCGTCTTCGCAGATGATCCAGCCCGCGTATTGCTGCTCGATCAGCCAGTTGGTGATGCCCACAAAATCGACCTTGCCGGTGCCGAGGAGGGCAAATTCGGGGTCGCCGTTCCAGTCTTTGAAATGCACCAGGTTGATGAGCGAAGCGTGCTTTTTCATCATCGTGAGCGGGTCCATGCCACCGTTGATCAGGTGCCCCACGTCGGGTGTCCAGCCCGTCACCGACGCGTCGAGGCTTTCCAGAATCACCCGGTAGTCTTCCTCGGTGCGGGTAATCGACGTGTGCGGGGAGTTGGGATGGAACGTACACGGCACGCCCGCCTCCACCGCCCGCCGCGACACCCGGTTTACGATATTGACCAGATTCCGGCGACGTACTTCCAGGTCATGCCGACCTGTGGGTTTCTGCACGGTGCAGAGCAGCGCCCCCGGAAACGCTTTCAGCAAGGCAATGGCGGCATCGGCAATACACCGTTCGTCATCGGTTTCGTCGGGGCCGTTCCAGTCCAGCGCCAGGGCAATGGCAGCCAGTTCAACGTTCTTTTCGACGAGCTTCGGGGCGAGGCGTTCGGCGTCGGGCAGATCGCCCATCCAGTTGAAAATGGGTTCGATACCGGCAAAACCCGCCTGCGCCGTCACGTCGATCATATGCCCCATGCGGTTGGCGTGGGTCTGACCATTTCCGTTCATAAACCAGGTGTAGGCTTCAGCGCCAAAACGAAATTTAGTAGTCATAAGATTTTTAAACACAGAGACGGTCCGCCGCTGCGGCACAGAGGTCTCACGGAGAACACAGAGAATATAGTATTGAACTACTCTGTGTTCTCCGTGAGACCTCTGTGCCGCAGCGGCGGACCGTCTCTGTGTTTAATTAAGTTGTTTTTCCTGCATTTTCTTAATAAACGCAAATCCCTTCTCGGCGATGGCCCAGGGGTCGTCGTATTCGCGCCAGACATTGATGGAATTGGCGAAATCGACGTCATTTCTCGTGAACGCTTCAATCGTCATCCAGCCGGTGTAATCCATTTCAGCAAGTGTCTTAAAGGTATCGTCCCAGCGCACGTTGCCGTCGCCGGGGGTGCCGCGGTCGTTTTCGCTGATGTGGACGTGGGCCAACACCGGCGCAATGGTGCGGATGGCGTCGGGAAAGCGTTTTTCTTCAATGTTGGCGTGGTGGGTGTCGAACATGGCCCGGACGTTAGGATGGTCGGCACGGCGAATCAGGCCCACGAGCTGGTCCATCGTGTTGCAGAGGTAGCACTCGAAACGGTTGAGGGCTTCCACGGCCAGCACAATACCCGCCTGCTTGGCGTAGTCGCCCACGGCATGAAGCACCTCGGCACTATGGGCGTATTCGTCGGGCTGCGGTTCGCGCTTGCTGAACGTGGCAAATGCCGAGTGGATCGGCCCACAAATAACGGTCGCCCCCATCGCGTGTGCCCGGTCGATAGCACCTGTCAAAAAGTCCACCGCCGCCGCCCGAATCGCCGCCGATTCACTCGCCGGGTTCGCGTCGGGGCCAACCACCATAACGCAGGTTCGTTGCAGGTTAAGCTGGGCCAGTTCAGCACCAAACCGGGTATAGGCTGCTACGTTTTGATCATCAATGAAGCACTCGATACCGTCGTAGCCAATGGTTTTAAGCCGTTCGGCAATAGGCACCATTTTCTCCGAAATCGGCGCAGACCAGGCCAGTAAGTTGAACCCAATGGGGGAAGGCATAATGCTCAGTTTAGAGTTTTCAGTTTTCAGTTTTCAGTTTTGCTGACGCGGGAGCAGCTTCGCATACTAGCAAAACTGAAAACTCTAAACTGAAAACTATTTCTCCATTGGGTGCTCCTTCAGCAACTCCGTTGGACTATAAAAATCTTTTTTACGCTCCGTGGCAGCGCGGACGAGCGTTACTTTGGCGGGCGAAATGGCCGGGGCACTGTTGCCGAATGAGTTGCGGACGTAGGTGAGCACGGCAGCAATCTCGTCGTCTTTCAACAGCCCACCAAAGGGTGTCATGGGCACCTGACCGGGATAGCTTTTACCCTGCAACTCAAACGGTCCCATTAAGCCTTTCAACGCAATTTTGATGAGCCGCTCTTCATTGCCCGTCACCCATTTGGTACCCACCAACGGCGGAAATTGTGATGCCGATAACCCACCTCCGTCGGACTGATGGCAGGTAGCGCAGTAGCCCTCTTTGGCGTAGATCTCCCGGCCTTTGTTAAACAGGGCAAGCTCAGTCCCGGTCAACGTTGTCGCGGCAAACTCGTCTTTCACCTTATTCACACCCTTGCCGTTGAGGTGTGCCACGGCGGTTTCGTGGGCGTGAATCATCCAGTTATCCATCGGCTTTTTGGCGGCTTCTGCCAGGATGGGCAGGCCCTTTTCTTTGCCAATCCACGACGCGGCCACCAATGCCACCAACCTCACCCGGCTGTTGTCGTCGCGGGCGGCCTGCATGAGCAACTCAGCCTGGTCACGCACCTGATGACCCACGTAGCGTACCACCTCTACGGCAGCAGCGCGGGCATGGTAGTCACTGGCTTTCAATAGTTTACGCAGCAAATTCTGGTCTACTTTGTTCAGGCCCCAGCTTACCCACAGCCCTTCCAGCAAATGGTGTTCATAGCGCGGATCGGCCTTATCCAGCCCCGCTGTCCAGGTAGTTAACTTGGCCAAGACCTCGCTTGCATTACGGCCCCGGAGTTCACGGCGGGTGCGGTAGCGGGTACGGTATTCGGGCAGTTTCAGGTTCTCGAACAGCTCGTCAATACTGGCTCCAGCTACGTTGGCGGGGATTACCAGCGGGCGCGATGGATACGTGACCCGGTACACCCGCCCGTGCGAGTGGTCGCGCAGGGGATCACGGGCGTTGTGCTGCATGTGGCCAATCAGGATGTTGTGCCAGTCGATCAGATACAGTGACCCGTCGGGGGCAAATTCCATGTCGACGGGCCGGAAATTACGGTCTTCGCTCACGATCAGATCCTGCCGGTGGCGGCTTTTGTAGCCCGTGCCGTCGTCCACCAGCGTATGCTCTTTCGTACCCAAAAATCCGATGGTGTTGTTGATCAGAAAATCACCCTGCACCTCGTCGGGGAAGTGGCGGCTCGACACAAATTCGAGGCCCGACGTGGGGCGCACCATGTGGTTTTTTTCAATCAACTGCTCCGACTTATGCGTGGCTTCGCCGTAGCGGGGCAGTACCGTGCCGGGCAGCATCCAGCGCATATCAGGGCTGGACGTTTCGGCGAAAAACGGCTGTCCCCAATCGTCAAAGGCAATGCCCCAGGGGTTTGGAATGGCAAGTTGGGCGGTGCGTTCCAGCTTATGCAGTTGGGGACTATACCGGTAAAAACCGCCGTTAGTGGCCCGTACAGGCCCATATGGCGTTTCCACGTTGGTGTGCAGGAACACACCTTCGCCGCTGTAAATGGCCCCAGATGGGTCGGCGCAAAAGGCATGGCTGTTGTGGTGGGTGTCGTGGTCGTCGTAACCGCTGAGCAAAATTTCGACCTTGTCGGCGTGATCGTCGCCGTTGGTATCGGTAAATAATTTTAGGTTCGTCCCCTGCGACACGTACACGCCTTCGGGAGCCATTTCAAAGCCCAACGGCAGGTGCAGCCCCCGCACGAAAACAGTCTGTTTGTCAGCTTTTCCGTCGTTGTTGGTGTCTTCCAGAATCAGGATTTTGTCGTCCGGTTTGGCGTCGCCGGGGCGGTAGTGCGGGTAGCTCGGCATCACGGCCACCCACAACCGACCCTTATTATCGAACGACATTTGCATGGGTTTCGCCAGATCGGGAAAGGTCTCTTCGGAAGCGAAAAGCTCGATTTTATAGCCGGGAGCCATTTTTAGCTTCGTCACCGCCTCGTCACCAGACAAATACGTAAGGCTCCCGTTCTGTTTCGGGTTGTAGTTCGTCTCTACGGGTGGCAGCGTCCGGGTGTGACTATCGGCGGTGACAAGGTCCATGCGTTGACCCTGATTCGCCAACCAGATCGCCGAATCGCGAATGGCGGTCATCTCACGCACTTTCTCGATCTCGGCGGGGTAGTTGGCCGGACCAAAAGGATTATACCTTCGCCCATAGACATGAACACCATTGGGCACCTTGATATCGTTGTGCCACATCCAGTTTTTCTCGATGACGGCATCATAAACTAATTTTCGGCTCGCCTCTGCTTTCTCTTCTTTTTTACCAAAAA
Organism: Cytophagales bacterium; assembly: GCA_038230755.1. Classification (GTDB taxonomy): domain Bacteria; phylum Bacteroidota; class Bacteroidia; order Cytophagales; family Spirosomataceae; genus Fibrella. Next base: position 2,945 of record JBBRMP010000181.1, on the reverse strand, counting down.
TCTGGTTGGTCAATAACTGTCCGAAGAGTTTATAACCCGCTTCATTTAACTGACAGCCGTCAATCGTCAATGACTCGGCATTATCAGCATACCATTGTTTGGATGGCGTAAACGCATCGACAAAAGGCAGGTTATTTTTCAGCGCTACCTCGCGCATTGCCTGAGTATAGATGTCTATGTTTTTATTCTCATTAACACCATTTGGCAAATCATATTTCGCCGATAAATCTTCAAAGGCAATGGGCGACACTAACACCAATTTAGGTGCCGTAATTCCGTTATATTTTTGTGCTACTGTCCACTTGACAAACGCATCTAGTTCCGCTTTGTAATTCGCCAGCCCCGCCGCTCCCTGAAATGATTCGTTATAGCCAAAGAAAGCAATTATTGCATCGGCTTTTAAATGGGTTAGCCATTGATCGGGCGTGTCGAAGTGACCTTCGCTATTGGAGTTAGTGGCATACTCGGTCTGGAATTTTTCGGCCCCCGGAAACGCCCAGGGCAGGTTTCGGTTGGCATTGGGCCGAAAACCGGGCGTATCACCCCCATCGCACATATTACGAATGACAAGCAAACTATCGGGGTAACGCACCTGCATCTCAGTTTCAAAATGATCGTAATTCATCATTCGAGAACCCAGGTTATTACCGATCAAGACAATATGTTCGCCTTTTTTAACAGGCATTTTTCCGGTATCTGCTACCTGAAAAGCAGTAGCTGTAACGGATAGGATTATAGCTACGAAAAGGTAGCGGAGTAGGTTATTTTTCATAAGGCTCACTTCGGATGTCCATACGGCACATTAATATCAATTTTTCCTTTCCACTTTTTCGGTACGGGCATACCCAGTTCGGCGTGAATGGCGTTGACAACCAATCGCTGAAATGACTCTTCACGGAAGTCTTCAGGATGGCCCAGCGTGGTGATAAATGTATTGCCGCCCCACTCATTTTTCCACGTCCAGGCCACGGGGTTATCCACCGCCGCTTTGTCGGGGTTAACGGATTTGCCCATTAGCAATGGTATGGCCCCTTTGGCGGGGTAATCGGGCAGGACGCGGTAGAGCCACGAAGCCGCATGAAACGGCGCCACGCCCGTCAGAATGGGGTTTTTGGCCGCTTCAGGAATGACTGTCACATCGGTGGTGCTCATGTGGCCGTAGTGCGTGTGTTGCGCCTTCCCACCCCAGCCAGGCGGGGCACCAAACGCAAATTCACCAAACGAATTCCAGTGGATGCGTGGGTCGCCAGCGGGGTAGTTAAAGGCATGGGTGGTGGTGCGAAACCCCATGACCGGCTTCCCCGATTTCAAATACGCATCAATATAATCAAGCTCATCCTGAGGGAGTTGACGCCAACGTAGAAAGAACACGGCGAGGTCGGCATCGCGCAGGGATTCCAGTCCCGGAATATCCTTTTCGCCGTTATAATCGGGCGTCGATTTCAGCACTTTCGTCTGAATGCCGTAGTGCCGTTCCAGTTCAGCGGCAATCAGGGGCAGGGTCAGTTCGCCGCTGTATTCATGGTCGCCAGTGACGAACACTACCAGCGGTTTTTTGGCCGTCTGTGCGTTGGTAGTAATCGGTAACTGACTGGCTATCAATGATCCAGCTAGTACTTTCAGAAATGTTTGGCGGGTTGTTTTCATAGGAATGAGGGGTTAGGCACAGCACACATATACAAACGTATCATACCCACCCATTTACCCACCCATTGCCTCGGCGCCGGTGTCTTTCCAACTACGAGACCGGGCCGATTCCAGCACGGCTTCGCAGACTTTCTGGGTTGCCAGCGCGTCGCGGAAGGTGGGGGCGCAGGGAGTGCCGTCGTCGAGACTCTTCATGAAATCGGCCACCTGATGGGTGAACGTGTGTTCGTAGCCGATGCTCGTGCCCGGAATCCACCAGCGATTCATGTAGGGCTGGTCGCCATCAGAGATGTGAATCGACCGCCAGCCCCGCACCGTCGATTCATCGGCGTAATCGAAATATTCGAGGCGGTTCATGTCGTGCAAATCCCAGCGGATGGATGCGTTTTCGCCGTTGATCTCGAGGGTGTATAATGCCTTGTGCCCACGAGCGTAACGGGTAGCTTCAAACAGACCCAGCGACCCGTTTTGGAAGTGGCAATGGAACAGACACGCATCGTCGATACCCACCGGCTCTACCTTACCCGTAAGCTGATGCATTCGCTCTTTCACGAACGTCTCCGTCATGGCCGACACGTCCACGATGCTGCCATTGAGCCACATAGCCGTGTCGATGCAATGCGCAAGCAGATCTCCAGTCACACCCGAACCGGCGGCGGCAGCATCGAGTCGCCAGAGGGCGGTGCCGCCCTGGGGGAGGTCGGCGTTGATGGTCCAGTCTTGCAGGAAGTTGGCGCGGTAATGGAAAATCTTGCCCAGTTTGCCCGAATCCACGATTTGCTTCGCCAGTGTCACCGCCGGTACACGCCGGTAGTTGTACCAGACCGTATTAGCCACGCCTGCTTTTTCAACGGCCTCCACCATCTGCATCCCCTCGGCCACAGTGCGGGCCAGGGGTTTTTCGCACAGAATCATCTTGCCCGCCTGTGCCGCCGCAATGGCGATTTCGGCGTGGGTGTCGTTTGGTGTGCATATGTCGATAGCATCCACATCGTCGCGGGCAATCACGGCCCGCCAGTCGGTTTCGTAGGCAGCGTAGCCCCACTGTTCAGCGAAGGCTTTCACGCCCGCTTCGTTGCGCGAACACACCACCTGCAACACGGGCGTGTGGATTTGTTCAGGAAAAAAGTGCGGCACCTGATTGTAGCCGTTGGAATGAATGCGGCCCATCAGGCCGGTGCCAATCATGCCAATGCGAATTGGTTTTTTCATAAGGAAAAAGGGAAGCCCCCTAGCCGACCCGTCGGACCGCCCCGAAGGGGGAACTGCGCTTGCGTCAGCCAAGACGCGGCAGCATT
>JBBRMP010000180.1:0-11786 GCA_038230755.1 Cytophagales bacterium | reverse complement strand
TCTCTGTGCCGCAGCGGCGGACCGTCTCTGTGCCCCTTCTCTGTGGCTCTGTGGTTAAACCCTGCCCCTGTCCCTGCCCATTCGCTCAATTAGCGGCTGATGTTCATCTATTTTAATAGCACATTCGTTCTATGCTTCTGGAAGGTGGCCCGGCCTTTGATACCCTTTTACACTACAGTATTTATAGACTAATTGGCCGTCCCACAACCCTATTATGGACCCTTACTTTACGATTGTTGTACCAACCGGCCCGCAGTCCGACCAATTGGCCGGTTGCTTGCAGGCATTAAACGCCCAAACGCTCTCGCCCGATGCGTTCGAGATTGTGGTGGTCGATGATTATAACCGGCCCGAAACGGCGGCGGTGGTAGCCTCCTTTTCGCAGGTAAGCCGCGTAGAAATTCGTTACCTCGCTCAGCCCAGTCGCCAGGGTCTGTCTGCCGCCCGAAACCGGGGCTGGCGGGCCGCCAGGAGCCAGTTCATTGCCTTCACCGATGCTGATTGCCTTCCGCAACCCACCTGGTTGGCGGCGGCGCAGGGGATGTTTCGGCGGGGGGCGCAGGTGGTTATCGGCTCGGTGCGGGCGGTAGCGTACCGGCTACCCGGTCAGCCCCGCAGTCAACCTATTCCCGATATAACCGAGCTATCGACGGCCAACTGTTTTTGCCAGAAAATGACGTTGCAGCGGGCGGGTGGTTTTGAAGAAACCTTTGATTTGGCCTGGCGCGAAGACCTCGACCTGCAATTTAAATTCCTTGAAATGGGCATTCCCATTTTGCGTTGCCCCGAAGCGGTGGTGGTGCAGCCCATGCGCCCCACGATGTGGTATACGAGCCTGAACAACGAGCGAAAAAATCGCTATGATGCCTTGCTGTATAAACGCCACCCCCAGTTGTTCCGTCAGCGCATTAACCGGTCCGAGGTGCTGGTTGCGCGCCAGTACGTGACCGTGGCTGGCCTAGCCACCGCATTACTATCTGCCGCTGCTGGCTACTGGCCCATGCTATTGCTAGGCCTGGCCATCTGGCTGTTTTTTACCGGCTTGTCATTATCAGAAGAGTGGTCTGACCAGGCCGATTTGCTCACCAACGCCAGGCAGGCCGGGGCTACCTCCGTGGCCTCACCCTTCCTCTCGGTCTACTGGCGGCTCTACGGGGCCGTGAAATACCGGGTCCTCTATTTTTAATAAAAACTCCGTTAATAACCTGATACCGAAGGCAGTCGCGTTTTTCTGCTGGCCGAATTCGGTGTCGGCGAAAGCCATGCCCGCAATGTCGAGGTGTGCCCAGGCGGGGTGATTTTCGGTGAAGGCTTCGAGGAATTTGGCGGCGGCGATGGCCCCGTTGATGGGTTTGCCGCTGTAATTTTTCACGTCCGCCACATCCGACGAGATATCGTCTTTATAATCGTCCCAGAGGGGTAGCTGCCAGAGGCGTTCGCCGGTTTGGGTGCCCGCCGCAATCAGTTGTGCCGCCAGATCGTTGTTGGCCGTAAACAGGCCGCCCGCCTGATAGCCCAGTGCGGCAATGACGTTGCCCGTGAGCGTGGCCAGATCAATCAGGATATCAGGCTGAACATGCCGAACCATGTGGCCTAGTCCGTCGGCCAGAATTACGCGGCCTTCGGCGTCGGTGTCGATGATTTCGATGGTCTTGCCCAGGTACGACGTGATCACGTCGCCGGGTTTGGTGGCCATACCATCCACCACATTTTCGGTGGCGGGCACCACGCCCACCACGCGCAGGGGCAGCTTCAGCCGCGCGGCCACCTCCACCGTACCCAGCACCGCCGCCGCGCCGCCCATGTCGCTTTTCATCAAATGCATATTCGCCGACGGCTTGATCGACACGCCGCCGGTATCGAACGTGACACCCTTACCCACCAGCCCCACCGTGGTGATGTCAGTGCGTGACGGGTCGGGGTTGTAGTCGCAGATGATGAGCAGGGGCGGGTTTTCGCTGCCCTGCCCCACGCTGAGCAGGGCGTTGTAGCCCTGCCGCGCCAGTTCGTCGTGGTCCAGAATCGTGACGCCGTAGTTGTGTTCGCGCCCGGAAGCCACCGCCCAGTCGGCCAGGGTTTGCGGCGTTTTGTAGTTCGACGGCGCGTTCATCAGATCGAGCATGGCGCGCTGGGCGTCCCAGATGATCCCGGCCCGGCGACCAGCCTCCTGCGCGGCGGCTAGATCAGCATTGTCCACCTGAACGTGCAGTTCGCCCGCGCCGGTGTAGAACAGGGCCGGTTCGGGTTGGGTGGTCTGGTACAGTTTCAGGTTGTAGCCGCCGCCGTAGATGCCCAGCAAAATGGCTTCAATCTGCGCCGCGTCGAACCCCGTCAGGTCAACCGAAACACGACTACCGAACTTGGCTTTGTTGGTATAGAACGCTTTTCGAAAAGCTTTTAACAGGCCACTCAGGCCTGTTTTTTCGCCGAGACCCAGCAACAAGTGCTTCTGTCCGTCGGCATAAACCAGCAGCGTTTCGTTCAAATCGCCTTTGACATCGCTTTGTGCCGAAGCGGCTATTTCGGGCAACGATTGCCCTGTCTGTATAGGCCAAACCGTAGTGTCGGCAGGGGAGGGGGTAGTGTGGACGTGGAGGAGCATGGGATACCTAGACCGCTACCGGCGCTTTGATGGCGGGCCAGGGGTCGTAGTTTTCGAGGGTAAAATCGGCGTAGGTGAACTCGAAAATAGAGGTAATATCAGGGTTCAGGCGCATGGTGGGCAGGGGCCGGAATGAGCGCGATAACTGCGTTTCGACCTGCTCCAAGTGGTTGATATACAGATGGGTGTCACCACCCGTCCAGATAAATTCGTGGGCGTCGTAGCCGCATTCCTGCGCCACCATCATCGTTAGCAGGGCATAGGACGCGATGTTGAATGGCACCCCCAAAAACACGTCTGCTGACCGCTGATAGAGCTGACACGACAGTTGCGGTTTCGTCTGGCCTTTTTCGGCATTGGGTGGGGCCACGTAAAACTGGAACAGCAAATGGCAGGGCGGCAGGGCCATGCTGGGCACGTCGGCGGGGTTCCAGGCCGACACGATCATCCGCCGTGAATCGGGCGAGTGCTTAAGTTGCCGAAGTACGTCGCTCAGTTGGTCGATCACGCGGCCATCCGGGGCGGCCCAGCTACGCCACTGTTTGCCGTAGACATCGCCGAGATTACCGTTTTCGTCAGCCCATTCATCCCAGATGCTTACCCCGTTGTCTGTCAGGTATTTGATGTTCGTTTCACCCCGAATGAACCACAGTAATTCGTGGATGATCGACTTGGTATGGACTTTTTTGGTGGTCAACAGCGGGAACCCCTCCTGTAAATTGAACCGCATCTGGTAGCCAAAAACGCTAAGGGTGCCGGTGCCGGTGCGGTCGGTTTTGCGAGTGCCGTTGGCCAGAATATACCGGAGCAGGTCGTGGTATGCTTGCATGAGGGTGGGGTTTGGTCTAAACAGGCTATCGCTGAGGTTATACTCATGGTAAAAAGCCCCAAAAATAGGTAAAAAGCCAATTATTATGCTTTACTTTTGTGAGAGAGCATTGCCGCCTTTGCCCGGTTTTGTGGCAAATCGTTGAGGCAAAACACCTGTAAATCAACACCTATCGTGACCTTCAGGATCGAAGTAATGCAGTTTATCGGGGCTAAAATGGATGCCCTGATTGCCGAGTTTTTAAAGCCTATTGACACCAACTGGCAACCCGCCGATTTGTTGCCCGACTCGACGCGCCCAACCTTTTTAGAGGAGGTTCGTGTGCTTCAGGAACAGGCCCAGGCACTTCCCTACGACTACCTTGCCGTGCTCGTGGGCGACACCATCACCGAAGAAGCCCTGCCCACCTACGAGGCCTGGCTGATGGACGTCGATGGGGTTGACCAGACCAATCCAAAGGGCTGGTCGCAGTGGGTGCGCGGCTGGACCTCCGAAGAAAACCGTCATGGCGACCTGCTCAACAAGTTTTTGTACCTGTCGGGCCGGGTAAACATGCGGGCCATGGAAACATCGACCCAGTACCTCATCGCCGATGGTTATGACATTCAAACCGGGCGCGACCCCTACCGCAACTTCGTGTACACGTCGTTTCAGGAACTGGCCACCAACATCTCGCACCGTCGCACCGCCACCCAGGCCAAGCAGTCGGGTAATGCGTTGCTGTCGCAGATTTGCGGGGTAATTGCCGCCGACGAAATGCGCCATGCGAAGGCATATAAGTCATTTGTGGCCGAAATCTTGACCCACGATGCGTCTGGTATGATGCTGGCCTTTGAAGACATGATGCGCAAGAAGATTGTGATGCCTGCCCACATGCTCCGCGAAAGTGGCGTGAACCATGGCAATACGTATTCGCACTTCTCCGATGCCGCCCAGCGCATTGGCGTCTACACCGTTCGTGACTACATCCAGATTCTGGAGTCGCTGTTGAGCGACTGGAAGATCGACGCCTTCAGTGACCTGTCGGACGATGCGCAACGTGCCCGTGATTACCTCATGGCGCTCCCCGCCCGCCTCACCCGCCTCGCCGACCGCACCCGTGTGCCTTCGCTGGCGTATGAGTTTAGCTGGATAAAATAAGAAAAGGGCGCGGTTCGCCGTTGCGGAAAGGAGTGGTAGTGGACACCCACTGCCACTCCTTTTTTTGTTATCTGTTCAAACCAACGTCAATGCGAACGGATGAACAATAAACCAGGCATATTCTTTTGGGTCGGCTTAGGCCTCATCGTCAGCTTGTTAGGTTTTCGCCTTCGCCCCATTCAGGCCGACACTACGCCCGCGCTGCCGCTGCCTTCGCGCTACTGGGTGGCCACCGATGCGCTGGGACGTACCCTGCCCGATGCCAAACAGACCGGTGCGCCACGGGCTAAATACGTGGGCATGTTCTACTTCCTTTGGCACGGCGAGTACATGGACAAGGGCCTGTTCGACATTACCAAAATACGAAAGGCTAACCCCGTAAACCCCGTTTTTGGGCCTGACGGGGCTTTTCACTGGTGGGGTGAACCCGAAGTGGGGTATTACCAGGCCAGCGACCCGTGGCTGATTCGGCGCAACCTGCAACTCCTCACCGACGCGGGTATCGACGTACTTTTCTTCGACGCCACCAACGCCTCGATGTACCTGAACACCGTGTTGGCTATCTGCCGGGTGTCGACCCAAATGCGCAGTCAGGGTATTCCCACGCCGTCGATTTCGTTTATCACCTACACCAAAACCGCTGAGACTGTCGCCGATTTGTACACCCATTTTTATAGTCAAAAAGAGTACGAACCGCTGTGGTTCCGTTGGCAGAGCAAACCGCTGATGCTGGGCAAAGCCGCCGATATCACCGACCCGCAACAGCGCGATTTTTTTACGTGGCGCTACAGTTGGGCCTGGACCCCCGCCGCCACCGAAGCCCACCACTGGCAATGGATCGACGACACCCCGCAGGACTACGGCTGGGACACCAACCCGGCCGTTCCCGAACAGATTCCGGTGGCCGTGGCGGGGCATCCACTTCGCAACATTGGCAAGAGCTATTCATCTGGTCGTCAGGCGGCTATCGACAAAAACACGTTGACGCCCTACACGGGTCAGGGTCGTTATTTTGCCGAACAGTGGCAACGGGCGTTGACCGTAAATCCGTCGCTGGTGCTGGTTACGGGCTGGAACGAATGGATGGCGCAGCGGTTCATTGCCCGGCCCGACAAGGACAACAACACGACTGATTTTTTGGGCAAAAAAGCCGCGCCGGGGCAGTCGTATTTCGTGGATTTGTACAGCGAAGAATTTAACCGCGACATCGAGCCAATGAAGGGTGGTTATGGCGACAATTACTACTATCAGTTGGTGGCCAACGTGCGGAAATTCAAAGGATTAGACCCTATTCCTGCCGTTGGTCTACGCGCCGGTATGCAGGTAGATGGTCAGTTCTCGGATTGGGCCGCCGTTACCCCCAACTACACCGACTGGGAGGGCGACGTGGTGCATCGCAATTTCGCCCGTGCCGACAAAAAACAGACCTATACCAACACCACGGGCCGCAACGACATCATTGAAACCCGCACGGCGTTTGATGCCAAACAGGTGTATTTCTGGGTAAAGACGTACAAGCTACTCACGAACTGGAAAGGGGCGAACTGGATGCTGCTGCTGATTGACACCGACGGCAAAAAAAGTACCGGTTGGCAGGGCTATGATCTGGTAGTGAACAAGTCAGTAACCAGCGCTACCCAAACTACGGTACGGCGCTGGCAGTCAGGGCGTTGGGGTGCCGCCATACCCGTGAGTTACCGGGCAACTGGCTATCAGCTTGAACTGGCCCTACCCCGCGCGCTCTTCGGTAAAGCCGCCCCGCAGTTCGATTTCCATTGGGTCGATAATGCATCCATCAGTACCAACCTCACGCCCTTCTTCACCAACGGCGACAGCGCCCCCGACCGGCGGTTCAACTATCGATTTGATGGGAAATAGCCCCCTAGCCCCCGAAGGGGGAATGCTTACGCAGGAGTAGTTCCCCCTTCGGGGGCTAGGGGGCTAGTCTTAAACGCCTTCTGAATCTGGCTCTTGATGATGGAAACATAACGTGTTGGAAACAGGCGCGTTACCCACTCAATCTGGCGGGCGTCGTTGCCAATCAGGACGCGGGCTTTACGGCGGGCCACGCCGTCCAGAATGATTTCGGCGGCGCGGGCGGGCGTGGTTTTGGCCGCATCGGCAAACGAGGCGGCCCCCTGTTGGTGCATGGCTTCGGTTACGAATCCGCCCGCGCCCACACGGGCGGCAGCGGCGATGTTGGTTTTGATACCGCCCGGATGCACGCACGTAACGCCGATGCCCGTGTCGAGCAATTCCATCCGCAGCACGTCGGAAAAGCCGCGCACCCCGAATTTAGCCGTGCAATAGGCTGATTGATGTTCAACCCCCGCCAGCCCAAACACGCTGCTGATGTTCACGATCTGACCCCGGTTGTGGGCCATCATATGGGGCAAAAACGCCTTCGTCATGCGCACCACGCCCCAGAGGTTGATGTTCAGCAGCCATTCAAAATCGGCCAGATCGGTGCTGGCAAATGGCCCGCTACCCAGCGCGACACCCGCGTTGTTGATCAGAATTAGCGGTTTCCCAGTATCCAGCGTTGGAATAATCTGCGCCGCAAATGCCTGAATAGACGCCGCATCGCCCACGTCGAGGCGATGCGTCTGGAGCCTGCCACCCGCCAGTTGGTTGGTCTCAGCCAGTGTGGCTTCGTTTACGTCGGTGGCAATGACCTGCGCCCCGGTCAGGGCTGCCTGCCGGGCCAGTTCGCGCCCAATGCCAGAGCCGGCACCGGTGATGAGGTAAGTGGAGTTTTGCATGGGGGGAGGGTTAAGGATGGAGAATGGATATTAGTGGGTTGGTGGGTTTGCTTCGCGCTCGCCGCCCTTCGACTGCGCTCAGGGTGACACCGGGCTGGCGTACCAGGAAATTAAGACAAGTTCTTGAGATGATTCAAGTTCGTTGTCACCCTGAGCGCAGTCGAAGGGGCCGAAAGCGAAGCAAACCCACCAACTCAACAACACCCATTCTCCATCAAACCAAATGCAGCGGCGCACTAGCCATTGTCCGGTGATTACCGCCGGGCTGGAGCTTCTCTATTTCGCGGATCACGTCGACGATGCCTTTGAGGGGAATTTTCACCCAGGTGGGGCGGTAGCTGATCTCGTAACCCAGCTCGTAGACGGCCTTTTCGAGCAAATAAATGAGGAGCAAATAGTTGATTTCGCCGTTATCGTAGAACATCGGGTGGGGCGAGCCGAATGTGTCGAGGTACGCATCCAGGTACGTGTCACGGATGAGTTTGTACCAACGGTCCGAGACCACCTGGAGTTTTTCGGGCGAAATACCCTCCGTTTCGGCGGCGTTGAACAGCTTGGCACTCACCGCGTAATGGTACGACCGGATCATGCCCGCCACGTCTTTCAGGGGTGAATGCTTGATCTTCCGGTCGGCGATGGTGCTTTCGGGTTCGCCCTCAAAATCGATTATCACGTAGTCGTTGGGGAGGGCCAGCACCTGCCCCAAGTGGTAGTCGCCGTGGATGCGGATGCGGTACGAACCGAGCCAGCGCGTCTGGAAATCGGCCACAAAATCGTCGATCATCTCTTTGGCCTCCATGAACACCCACGCCAGCCGTTGCGCCTGCGCGTCGAGGCGGTCATAGTTGTTCACCAATAGGTCATAGCGGCGGGCCAGCAGGTCGGTGAAACGGCCCGTCAGAAATTGGCGATACTCATCTGTGAACGGTTCGGAAATGAAGGCGGGATCATCCGTTTTTTTGTAGAGAGCCAAGTGCATTTCGGCGGTGCGCTGCCCCAGCAGGGCCACCTTTTCAAAGACATCTTCTTTGACCGAAAAAAGCCGGTTGGGCACCCCGTACAGGAAGTCATTGAGGTAATCGCCGGTCATGTCCCAACTGTCTTTGTTGTTGGCCACCATGCGCTGCATCATCCCCAGCGTGACGGGTTCGCTGTCGGGTTGTTGCCACGTAAAACTACCCGCATAGGCTGGAATGGCCGGAAATTCGCCCGTTTCGGTCAAAAAGGCGACCATCTCCACCTCCGGATTGGTCTGCGCAAATAGCTTCCGATACAATTTCATGAACAGCAATTCGCCTTGCGCCGCATAGCCAAACACTAGCGCTGAATTGCTCGAATCGACGGGCAACACCCGCGAAATCAACGTGTCGCCTGCCGCTCCGTCCACCAGCCCAAGCCCCCGTTGGAACGTGATTTGCCCAGCCGTTTCTGCTCCACTTTCGCCTGCGGACTGCGCTACCACATCATGAGTGGCCAAATGCCGAAACAGGCTTTCGCGGAAATGGGCTACGTAGATGGCATCGACCAGATGCCCGGCCTCACCGGCGAACGTGGCGGCGGTCAACACACTCTTTTCGGGTACGTCGCCCAGATCGAGCACAAACGCCAGCGGCAACTGATACTGCTCCGGTTCACCGTCGGCATACGTCGCTTCGAGAATAACCAGAAAATACGGATTGTCAGTCGAATGTTGGGCCAGAGAAAGCACCGATTGCACCCGAACACCCGTCTGCTGACGAGCTTTCCCGGCAAACCACCGGCAGGTATTGACGTAGGCCGACAGCACTGATTCGCCCAGTTGGCGGTGAGCATCGGTATCCGTAGCGAAGGCAGAGAAAGGGAGGGTTGAGTTCATGGGTATGCTTACTACTTCCTATAATCCAATGCAGGTTTGCGATCACCTAGTATCGCCTCGTACTTGAAATTAGCGCCGCGTTTCTGGAGCCATTCGGCATGGGCTTTTTCGATCAGGGCGGGGTTGTTGTACAAATCTAACGCAGTCAGGGCCAGTGTTTTAGCGGCCACGATTAGGCCCTTCTGGCCGATGCTCATGCCGCTTGCCGCCGTCGATTGCCAGCTATGCGCACTCGATCCCGGCACCCATGTGGCGGTCGATAAGCCTACCGTCGGCACCGTCCAGCTCACGTCGCCCACGTCGGTGGAGCCGCCGCTGGTGGCGCTTTCCGAGGCGTCGCGGAAGTCCTTGATCTGGGCCGCGTTGGTGATGGGTACACGCTGATCTTCCGGGAACGTGTTGCGGATTTTCTCGGCGAAGGCAGTCTCTTCCGGTGTGTAGGTGATGCCGCCCACGGTTTTCAGGTTGTTGTGCATCACCTCGGCCAGCGTCACGTTGGGCAGCAGGTTAAACACGCCCCCCAAAATTTCCCATGTCACCTGCGTGCCGGTACCTTTGGCGGCCCCTTCGGCGGCGTTTTCGATCCGTTTCCAGACGCTTTGCAGAATGTCGCGGTCTTTGTGGCGGGCATAATAATAGACCTCGGCGAAGGCGGGCACCACGTTCGGCGCATCGCCGCCCTTCGTGATCACGTAATGAATCCGGGTGTCCTGCGGCACGTGTTCGCGCATCATGTTGACCATCATGTCCATCGCCTCCACCCCGTCGAGCGCCGACCGGCCCCGTTCGGGCGACGCCGCCGCGTGGGCTGCGATGCCCCGAAACCGGAACTTGGCGTTTTTGTTGGCCAGCGAGGTACCCGCATCCGCCGCGTTCTGCGCGCCGGGGTGCCAGTGCAACACCACGTCGACGTCGTTAAACAGGCCTTCGCGCACCATGTACACCTTGCCCGCACCGCCCTCTTCGGCGGGACAGCCGTAGATTTTGACCGTACCGGGATGGCCCGCTTTGAGCCAGTTTTTCACCTCGACCGCCGCCGCCACCGAGGCCGTACCGAAGAGATTATGCCCGCAGCCGTGCCCGCCTTTCTGGTTCGGGATAGGCGTAAAATCGGGTTTGGCTTCCGTGGCGAGGCCGGGCAGCGCATCATATTCGCCCAAAATCCCGATCACGGGCTTGCCCGACCCGTAGGTGGCCACGAAGGCCGTGGGGATGCCCGCCACGCCCGCTTTCACGTCGAAGCCTTCCTTGCGAAGCAGTTCCTGAAGCAGGAGCGAGCTTTTTTCTTCCTGGTAGCCCAGTTCGGCAAAGTCCCAGATTTGTTTGGAGATGCCCGCATACTCGCCAAACCGCCTGTCGAGGTCGGTGATGATGGCCTGTTTATCGCGGTCGGTGGTGGGGGCGGTGGTTTTGGTCGCTGCTTTTTTCGTCTGGGCAAACGTCAGCGCGGGCAGTAGTAGGGCCGCCAGAAGGAAATGTTTGGTCATGGGTTGATTTGTGTTCTCCGATAAAAATAAGGAAGGGGAACGCGGATTGGGCGGATTTTTCAAGATTGAAGGGGATTTTTATTTGCGTTGGCGTAGCCCCCCGCCCTAAAGGGAGCCCGCTGGCGCGTGAGCATTGCTGACGCGAAGCTGCTCACGCGCAAGCAAGGCTCCCTTTAGGGCGGGGGCGGTCCCGCGTCCGGGTTACGCCCCCTCCAAAATAAATCTTCACCCCGCCAACGCCTCATTCTCACCCACTTCCCCGGCATCCCGAACCTCAATCCGCCCCGGCGTTTATGCACTACCGTGGCTCATTCGATATAGAAGAGCCATATTTGTAAAATAGACCCACCGAACGAGTTTACTTTTTCGGGCAATTATCCTACTTTCGCCAATACACACCACCGCTATGTCGCTCAGACTCCCGTTCATCGAAGCCGAAATCACCGACCAGTACCTCTACGACGAGAATGCCAACCGTCCGTGGGTGATTGGGTTTAGCGGTGGTAAAGACTCGACCATGCTGTTGCAGGTGGTATGGCGGGCCTTGATGAAAATCCCGGCTGAACTTCGCAACCGCAAGATTTTTGTGGTCTGCAACGATACGCTGGTCGAGAATCCGAAGATTGTGGCGTTTATCAACCGGACGCTGAAAAACCTGCAAAAGGCCGCTACCGAGCAGGGAATGCCCATTAGTGTTCACCGCACCACGCCCCGGCTGGAAGACACGTTCTGGGTGAACCTCATTGGCCGGGGCTACCCTGCACCCACCAACTCGTTTCGGTGGTGTACCGAGCGGCTGAAAATTAACCCCACCACGCGGTTCATTCAGGACAAAATCAGCGAGGCGGGCGAGGCCATTATTTTGCTCGGCACCCGCTCTGACGAAAGCCAAAGCCGCGCCCGGTCCATGAAACGGCATGAACTGAAAGGCCAACGGCTGCGGAAACACGTGCTGCCCAACGCCTTCGTCTACGCGCCCATCAAAGACATTGAAACCAACGAACTCTGGCAGTACCTCATGCAGGTGTCGCCCCCTTGGGGAGGCACGCACAAGGAATTGGTGACGCTCTACAAAAACGCTAACTCCGGAGACTGCCCGCTCGTGATTGAC
>JBBRMP010000179.1:0-11791 GCA_038230755.1 Cytophagales bacterium | reverse complement strand
TTTGATTATATTTCCCCCACATCCCCCGCACCCTGCCCGCCCCGTTTGGTTAATTTGCGGCGTTTTTGTAACCGGGTGTGCACAAGCCCCCTTGGGGGGGGCCCCCGCGTCCGGGTTAGATGGCTACTCCCCCTGCGGGGCCCGGGGGGTGGGGTACGGCTTATTGCCCCGCGCCCAGAACCACAAAATCTGGTTCGTTTTGGCATCTTCGCCGGTGTCGATGCCTTCTTCGGCCTGCTCCATCGAGTCGCGGGCGTACTGTTTGGCCTTGCCGCGCAGGGCAGTCAGCGGCTTGTTCATTTCATTGAGTGGCACCCGGTTGGGCAGGGCCGTGTACGGGGTCGCGTCGGGCTGGTCAGTGAAGCAATCGAACATGGGCTGGGCCGTGGCGTCGATTACGTTCATGGGCGGCAGACCCAGAATCTGCTCAATCGTCCGCAGCATCGACGTCTGGTTGTAGTTGGTCGTCACCGTCTTTTTCAGGCGCGAATAGGGGCTGATGACGAAGCCCGTGGTGCGGTAGGCCGAGATGTGGTCCCACCCCGCCTGCGAGTCATCTTCGGTGATGAAAATGGCCGTGGTAGCTCCGAAACGGCTTTTTTGGATGGCTTCCACAATTCGTCCAACGGCCAGGTCATTGTCGGCGACCATGGCGCGGGGTGTGGGGAAAGCCGGACTCAGGCCCGACGTATGGTCGTTGGGCAATGACATCACCATCAGGTTTGGCCAGGTGTCGCCGGGTTTGGCGGCGGTCTCGGTTAGCTCGCGGATGAATGCGTCGGCCCGCATTTGGTCGTTGATGATTTCGTCGTCGCAGCCGGGAAAATCCATGGCCAGAATGGGCCGAACGCGCGAGATCGTGGTGGTATTGGTGTAGGAAAATGGTTGTCCAGCTTCGCGCAACTGATACACTTTCTGCCAGTTATATTGCTTCTTGTCGAACTGGCAGGTGCAGGCTTCGCCGTAGACACGGACCGACTTGCCGTGGTCGAGGGCATTGTTCCAGATAAGGCCATTTTTGTTGTACACCAGGGCGTCGTACAGTACATGCGGGTAGCTCCGAAACCATGCCCGGACGCTCTTTTCGGTGTAATCCGTCACCATGCCCGCATCGACCCAGTGGTGCCCTTCGGCAGACGATTTACCGGAGGCATAGTAGTTGTCGAGCAGCAAAAACTCCCGCGCCAGCCGGTGCTGATTGGGCGTGACGCTGTCGCCAAACACGCAGAGCGAAGCCATCCCGCGCCCTTCGGGCATATCGCCCAAAACCTGATCGTAGGTGCGGTTTTCTTTGATAATGTAAACGACGTGTTTGAATACCGACGGTTCGCCAATGCGTTCCGGCACGGGCTTTGGCTTGATGCCTGGACGGGGTAGTTTGGCCGCCAGCGCCAGCCGGAACTGCATGGCCGA
This sequence comes from Cytophagales bacterium, assembly GCA_038230755.1. GTDB lineage: Bacteria > Bacteroidota > Bacteroidia > Cytophagales > Spirosomataceae > Fibrella. The sequence continues at coordinate 10,378 of JBBRMP010000179.1, read as the reverse complement.
TTGCCGGACGCGCTCGGTGTAAGCACTAAGTTGTTGGGCAGTGGGCAGAGGAATAATGGAGACCGTAGCCCGTTGCCGGTGGGCTGTGTAGGCATCCTGACTGATGCGCGGATTCCGACCTTGCCCACCTTGCTCTACGGGCATCAATGCACGGGCACCGTTACCTTCTAAGTTGCAGATATACAAGTTGTTATTGGCTAAAAACAGCCCCGCCGGGTAGGCCTGCGTGGGAATATAGCCTCGCACCCGACTGGCCATTTTCGGCCCCGAAAGCGCCACCACCGCCACTGCGTTATCGAGGCCGTTAGCTACGTAGAGCGTGGTACCCGCCGAATCCAGTGCGAGGGCATTCGGTGTGCTGCCGACGTACTGTTTGGCGGTATCGAAGAGGCCCACGGAAATAGAATCCGTCACCTGCCGGGTCTGCGGGTCAATCACCGAAATATAGTCGCTGTTGCCATTCGCAGCGTACAAAACAGTGCCACCTGCATTGGCTAAAATGGCGTTTGGATGCAGCCCGACCCCTATTTCGGTCTCCGTCCGGCCCGTTGCCTGATCAATCACTGACACCGTCCCCCGCGACATAGCCCCCGTTTTTGGGTCGACGTAGGCCTGTCCCCAGGGTACACCCGCCGTTTCGGCTTTGCCTGCCGAATCGGTCGAATCCACGACGGGAATTGGTCCAGCCCAATTGGTCACGAACGCCTGGCCATTGGCGAGAGCCACGCCGTAAGGAGCCACCCCCACGGAGGCCGTCCAGACGGTTTGTCGGTCCGATAACCGCACTTTCACGAGTTGGTTATTGCCGTTCAGGGCCACATACAAATAGGCTTCGTCGCCTTCTAGCTGCACGGCCACGTCGTTGGGCAGGGCCAGCGGCGACAGGGCCACTGGAGCGAACAGAATCAGATCGAACGCGTCAATTTTGCCGTTCGCCCAGGTGGCCACCACCACGCCTGATTTACCTCTTTCGCGCTCGGAGGCTCCCCAGATCAGGTACGTTTTCCCCCGAAACAATACTGCTTCGATACCTGAAAAGGTGCTCATCATGGCCTTCGTGTCGGCGTTGTCGCGCAGGCTCCACCGGTACGTAATCCTCTGCGTAGCCCGGTCCAGTACCGCAATACCATACCGATCTTCGATCACGATCAGTGATGTGCCGGGAATAGCCGCCAGATCAAGTGCGTGGTTTTCTAGTTTGGGATCACCGAAGCTCAGTGCCGTTCCTGCCGCGTCGATCAGCCGGTTGTAGGGCATCAGCGCGGGCATCGAATCGGCCAGGGTACGGGTGTCGGCAACGGGTTTGGGTACGGGTTTACGGTGCCGCTTTTGGGCGAACGCGGCCGTGAAAAAGAAGAGTAGTAAGCTGATTATGAGGAATTTATTAAGTAACATAATGGGTGTGTATTAATTTATTTGGCGTAGCCCCGCCTGCGTTACACTTATTTCATCGCCGGGTTCTTCCGCAAATAACCACCGCCCGGAAAATTTACCACATAGCTCGATGGAAAGAACGTGCTTTTGGCGTAATAATCGGTGGTAATGATCTGGGCACCGGACGCTTGTGCTGCTTCGAAATCGTGGTAATCGTTGGTCCGGGCCTGCTTTGTGTCGGCGTCGGCGCGGGTACGGACGAGATAGCCTTTTTGGACCATCGCGCGGATTTTTGGGCCGTCAGCGATGGGGTCGTTCAGGATCATAAACGCGGCATCGGGGGTATTTGGCTCCGAGTTGGTAAATAACATTCGGCCTTCCAGTGATGGGTGCCTGGCCAGATACGTTGCACGTTTGGTGCCGGTTTCGTCCAGCACGAACAGGAATTTACCCCGCGCCGCCTTCATGGTGGGCCAGTTTCCGGCCAGCACGGCGGCTTCCAGCGTTTTGGCTTTGCCGCGCACATCGTCGGGAATAATCAGGTGTTTCCGGCCCAGCATTTCCAGAATCACCTGGTCCAGTTGGTCTAGCACCGAAGCCGTAAACGGCTCGGGAATGGCGAAGCCGGGGCGGCGGATAGTGTCGTCTTTGGCGTTCATCGTAATGAACACCGGGTAATGATTGGGGTGGCTTTCCGACCAGCGTTTCAACTCCGAAAGGCATTGTTTGAATGTGGGGCAGTTGCTGCGGAAGTCAATACCCTGAATGTGCAGCACCTTGAAACCTGGTTCGTTCATCACACTTTCAGGGTCATACGGGGCCTGCCCTTTCGCCAAAGACAGCCCCATTGGCCTGGCATATTTGCCGCCTTTGGTATCGGCATAAACGTCGATTTCGAGGTTCTGCAAGCCTAGATTCAGTTGCTCCGTCAGCGGTCCGTGGCTGTATTCGATGGCCCTAAACCGCGTAGAATCCATCCGTTTCAACATCGAAAACAAGGCCGGATCAATGGCCCGTTTGTAGCTATTGTGCGACCCAATGCATTGTATCTGATTGATTTTCAGCGTGTCAATCTCCGGCGAGATAAACGCGGTGAGAAGGCCCCCTAACCCCCAAAGGGAGAAACTTAACTTAGTGACAATTTTCATGAGACAACATTTCCCCCTTCGGGGGTTAAGGGGCTAATACCCCGGATTTTGCACCAGATACCCCGGCAAATTCGAGGCACCATCGATGGCGGTTTGGGGGATGGGAAAAATACGTTTCTGCTTGTCGGTGTTCGTTTTTTCGGTCCAGGTGCCTTCGTATTTGCCGAACCGGATCATATCGGTACGGCGGAGCATTTCCCAGTAAAACTCGAAACCACGCTCGCGCAACAGCAGATCGAGGTTCATGCTTGTGAGGGCGGCGGGGGGCGTGGTGGCCGTGCGGGCGGCCCGGACCGTGTTCACGTCGGCGAGGGCGGCGGCGGCATCGTTGCTCTTGCGGAGTTTGGCTTCGGCCCGCATCAGGTAGACGTCGGCGAGGCGCACGATCACGATGTCAGCCTCGCCAAGGTTACGCCCACTTACCGACTTCTTGCTGAACTCGTATTTCTCCACCCGGTAGCCCGTGCTGTAGTCGCTGCCCGCCACGGTGTAGTCTATTTTTTCGGTGAAGTTCACCGGCTGCGTTGGGCGGTTACGGGTGGCATTGAATAGCTTGCCGACCTTGTAGCTCCCGTTCGGGCACTTCACAAACGCGCCGTTCACACGTAGGAGGCCATATTGTTGCCCCCGCAGAATGCCCCGGTTGATGTTGAACGCCGACTCCGCCACGCACGAATCGCCGGGGGTGGTGTAGATACTCAGGTTCTGCTTGTAGAAACGCGGGTCAATCGTGGGGTCTTTGCCGGGGTTGGCGGCCACCCAACTCTGGTAGAAATCGGGCGTGATGGCCGGGCCGTCGGTGCCATTGGCGCCCACGTAGGCCGGAATTGGAAACTGATCGCCCGATAACGAGAAGTAGGCCAGCCGGTTATGCCCATTCAACTCCGCCCGCTGGTCTACGGCGAAGATCAATTCGGGGTTGGTGTGGTTGTCGGAACCGAAGATCGGGAAGTAGTCTTTCGAGAGTTGATACTGCCCCGCGTTGATGATCTTGTCGCAGTATTCCACCACTTTGTCCATGTCTTCGGGCTTCGGCGAAAACGTGTCGGCGTACCGATCACGATATACGGCGTAGTTGAGGTATAACCGCGCCAGCAGCCCCCAGGCAGCGCCTTTCGTGAGCCGACCGGGGCCAACCGTGGTCAGCAAATCGGGTTCTACGGCCAGCAATTCGGCCTTGATATAGTTGGCCGCTGCTTCACCCCGCAGAATGTCGGACGTGGCCTGCGGGTCGTCTTTTACGAAGGCGATACCGAACAGATCGAGCATCACCATGTTGTAATACGCCCGCATCCCCCGTGCCTCGGCCACGTAGGTTTTGGCGTTGGGGTCATTAATGCCCGGCAGCGTATTGATGGCCGTAATAGACCGCGAAATGCCCTGCAACAGCAGCAGCCACGTGTTCCGAATGTTCGGATCGGTACTCGTTGAGGTGTGCTGATGGAGCGCGATGTAAATACCATTGTCGCCCCAGTCGGTGCCGCCGCGATACGGCAGAATGGCCTCGTCGGTCGAGATTTCCTGGAGGGCGAAATAGGTGGTGTGCGTGAAAATGTCCGGCAGTCGTGCATACACCGGCGCAATGTTGCCGTCGGCAGCCTGCTTGTCGGTCAGCCCCGCCACCGATGCTTCGTCGAGCACCTTTTCGGTCAAATTGGTACAGCCATCGGCGATGAGGAGACCGAGGATGGAAAGGAGAATCGAGAGTGTCTTTTTCATATGGGATGAAGCCCCCTAACCCCCGAAGGGGGAATTGCTGCCGCCAGCGTAGCTTCGCGTCAGCCCTCCCCCTTCGGGGGCCGGGGGGCTTTTTAAAACGTCAGATTCAGCCCAAACATAAACGTGCGGGCTTTTGGATAGCTCAGGTAATCAATGCCATACGACGAAATACCGTTGATCGTGCGGTCGGTGTTTACTTCCGGGTCGTAGCCGTTGTAGTTCGTAATCACGAACAGGTTCTGGCCCGTTGCCGATAGGCGAATACCTGTGATACCCTTGCTGATACCGATCAGTTTGGGGTTGAGCGAGTAGCCCAGCGCGAGGTTGTTGAGCCGGAAAAAACCGCCGTCTTTCAGGAAGCGCGTCGAAACCGGTGCCGAGTTGTTGATCGACTCGCTGGGGAACTGAATGGCCTCCGGCGTCACGTTGATGCCCTTCGAGAGCCGCAGTTTGTAAAAATTGGCGTTGGCCGTGTTGTCATAGAGCTTGTTGCCCGACACGCCGTTGAAGTTCACCGCCAGATCGAACCCTTTGAAGGCCATCGTGCCGTTGATGTTGAACTGCTTCGTGGGCAACGCGCTCCCCGCCGAAATGCGGTCTTTGTCCGTCACGATGCCGTCGCCGTCGGTGTCGCGGTAGGTGCTGATGCCCTTGTCGTCGAAACCGGTGAACTCTTTCAGGAAAAACGTGCCGATGGGTTGCCCGTTCACGTAGCCATTGATCGTGGCCGAGGTAAGCCCCGACCCCGTGGCCGACCCCGACGTGATAACTGAGTACGGCGAGTTGCGGACAACATTGTTGATAAACGTGATGTTGCCGCCGATGCTGAATTTCAGGCCGCGCTGACTGGTGTAGCGGTAGTTCAGGTCCACCTCCACGCCCTGGTTCGTGATACTCATGTTGGGCACGTTGGTCCAGTAGGTCGAGGCGGGCTGCACGGGATCAGCGGGGATCACCTCCAGCAAAATCTTGCTCGACACCTTCCGGAAATAATCGACCGAGCCGGAGAGAGCACCGTTGAAGAGGGCAAAGTCAAGCCCCGCGTCGGTTTGGCTCGACACCTCCCACTGAATGTCGGGGTTGGCCAACCGGGTGTAGGTTGTGCCTGCGGGGTAGTTCGTGCTGCCGTCCAGTGGGTAGCTCGTGGATGGCCCAACCTGCGACGTAAACAGGGCCTGCGTGATCTTGGCCGGGATTTCCTGGTTGCCCGTCAGGCCATAGCCCGCCCGTAGTTTCAGGTCAGAAAAAAGGCTACCCTGCATAAACGGCTCTTCCGATAACCGCCACCCGGCTGATAATGAAGGAAACACGCCGTACTTATTGTTCGCCCCAAACTTGCTCGACCCGTCGGCGCGGACCGTGGCCGTGAGCAGGTAGCGGTCCTTATACTGGTAGTTGACCCGCCCAAAAAACGACTGTAATTCGTTCTGAATGGCGTAACCGCCGGGCCGGTTATTGGCCAGCGTCAGGTCCTGCCCCAGGCCCGGATTATAAATCGGCTCGATGGGCGAAATCGGGAATTTGTTGATGCTCCAGTTGCGGCCCTGAATAAAAAAGTTCTGATACGAATGGCCCAGCAACGCCGTCAGGTTGTGCTGCCCACGTGCCCGTGTGTAGGTGAAGTAGTTTTCGATCAGCAGGTTACGGTTGGTCAGGTAGGCACTTTCCAAACGACCATCCTGCTGCGGTACGGCGTTGGCCAGCGACTGTACGTCGCGCGTTGAGCCGGAGTTGTCGACGCCCATATTGAGCTTGTAGACCAGGTCTTTCGTGATCTTATACGACGGCGAAATGGTGGCTACCACTCGGTTTATGCTGGTTACGTCTTTGTATAACGCCAGCGGAACCAGCGGGTTATTGCCGTTGGGGTACAGGGCCAGTGCCCCCCTGGCATCATAGGCCGGGTAGGTTGGGTTGCTCGAAATGGCTCCACCCACGATGCTTTCGATGGGCGGGCGTTCGTTGGCGGTGTAGGTGGCTGTGAGGTTCACGTCGAGTATCAGCCGGTCGTCCAGGAATTTCTGGCTGGCGTTGATGCGGCCCGTGTACCGGTCGAGCGAACTGTTTTTGAGGATACCCTGCTGCCGCTGCACCCCAAACGAGGCGTAGTAGGTTAGCTTGTCGGCCCCGCCGCTGAAGGCCAAATTGTAATTCTGCGTAATGGCCTGCCGACTGATTTCTTTCTGCCAGTCAGTGTTGCCTTTCTGGTCGTCCAGAACGCCACCTACGGCCACCACCTGCCGCCGGTATTCGTCGGCTGAAAACACGGGTAACTGCCGCGCCAGGTTCGAGATACCTATGTTGGCCGATAGGTTGATGGATGATGCACCCGCCTTGCCTTTTTTGGTCGTAATCAACACCACGCCATTGGCCCCGCGCGCTCCGTAAATAGCGGTGGCTGACGCATCTTTCAGCACGTCGATGGCCTCGATGTCCTGCGGATTCAGGAAGTTCAGCGGGTTGGTGGCCCCGCCCGTGCTGGAGTTGTCGAGTGGAATACCATCCAGCACAAACAGGGGGGTGCTACCCGTGCGAACACCCCCCGGACCCCGGATGGTGATGCTCTGGGTGCTGCCCGGCTCGCCGCTGGCCGAGGTCACGTTCACGCCCGCCACCTTACCCTGCAACAGTTGCTCTGGCGAGTTGATGATGCCCCGGTTAAAGTCCGCACTTTTGATCGATTTGATCGAGCCGGTTGTTTCGCGCTGCGTGGTAGACCCGTAACCAACCACCACCACCTGCGTTAGTTCTGCCGCCGAAGGACTAAGCGCCACGTTGATAACGGTCTGATTACCAACCGCTACTTCTTTCGATACGAAGCCGATGAAGCCAAACACGAGCGTGACCGGTTTTCCGTCGGCGATAGCAATGCGGTAGTCGCCGTTGGCATCGGTCGTGGCCCCTTTCTGCCGGGACGTCGGACCGGTACTCTTCACCAGCACCGTGCATCCTGCCAGCGCCTCGTTGGTGGTGGCGTCTGTCACCCGCCCGGTCACCGTTTGCTCGGCAGTCTGGGATTGTGCCAGTCTGGGCTGTGCCTGATTTTCTCCGTAACCGGGCAGGCAGGTCACTGCCAGTAGTATACAGAGCAACGCCCGCAGCACAGTAGCGGGCAGAGGTGGCTTAACAAAACGGTAGTGATGGTTCATGACATGATTGGTTGATAGTGCAAAGGTCTGACTGCATACCACCCCGAAAACGACCCGTGTGGTATTTAAAGGAATGGTAACATAACGGTCGAGACGTCAGGTGTTTAGGCCCTGATTCACACTGCGCAAAGTGGAACTACCGGCAGAAATACTATTGTTTCTCGGTAAATCAATAGATTAGTATTATGCCAGTGTTAAGGAGTTGTGGTCGGGCCACTGAATAATTATCCAAAAAAACATGGTTTTTCACTCGATTTAAAAATCCATAATCTCGGCTAACGCGTATACTATTTGCTTCGTCCGAACAGACGGCCGAGGCTAACCTGCAAACTAGTTTCCTACGATTATGGAAAAACTCAACTTGGTATCTGAATCGTCAACCCGGACAGATGGGCTTGGCCGTCGGTCGTTCCTGCGCTATGCGGGCGGGGCTGCCGTGATTGGTGGTGTACTGGCGTCTTGCTCGTCACCAGACGAGGTGGTGTCGAAATCACCAACCAATGATCTCTCAAAGTATGCCGGTGGCCGGATGGGCAATGGTATCACCGTGAACCTGGGTTCAGGCGAACTGGGCATTTTGAACTACGCCTACGCGCTGGAGCAACTGGAGGCGGCCTACTACGAAATGGTGATGAAAAACCCCTATGAGGGTATGAATGCCATGGAACGCCAGATCTTTACCGACCTGCGTGCGCATGAGCAAATTCACCGCGACTTTTTCAAGGCAGCGCTGGGTTCGGCGGCTATTCAAGGCCTGACGCCCGACTTTAGCGGCATCAACTTTAAGCAGCGTTCGGTGGTAATCGACGTGGCCCGTCAGTTTGAAGACACGGGTGTTTCGGCCTATAATGGTGCTGGTAAGTTCCTGCAAACGGAGGCGTATTTGATCACGGCGGGCAAAATCGTGTCGGTCGAAGCGCGTCACGCGTCGATACTGAGCGAACTGCAATTCCCCAACGGCAATGCGTTTGCGGGTGATACCCCAATTGATGGTAACGGTCTGGAGCGTTCACGCAACCCAGGTGCGGTGTTGGCCATCGTGGCTCCGTTCATCCAGGAAACCCTCACTTCAGGCTTAATGGCCTAATTGCTCAACTTTTTAAACAGAAAATCTCAGATGAATCTGCAAAATATCCTTACTGAACTCGAGTCTGTCGACGGCGAGCTCGTTGACCGCATGGCGCATGTGTCGCGGCGGGGTTTGTTTAGTTCATTAACCCGCAAAACTATTGCGGCGGCGGCTCCCATGGTGATGGCTTCGGCCCTGACCAATGCTTATGGACAAGGTTCAGGCCTGTCGAGCGTGGTGGTAGACGTACTGAACTTCGCGCTGTTGCTGGAATACGCCGAATCGGAATTTTACAATATGGGGGCTACCAGCGGCCTGATGGTGCCAAGCGAAAACCGCGAGATGTTTGCCCAAATCCGCAAGCACGAGAACGCCCACGTTCGGTTGCTGCAGTCGGTGTTGGGTAGCCAGGCCATTGCCAAGCCCCGTTTCGATTTCACGGCTGGTGGTGCTTTCCCCGACGTGTTCTCTAATTTCCAAACCTACGCGGCGGTGTCGCAGGCGTTTGAAGACACGGGCGTTCGGGCCTACAAAGGTCAGGCCGGTCGGTTGCGCATGGCGCCAGCCATTCTGGAAGTCGCCCTGAACATTCACTCGGTAGAAGCCCGTCATGCCGCCCGGATTCGGCAGTTGCGTGGTAACAAAGGCTGGATCACCGACAACATGGCCACGGGTCTGCCCCAGGCCATTTATGACGGCGAAAACATCACCCACCAATTGGGTATCGAAGTGATTGGCCTCACGGGCAAGTCACGCGCCGAAGTAACCGAGGCATTTGATGAGGTGCTGAGCAAAGATCAGGTGCTGGCTATTGCCGGCGCATTCCTGGCGAAGAATTAGTAGCCAAGCGCGTAGGTCGTAGAGCCTGGAGCAACGAGTAAAAGAGGAAGGAGCAGGGTAATGAGTGGGGCCGTTTTCAACGAATCAGGCCTTGCTCATTGCCCTGTCCTTTTTGCGTATTGTCCCGTCAAACAGTTAAATTTCCTGTTTAAAACTTCCGCCCTTGCTGCTCTAAGCTCTTTGCCCTATGCTCATCAGTGTCATCATTCCTACGAAAAACGAAGCCCAGACTATTGCTCAGGTTATTGCCGATGCCCGTATGTTTGGGCAGGACCGGCTGGCCGACGTGATTGTGGTTGATGGGGGTAGTACCGACCAGACTGTCCTGATGGCACTACAGGCAGGGGCTACGGTACTTCAATCGCCCCAGATGGGCCGGGCGGCGCAGATGAACCTGGGTGCCCGCCACGCCACCGGCGACGTGCTTTATTTTGTTCATGCCGACGTGCGCCTGCATCCCGATTTTGCCACAGATATCACACATTCGATCATAAAAGGTTATCAGTCAGGACGTTATTGGTTCAAATTCGATGCTGATCTACCCTGGCTGCTCCGGCTCAATAGCTATGCCACGCGCTTTGGCGGTGCCGTCAGCCGGGGTGGCGACCAGACCCTGTTCATGACCCGCCCGCTGTTCGAGCAGCTTCAGGGCTTCGACGAGCGGTACGTGATCATGGAAGATTTCGACATGATCCGCCGGATCGAGGCCACTGGTGCGCCGTTTGTGATTATTCCAAAAAACGTGGTGGTGTCGGCGCGGAAATATCAGCGCAATGGCTGGTTGCGGGTGCAATTGGCCAATCTGCTGGCCGTAGCCCTGTTTGCCTGCCATGTGCCGCCCGTGCGCATTGCCAAAACGTATAAGACCCTGTTGCAGTAGGGGGGTATGTTCGGCGTTTAGCTGAATTAACGCGAACTAGGAGACTTGAACCTATTTTACTAGTGCTTTGACAATTTAGTTTTATATTCTAATTTTGGGGAAGGAAATCAACTGTTCTCATGGCACGCAAAGCAAAAGAAGTCACTCTGACTGGATCAGAAAAAGCAGAACTCATCAGCATTACCAAAACCGGAACGCA
>JBBRMP010000178.1:0-11803 GCA_038230755.1 Cytophagales bacterium | reverse complement strand
TCGCTGGATTCCTCCCCAGGCTTACACTGATTTAGCGACATTACGCCAAGCATTGAATTCAATTTGGGCCAAATTTGGCACCGAGTACAAGATCAATTTTTCGGCGGTAAAAACTTAAAATAATTCTGCCCGACTACTTAAGAAGATTTCAAAAAATATTTTTGTATATACTTGTTTTTATGTTTTTTTTTATCCTATTTGACCGCACCTAGAAGGTTTTGAAAGGAACCGATTACGGTAACTTACTTTCAATGTAACTGTTTAGGTAGGTAAATTTAAGCCAATTATCTGACAATCAGAAAGTTACTAATTTTTCTAATTTATGAGTTAAACTAAGCAAAAATCTTAATGTGCTGATAATCAACTACTTGATTTTTAGACATTAAATATTCTTGCGATTTTTAGCTTTACAAGTGCTTGATTATCAGTTCAGTGGACTACCTAAACAGTTACCTTTCAATGCTACTACTTCAGCCAGTTATAATGATTTGGTAGAGGTGTAATTGCCTACCTACAAGAAGTGGCAAGTTGATTTCTAAATATCCAGCGCTATGAAGAAATTGCCATACAAAACTAGGGGCTTTTTAATAGGAGGCCTCCTACTTTGTGCTCCGATTCTGAGTTTTGGACAGTCATGTTGCGTTATCGTATCCACATATTTGGGTGATGGTATTGCTTATCATGCTTCCTATTGTGATAACCCAGCATCCAATACGTCTTGGGTAACAATAGGCAACTACTGTATTACTTGTTAACGGCAATAAGAATCACTTAGAGGCCATGTAGGCAAGTGATACACTCTTTTGAGAATCAGGGCAACAAATGGGTGCCCTGATTAATACACTGTTATTATGTTGTCAGGGAAAAATATATCCGTAATTAAACAAGGTCGTCGTATTCTTAATGATAACACCTTGGATATCTCTCCGGGAGATATTGCTTGTATTGTTGGTAGAAATGGGGCTGGTAAATCAACATTACTTCGGTCATTAGTTGGTATAGAATCGCTTGAGAATGGAACTGTGACCTATAATGAAATAGATCTATTATCAGAGAATAGATATTATGCTCTCTGGGAGTTAGGAATTATGTTGAATAATAATTCTTTTTATGAATACATGACTTGCCAACAGAATTTGGAAATTGTTCAACGATATTATGGCCAAACAAAATTTACCGTTGATCAAGTTATAGAGATGTTTGGACTTGTTGATTTCCGAAAGCAAAAGATCAGTCGTTTATCATCGGGTACCAAACAGCGTCTTTCGTTAGCATTATGTTTTATTAATTGTCCAGCATTAGTTATTTTAGACGAACCATTCAACTCTATTGACCGAGAAAATACTCGTCAAATAGTTAAGCTGATCCGCCTTCTTAACAGAGAATATAATACTTCTTTTTTAATAACGAGTCACTCTTTTGATGATGTACAAGAATTATATTCAGTATTATTCATTTTGAAAGAAGGCGAGTTAATAAATCAATTAACTCGTTCGGAGCTTGAGCAATTATTTTATATTCGCCTATTTGAAGTTTTCTTACTTATTTCTTTTGACGATCTAGTAAGTCGATTTCCAACGGCTCGTCGAGATGAAGACTATGTTGTGCTATTGGCCGAATCCGGCAAGGATACCCAAGAATTGGTTAGTATAGTCTCTGCTATAGATATACAACGTCCAGCCACCCCCAAAGATTTATATGAGCTATTTGGATAATGAGACATTACTTTGTTTTTGAATTGAGGAAACTATTATCGCGTTGGCAATTTGTACTCATATTCTTATTAGCTCTTGTGTTAACAGGAGCGTACATTGCCTATTTTTTTGAAAATATTGTTCAGCTTTATGCTTTTTTCCGTAGGCTACAGCCTAAAACTAGCTTTGATAAGTTTTTCTATAGTTCATTGTCTGGTCGGATTAACTCTATCTTGGTACTTAGCTGCGCTTTAGTGTCAACACTAGTTTGGGAATCGGAAACCGGAGGTACGTTACAACGAGTATTGAGATTAAGTCCAAGTAAAGTGTACCTGTTTTTATTTGCTAAAATATCTATTTGCCTGACCTTATTGGTTATAGAGATGTGTGTTCTATGGTTGGCAATTGGCTGGTTTGTATCACCATTCATTCCCATGTTAGTTGGTAATAATCAATTTAATGAATTTACTCTAGCCCGCTTTTTGGCGATTCAGTGGGTTTGGATGATTCCAATACTCCTGCTCAATATATGCTGGTATATATGGCTAGGTGAGAGAGCAGTGGTTGTTTTTATTTTCGCTTTATTTGGCGTATATCTGCTAGGGTTCATTTCCTTTACACCATTCCACACGTTTTTGCTGAACAAATATGGAGAAGTTAATACTTATATATCTGATATTATATGGATGATAAGCTGGACAGTATCTTTGGTATTTTTTTTACGTAAACGACTAATCAACTATGTTTAATCCAGTTTGGATTCGCTATTGTATTAATGAATGGGTAAAACTCTTTCAGTATGTGCAATTACGTATACTTTGGTTTTTGATATTCATAATTCCATTTGGGATGGTTATTCTCGTGGGACGTACACATTATTTAAATTCATCCGTTGGACCTATAACTGATCTACGCTCAAAATTATCACTATTTTTCTTAGGAATTGAAATGATATCCTTACCTTTAGTTATGCTTACTTTCTTCGTGGGGATTCAGATTGAATATAGATATAAGACTTTCATGTGGCCCGTATTAAAAACTATAGATGAAACTGTTTGGGTCTGGGGGAAATGGATTGTACTGTTTACTACATATGTAATTTTATTTGTCTTATCAATGGGTGTCAGCTTTTTATGGTTTCAATTGACACACACTTTTAAAGGGATTGATAATACGATATTGCAAAATTGGTTTTGGCAGTTATCTTTCCACTTTATTCTATTGCCAATCCCCGTTTTTTTAACTATGTTTTTGGCAGGTTTGATATTACATCGTTATTCAATCGCTATATTGGTCATGATCGGACTTACGTTCACCCTTGGGCAAAACGGTGATATATTTGCTCCCTTCTTCGCGCTCAGGTACAACGTAAATTTGAATATAATACTGCTCAGCGGTACTGTTCTTTGGAAATACAGCGACTTAGGAACGTATTATCTTATCGCATTTGGATATAGTTTAGTGTTGGTAATTATTATTCAATACATAATTAGGCGCATAGGTATTTTTCGGATCTTCAATACGTGAGCATGAAAACTTTGTTAGTAATATCTTTTAAAATATCACTAGTCAATTTTCTGGTTAGCTGTGTTTTTGTACTTATTGTATATTTTTTTGATAAGAATCATGTAGAAATAAAAGGCCTTTCTCTTTTTTTGGCAATTTTAAGTATTATTTTTTTTATAGTAACCGTTCGTCGAATAGGCGAGGAATACATACACCGTACTGATTACACTATTTTTTTAACATCGTCAAGCATCTTAATTTTAAGTATTTTTGGATTAGCTTTTTCTCTACTACTGCACGGATATATAGACCCCAATTTACGTTATGAAGAGGCACATGTATCTGTAGATAGTTTGTATGAAACTTTATCGCGATTCGAACGTGAGCAGAACATAAGTTTTTTATTTAATTATGACGAGGAAATTGAGAGAGTCGTCTCTAGGTACGAACCAATCAACATAATTAGAGCTAAATTGATCTCAACATTAATAACTCTCGTCTTTTACAACTTTCTTGTATTATTAACAGCTTTCGAAAAGTCAGAGTAAGTTTATATAAATTCAGAACTGTATATAAAATTCCAAGTTTATCCGTAAATATCAGAATTTAAAACATATTATACTTTACCTAAACACAAAAACATATTATGTTCTTGTGTTTAGGTAAAGTATAATTATACTGAAATAGCTAACTTTTATGTTATCCATTTGTTTGATGTATCCGGAATTCCCATTTTTCTTGGTAATCATAACACGTAGCTATCAAAACGGAACAGTTGGTAATGGCTTAACTGTGTGCTGAAATGAGTGCCTCAGTACATGGTCCCTGAAACTGTTGTATATAAACTGATCAAACGCTTTGGCTTTATTCCTTGGAGTGTATAACGCTATCACTTTGGTAAAGGCGTGCGTTGATCGGTCCGTACCCGCTCGAAAGGTAGGGTCCAGGCGCGGGGTGGGGCCGTACTTTTCTCCCGCCGACCCGCCCGCTTTGACGGAGTAGCCTGATCGGAGCGGGGCGTATTCTGGCGGGACGAGGCTGTGGTGGGTTGCGACATGGGTTGAGGACGGAAGGAGCTGTCTGTAAAAATAACGCTGCCAGCCGCGATAGGCGTTGTGGCAGGGGGAAAAAAGTTAAACGGCAGGGCGCAGAGCATAGGAGCGACCAGCGCGAAGCTACTCCCTCCCTGCTCTACGCTCCAAAAACGAGGAATACGGCCTTTAATTTGCCTTTAATACGTATGTTTACTTTTCACTTGCTCAATCTCGTAAAACAACCAATTGCATGAAAAACATTCTACTATTTTTACTCTTCTACGTAGCCCTTTTGGTTACCCCGGCTCTGGCGCAGGAACGACGGGTAACCGGGCGAGTCACGCAGGCCGACGATGATAGCGGTATTCCAGGTGCCACCGTTCAGGTGAAGGGCACCACACGTGGCACCCAGACCGATGCCAGCGGTAATTACTCGATTACCATTCCGCCACAAGGCAACGTGCTCGTAGTCAGTTTTGTCGGTCTGGCCGCGCAGGAAATTGTCATTGGCAACAAGTCGGAGATCAACGTAGCACTGGCCAGCGACAGCCGTTCGTTGAACGAAGTGGTGGTGACGGGGTATGGTACGCAGCAACGCCGCGACGTGACGGGGTCGAGTGCCACCATCAAAGCGTCTGAAATTAGTAATCTGCCTGTGCAGACGTTCGAGCAGGCGTTGCAGGGGCGTGCGCCGGGGGTGCAGGTGACCCAAAGCAGCGGTAAGCTGGGCGCGGGTCTTCAAATTCGGGTGCGGGGGGCGGCCTCCATTTCGGCAGGTAACGAACCGCTCTACGTCATCGACGGTATCCCCATTACGTCGCAGGACGTGGGCACTACCACCACCGAGCCATACAGCCCGCTGGCCGATATCGATCCCAACGATATTGAGAGCATCGATATTCTGAAAGATGCCTCAGCGTCAGCTATTTACGGGTCACGGGCATCGAACGGGGTGGTGCTGGTAACGACCAAAAAAGGTAAATCAGGTCGTACTAACGTCAACATTGGCTACTATACGGGTTTTAGCAACCCAACGCGCCTGCGTCAGTTTCTGAACCGCGCTCAGTACGTCGAACTGTTCTCGGAAGCGGCCGTTAATTCTGGCCTTGTTCCTGCCGAAGAGTTCGACGGAAACGGGATCGACATCAATTCTAAAGATGATGTCCTTTGGTCGGAGCAGGCATTCCGCCGGGGAACAGTCAACCAGTTGAATTTCAACGTGAACGGTGGTAATGACAAGACGCAGTTCTACCTGAGTGGATCGGCCAACAAGCAAACGGGTATCATTAAGGCCAACGAGTTTCAGCGCAACAACCTGCTGCTGAACCTGAATCATACGGCCAGTGACCGGCTGAGCTTCGGGGCCAAGTTCTCCGTTGCCCGGACCATCAACGACAAAACGCCCGACGACAACGACTTCGCCAACCCCGTGCAACTCAACGCATTGCCGCCGCTGCAATCCGTCCTTGACCCCGCCACGGGTGAGCTGAATAACCGGACGCTGTACTACAATGCCCTGATCGAGATTACCGACGCCTATAACCGGGCCACCACCTACCGGTCGTTTGGGAACCTGAACGGTACGTTGCGAATTGCCAAAGGCCTGAATTTCAGGTCTGAATTTGGGTATGATTTGCTCAATCAGCAGGAAGAGATTTACCGTACCCGCCGCACCGAAAGCGGCGCCCCCACGGGTTTCGGGTATCAGAACCAGATTCGTAGCCTCAACTGGACCAGCAACAATACGATTAGCTACCTTAACACTTTCGGCGACCACGCTATCGATGCCCTAGCGGGGATCACGTATCAGGAGCAGAACATCCAGGATGCCAACGCCACAGGCCGTGGTTTTCCGAATGACCAGTTCAAGAAACTGGCCAGCGCCGCCCGGATCGTGGGCGGTAGTTCGTCTGAGACGGGTTTCAGCCTGTTCTCCTACATTGCCCGGATCAACTACCGGTTTCGGGAGCGGTATCTGCTGAGTTTGTCGGGTAGGGTCGACGGGTCGAGCCGGTTTGGGGCCAGCAACCGCTACGGTGTTTTCCCGGCGGTGTCGGCGGGTTGGTTGATTCACGAAGAAAGTTTTTTGAAAGGAAATCAGACGCTTAGCCTGTTGAAATTGCGGGCCAGCTACGGCCTCACGGGTAACTCGGAGATTGGCAATTTTTCGTCCAGGGGTCTCTACAGTGCCGTTTTTTATGCCGATCAGGCCGGTATTCGGCCCAGTCAGTTGCCCAACCCGAACCTGGGCTGGGAGACGTCGACCCAACTCGACATCGGGATTGAGTTTGGTATTCTGCGCAACCGCCTCAACGGCCAGATCGACGTGTACAGCAAAGACACGCGCGATCTGTTGCTGAATCGACCGCTACCGGGCGTCAATGGTTTCACGAGCATTGCGCAGAACGTGGGTAGCCTGCGCAACCGGGGTATCGAGTTCAGTTTTACATCGCAAAACCTAGTGAAAGCCTTCCGCTGGTCGACCAATTTCAACATCTCGCTCAACCGCAACACGGTGACGAAGTTGAACGGGCAACCCATTGAGCCGGGTTCGCGTTTTCTGGGCCGCGTAGCCGTGGGTGAGCCCCTGGGGTATTTCTACGGTAAGAAATTCCTGGGTGCCGACCCCCAAAACGGTGATGCCATCTACGAAGGGGCCGACGGCAAACCGACCAGCGATTACGCTGCTGCGATCTCGACCAAGGTGGGCGACCCCAACCCGAAATTCATTGCGGGCGTAACCAACACATTCTCGTATAAGGGTGTCGACCTGAGCTTTTTGTTCCAGGGTGTTTTCGGTAATGATCTCTACAACGTAGCAGGTTTCTTTCAGTCGGTCAGTGCCGATTACTTTGATAACCAGACCGTTGACCAGTTAAACCGCTGGCAAAAACCCGGCGACATCACGCAAGTGCCGCAGGTGCGTCTCTACGGGGCCAACGGCAGTCAGCCGTCGTCGCGGTGGGTACAGGATGGATCGTTCGTGCGCCTAAAAACGGTTTCGCTGGGCTATGGGATTCCGGCTTCGTTGCTAAAGAAAGTGTATCTGCAAACGGCGCGGGTATATGTGACGGGGCTGAACCTGCTCACGTTTACCAACTACACGGGGTATGACCCCGAAGTGAACACGCAATACGCGTCGAGCAGCAATCAAGCCGCCAACGTAACGCTGGGCCACGATTTCTACACGCCTCCGCAGCAGCGCACCATCACGTTCGGTATCAACATCGGTTTCTAAACAGCCACCTCAGCATCATGAAAAAACAACTGATTTATAGCCTGACAGCGGTGTGTATCAGCCTGTCGGCCTGCGACAATAGCCTGAATCTTCAGCCGCGCCAAAGCATCGACGCGGCCACAGCGCTCTCTAATGACCAGGACGTTACGTCGGCCATTGTGGGCGCTTACGGCCAACTGGGCAGCGGCTCGTTATACGGTACTGACTTCCTGCTGGTGCCCGATATTTACGCGCCCGACAACTACGTTACCTGGCGGGGCACGTTTGCATCGTACCGGGAGCTGGCCCTGAAAACCCAGACCAACGCCAACGCCGAAGCGCAACGAATCTGGCTGGCCTCCTATGCCGCCATCAACACGGTAAACAACGCGCTGGCGTCGCTGAGCGTGGTGAAAGATGCCGATGCCCGCAAGTCGCTGGAAGGCGAGGCGCGGTTTATTCGAGGTATCCTGTTTTTCGAGCTGGTGCGGCTCTACGCCCTGCCCTGGACCGCTGGCACGCAGAATCAGCAGCCGGGTATTCCGCTGGTGCTTACGCCCAGCACCAACGTTGAACAGGCGGCCACCCAGATAGCCCGCGCCACGGTGGCCGACACCTACAAGCAAATTGTTGACGACCTGACCAGAGCCGTGGCTCTGCTGCCTACGGATAACTCGACGCGGGCCGACAAATACACGGCGCAGGCTTTTCTGGCGCGGGCGTACCTGCAACAGGAGAATTATGCCGGGGCATTGGCCGCCGCCAACGCCATCATTGTCTCGGACGTGTACCGGCTGAACTCGTCGGTGACGGCAGCGTTTCGGAACCGCAACACGCAGGAAAGCATCTTCGAGATTCAGCAAAACGACCAGAACAACGCCGGTGCGAGCAACGACGGCCTGACTACGTTCTACGCTAGTATCCCGACCGCAGCCGCCCCGATTGGGCGTGGCGACGTGCAGGTGAGCAACACCTTTGTGGCTACCTACGACCCTGCCGATGCCCGCCGCAACGAGCTACTGTACATTGGGTATAAAGGGGGCAACCGCGTTTATACGGGCAAATACACCAACTTCGGCGACAACATCCCCATTATCCGGCTGGCCGAAATGTACCTGATCCGTGCCGAAACCAACATGCGCTTAAACTCGAAGGTGGGCGATAGCCCCGGCAACGACATCAGCCTGATTCGGGCGCGGGCGGGCGTTGGTCCCATTGCCACGCCTACGCTGGCGGAAATCTTGCGGGAGCGCCGGTTCGAGCTGGCCTTCGAGGGGCACCGCCTCCACGATATCAAGCGGTTCCGCCAAAGCGTGGGCACTTTCGCCTGGAATTCGCCCCGGCTGGTACTGCCCATTCCCAAACGTGAAGTAGACGTGAACCCGTCACTGATCCAGAACGAGGGGTACTAGACGAGTTCAAGGTTTGACGTGTAATTTTCGAGGGCTTCGTGTGGCTACAGTATGTGGCAGCATGAAGCCCTTTTATCGGTACCAATTGTCCGACTTTTAATCCGTTTTATCATGACTGTCACGCCATTCCGCATACTGTTTGCCGGTTTACTATCCGTGTTACTCTTCATGTCGGGTAGCCGATTCCTAGACGAAGGCCGCACGCTGGCACCGGGCCATTTGCCGGTGCTTGTGGCCGATGGAAGCGGGGGAATTCACCTTACGTTCGGCAATGACAGCACCATTTTCTACGCCTTCTCTGCCGACGGTGGCCAAACGTTCACGGCCCCTGCGGTGGTGGCGGTACTGCCCAATCTGGTGGCCGGGGCAACCCGCGGACCGCAGGTAGCCACCACCGACCATTACGTGGTGATCACGGCTACCAATAAAGTGGGTAACGTGTTTGCCTGGTACCTGAACCGAACCACCGGAAAGTGGTCATCGCCGCGCCGGGTCAACGACGTGTCAGACGTAGCTAAAGAAGGATTTCACGACGTAGTTGGCGCATTGGGTGACACATTTCATGCTGCCTGGCTGGACCTGCGGGGCAACCAGAAAAACAAACTTGTGGGCGCAACCTCCACCGATGGCGGACAAACGTGGTCGGCCAACCAAGTTATCTACGAGTCGCCGAGTGGGTCGGTTTGCGAATGTTGCCGCGTGTCAATGGCGGCTTCGGGCAACGACGTTTATGTCTTGTTTCGGAACTGGCTAAACGGCTCGCGCGACTTGTATCTGGCCCATTCGGGCGATGCTGGGAAGACTTATGCAGCCCCGCAAAAACTGGGCAGTGGCACCTGGAAACTGGCGGGTTGCCCCATGGACGGCGGTGGGTTAGCCCTGGCCAAAACGGGCAAGCCTATAACGGTCTGGCGGCGGGAAAGCACCATTTATCAGGCCTCGCCGGGCGAACCGGAACAGGCTGTTTCGGCGGGTAAAAACGGTAGCGTGGCCAGTGGTCCAAACGGCCCGGTACTTGCCTGGGAGGACGCTGGTGCAATCTATGTTAAGCGAGGTAAGAACTTGGTTGTGACCCGCCTGGGCGAAGGAAAACTGCCCCACGTGGCCGTAGCTGGACAAACCGCTGTGGTCGTATGGGAAAACAAAGGGCAGGTGCTATGGGCAGGTGTAGGCATTTGATCAGCAGAAGGCTTTGTCAGTCCATGTGTTGGCTGCTGCTGAGCAGCCCGGTTTTTGGGCAGGAACTAATTCCGAATGGTAGTTTTGAAGCCTACCGAAACTGCCCCAAACTGGATAATTTGCTGGAAGAAGCCGTGCCCTGGTATAATCCGAATCTGGCCACGCCTGACTTTTACAATCAATGTTTCCCAACGGACCAGATCGAACTACCCCCGCGCACTGGCGTAGGGCTGGGTCGTTTGTTTCTGGATCAGGGTTGGGCCGAATACCTGGCCACGCCGCTGACCAAACCGCTCGAAGCCAATAAGTGCTACTATTTCGAGATGTATGTCGCGGCCCGAAATCCGAATCAGTATTTATCGCAGACCATAGGTGCCTATTTTTCGAATCAGTTGCTCACATCAAAGGCCAAAGATCTGCTGATCGCCAGACCGCAAGTACTTGACGCACAGACCAAAACGCTTACGGCATCCTACAAATGGGAGCGGGTGAGCGGGTCGTTTAAAGCCAGCGGTGGCGAACGTTTCGTGACCATTGGCAGCTTTAACAAACTGCCCCCGTTTCTGGGGTTCTACTACATTTTCATCGACGACGTGTCGCTAAAGCCCATCGACCTTAACCTGGGCAATGACACCACCCTGTGTGGCCGAAAAAGCACGTACCTGCTGAAGGCGACTACGCCCGGCGCAACGGATTATCGCTGGAACGACGGCAGTACGTCGCCCACGTACCTGGTCACAAAACCCGGCAAATACTGGGTAACCGCCACAACCTCCTGTACCACGCTGACCGACACGATCAAGGTCGATTATGCCCTCAATTTCACCCTGGGTCCCGATACTACGCTGTGCAACAGTCAGTTACTCACGCTCGAAGGACCTGCCAACGCCCCCAATTACCAGTGGCAGGACGGCTCTGGTCAAGGTATGTTTCAGGTGAAGCAAGCGGGCGTATATACCCTGCGAATTAAGCAGGCCGCGTGCGTGGCCATCGATACGATTGTGGTCAAATTTATCAAGCCGCCGGTGCTTGAACTGGGCGTAAACAAAGCGTTGTGTGGGGCTGAAGTCTACACCATCAAACCCATCTACGCCGAGGGTACGTTTGCCTGGCAGGATGCCTTCGCCCAATCTGACCGAACTGTCAGTAGTTCAGGTACGTACCGGGCCACGGTACGCAACGCCTGCGCTACCGTCCGCGACTCGGTTGATGTTGACTATGGCGAATGTGGCTGCATTATCTACGCCCCCGACGTATTTACGCCCAACGCCGATGGCCAAAACGACCTGTTTCAGCCCCTTACCTGCGGTGATATCACGATCCAGTCGCTATCTATTTTCAACCGCTGGGGCGAGCTTATCTTCCAAACTACAACCGCCCCATTTCAGTGGGATGGCTTGTTAAATGGAACCGCCTGCACACCTGGCGTCTATGCCTGGCGGATCGATTATGCGCTGCATCAGCGCGAAAAAGTAAGCCAGAAACAACGACAGGGACGACTGGTGGTGGCTTACTGACGATGAAGAAAACCAGCAATCTGAGCAGATCAGTTATCTGGTGATCATTGGATGAAGACGGTTAATTAGTCGCCCGATGGCCGTTTGATGAGGTCTGTCAATGGTCAATGGTTCGTCAACTTTTAGGGGTATGAAAAAGGCGTGTTAGTTTTGGGTATCTGACATCCAAACCAAACCACGCCTTTATGCAAAGACCAGCCCTGCTGGCTACAATAGTAGCCAATCTGCCCGATTTGACAAAGCC
>JBBRMP010000177.1:0-11877 GCA_038230755.1 Cytophagales bacterium | reverse complement strand
GCAGAAAATTCCGATCTATGTAGCTCAGTGTCACCAATGTACCGGCCAGGTTGTTGGATCGGGAGTTGGCCGAAACCTCCAGCCGGAGTGAGTGTTTGGGCGAGGGTGTCAGGTAATAATTGAGATCCATCAGGGCCGAGTCGCGCCCATAACGACCCACCGGCTCGAACCGGTTGCGGATGTATTTGAACGTGCCCAGGTTTACCAGCCGCGAGAGCGACAAATCCTGCGCCCGGCTGTTGTAGCGCCGCCCCGGACGCAGGCTGATGACGTCTTCAAAGAGTTGCGGGTTGTACACCCGCGCCGAATCGACGATGTAGAATTTACCCGGTCGGTTGGTCAGTCCCGAATCAGCCGCGGTGGGAATATTGGCCTGATAGGCCACGGCCCGGTTGGTGTCGTTGCGGGCGTTGGCGAGGGTATAGTTCGGGAAAATATAGACGTTGCGGAGGTAGTAGGGCACTTTTGCCGCCTCCGGAATGTCGGGCTTGATGGCCAGGTAGAACCGTACTTTGTGGTTGCCCACGGCGGTATCGGTGAGTACGGCCACGTAGTCGGGCAGGAAATAGAAGAAGCCGCGTTGCTTGATGGCCCCGCTGATGCGTTCTTTTTCGGCCTTCACCACGTCGAGCACGAAGGGGTTGCCCGGCTTAAGCAATGATTGTGGCGAGGCGCTGAACATGGCCCGCGACACGAGCGTAGAATCACCGATGAACGAAACGGAGTCTATGAGGTAGCGTTGCGGCACCTGAATGGTGTAGCGGGCTTTGGTCTGGTATTTGTTCACATCGACGAAATCACCCTGCAAGGTCAGGTGGAAATAGCCTTCGTTCTCCAGGGTGTTGGCCATCAGTTGCCCATTGGCCGCCAGCCCCCTTGCCGAGGCCAGTACGGGTGCTTCGCCAAACTTCCGCCGCAGGCCCGCCCGAAATCCTTTTTCCTTTTTGGGTTCGCCAATGAAGTAATAGAACCCCACCTTGTACGGAAACCCAAACAGCCGACTGTTGGGCCGGGGCCGCGCCAGCGACTGCAACTCGGTCACGAGTCGGTCCTTTTCTTTTTCGGCAATGGTCGAATCTGTTTTCAGCACAAAATCGGCCCCGACATACAGTTTCTCTCCCGCAGGCAGGTGTTTGGCCACGTTGCAGGATTGGAGAAAAATAATGTATAATGTACAATGTATAATGAACGATGTACGGCGGCGAATTCTCGCCGTTGGGGTGGATTGTTGAATGGGTTGATATGTAATGGTATTGTTCATTTCGTTGGTAAACGGCATTATTGTTTGCTGACGCGGATGTAAGCTTCGCGCTTTGTGCCCTTCGACTGCGCTCAGGGTGACAGGGAGATTGAATCAACTCAAGAACCTGTCTTACTGGCCTGTCACCCTGAGCGCAGTCGAAGGGCACAAAGCGCGAAGCTTACATCCGCGTCAGCCCGAACGTGGGACCGCCATTGTACATTATTCATTGTACATTAATTTTCCTCCTCTTTCCGCCGCCGTACCAGATCGGCGAGCGTATTGAAGTCGACGGTGATGACGAAGCCCACGCCGGTTTCGATCACGAATCCTTCCAGAATGGTGCGTTCGGAGTTGGACCGGCGGTAGGCCCGAAGCGCGTAGCGACCGTCGCGGGTGATGTTGTAGTTGAGCGAGAGGTTGTCGAACACGGCGCTGTTATTCTGGGCTTGTTTGATGTCGTCGGAGCCTTGTACCAGGAAATTTTTACCGACCGAAACGGTTAATCTCCCCTGTAAAAAGCTGCGCGACAGGCCGATGTTGAGGTCGGTGCGGCTACCTGTGGCACTGCCCGTTTGGGCCTCGCCGCTCTGTGAGTTGAGGTTCACGTCCAGGTCGACGCCCTTGATGAGGCCCGACGCAAACTGCTGCAACTGCTGCGAAATGACTTTGCTTACGCTGCTCCGGGCCAGGTCTGTGGCCGTGGCCCCCACGTTGAAACCAGAACCAGAACTATTGGAATTTTCGGCGATGAAGTTGCCCAGAATCAGCAGGCCAAACACCTGCTTGTTCATATCGTTGGGGTTGGCGCGGAGGGATTCCAGCTTCCGGGTTACGGCGTCGCCTACGTCGCCGAGGCGGGTGATGGTTTCCGACGGGGCAATGATGTTGAACCCGATGGTGGGTGCGGCGAGGTTACCGCTGAGGGTTAGGGCCACGTTATAAGGCACCTGAATCTTGGCCAACGGCTGGGTACTGCCCGACGTTTCGCTCGAAATCAGGGCGTCGGAGGTGGTGCGGGCCTGATAGACGGCCGTCAGGTTCAAATCGGCCTTGAGTGGGTCGCCGGTGAAATTGATGTAGCCGCCTTTTTGCAGGGTAAATTCCCGTTGCAGCACCTGGTACGTGAGCGAGTAGCGGCCCTCCGTGACCTCGTAACGCCCCAATACCGAGATTTCACCGCTGGGTGACACGTTTACGGCCAGCCGCGCATTGCCCCGCGCCCGGAGGTTGTCGCCGTTCAGTTCGTCAACGATGATCGTAATCTCCGATTTCTCGTCGGCTTCCAGCGTCAGGTTGATGTTGGAATTGTTGAGCTGGTCGAATTGCAGGGGCGCGGCCACCGTGTCTTTGCGGGGGCGGAGGTATTTGGCCAGCGCCAGCGTGTCGTTGTGGTCGATGAAGGTCAGCGTCTGACGGGCATCGTTCAGGCTGGCCTCGTCGCTGGGCAGCACCGTGGTCACTTTCGAGCCATCTTCCAGCCGCACGTTGCCATCGACCGACGACGACGTGCCCTTGCCCACAATATGCAGGTTGGCTGACACCGAAGCCTGTCCGTAAAGAAAGCCGTTGTCTTTTCGGGCCGCATTCAGGGCCAGGAAATTTTGCGCCCGCACCCGCAGATCGTATGACACGTCGGGAATGTTTTTCAGCACCACGCTACCGTCCATCGTCAGCGCCCGGCCCAGCGTATCGCGGAGGTTGAAATCAGTAAACGTGATCGTTTGCCCCGACAGCCGGATGCGTTCCTGGTCGATGCGGTATGTCGCGTTTAACTGCTTGATATTGAACGCAACGGAGTCGAGCGAGATGCCGCCGTTGAGTTGCGGCGAGGTGGTGCTGCCCAGAATATCGGCCTCGCCGTGCAGCGTCCCCTTCGCCCGGCGCAGCTCGCCAAAGCTGAACGCCTCAATGGTTCGGGCATCTAATCGGTTAAGTTTCAGGAGAAAGTCGAGCGCGTCTTTGGGGTTATTGGGGTTATAATATCCCGACAGTTTGGCGTCGTTATCTTTGCTCAACAGGTTGACATCCACCGCAATACGTCCGTTCGAGGCGTTGGAGAACTTTCCGTCTACGTTGCCGATTGGTTTGTCCATCACCCGCAGACTATCCACGTTCATGTCGCCGGTGAAGCTGAGGGGCGGGCCGCCTGGTTTCGACAGGTAGTTGCTCACCACCACGTTGCTGTTGAGCGTGCCCGCCGCCAGCGCCGTATCCTGGTTAGCAATGGCCGCCAGATCACGCAGCCTCAGGTTGCGGGCTTCCACGCGCAGGGGCGAGTTTGGCGTGGGGGTGGTGCTGTTGAGGCTGAGCGTTTGCTTGCCCTGACTGATCAGGAAACCCTTCGCCAGCACCCCGTCGGTGCCATATTGCAGGTAGCCGGTGCTGTCGGACGTCCAGGTTCGGTAGTTGGTGAGCAGCCCGCGCTGTCCCACCTGCAAGCGGTAGTCGTTGCCCACCAGACTCACCAGCCCGGCCAGCCCGTGCCGGTCTTTGTTGAGCGAATCTTTGGAAATTAGCCCGAACGAAAAGCGGTTGTTAGCCGCGCTGCCGGTTAGCTGCGTGGTGAATAATTTGAGCGAACTGGTCTGTACGCCGTTGAGCTGCCCCGCCACCGCAAGCTGATTATTGTAGGCCAGCAGCCCCAGCGACGACCCCTTCACCACGATGGTATCATAGTCGATAAGGCCCGTTTTCACGGTTATGGCCAGCGTCGTGTCGCGTCGGTCCGGCGTTCCGGTATTGTCGATGTAGGCGTTGAGCGAAACGGGGTCGAGTTTGCGCAAACCGGGCACAAACGCCTGCAAGAGCGGATGCTGCCGGATGGTGCCGTTGACGTAGACGCTGTAGGGTGGCTGAATGGGTTTGTAGGTAAGGCCGGGTAACTTAAAGTAGCGACCAAACTCACTCGCGATAATGCCGTAAAGACGCGTGTACTCAAACTGCCCGCTGAGGCTCAATTGCCCGAAAGGAAGGCCCACCAGCAGCGTTTTGCGGTTGGGGGCCACTGTCCCGGCTTTCAGATACAGCGTGTCGATGGGGTAGGTTTTGCCTTTCAGCGTCACCACGGCGTTTTGCGCGTTGACGGTACCTTCAGGCCGGGCGGGGTCCGTCGAGGTCATATCGAGCTGAATGTTGCCCTTTATCGACAAAGGGTCGGCGTAGAGTTTCAACTTGTCGATGTTCAGTTCGGTGATGTTAACAGCCCCCGTCACGCTGGGAAAAGCCGTTTTCAGGCTCACGCGGGTATCCAGCAACAGCCGCACGTTGGGGTCGTTGATGCCGCCTTTCACGGTCAGAATCCCGTTGGTAAGCGTCCCGTTCACGTCGGCGTTTTTGTAGGAATAGCCGTTCAGACCTGCTTCGGCCACCACCGCCCTGAAATTGGTCGATAGCGTTTTGGTATCTAGTCCGCGTCCGTTGAAACTTGCCTGCGCCGTAACCGTGCCGAACTGGTTAGGGTTCATGAGCCACTTGCCCGCCTCGAATTTGGTTAGTGATGCTTTGCCTTCATACGCCTGATTTTTGCCCGTATAAAAATTGCGCAGTGTTCCGTCGAAGGTGGCATTGCCCCAGTTGGTGGCCAGTCTGGCATCGGCGGTGAGGGCGTCGAGTTTGCCACGAATGCGGCCGGTCAGTTTCAGGTTGGGGGCCAGGGCCAGCGAGTCGGGGAGGGTGCCTTTGGGGGCCAGCTTTTGCAGGTCGGCGCGGGTGGTGCGGGCGTCGATCAGGGTCAAATCGAGGCCCAGCCGCTTGGGATTGGTCACGTTGGTGAAGCGTCCGTTGGCTTTCAGTACGGTACCGCCCAGCAGGGCAAAATCGGCCACGGGAATGCGCAGATCGGCCAGGGTGCCGCGCAACTGGACGGTAGCCCGTACTACTTCGCGGCTGTTTCCGGCCAGCGGGGGCGTGTTGGCCAGAAACGGAGCCAGTTGAATGACGTCGGCGAAGGCGAGGCGGCTTTGGCGGAGGTTCAGAAACACCTTCACCCGGTCCAGGTTTTTGCCCTCGGTCGCGCGTGACAGTTGCCCAATGGAGTCGTACCGAATTTCGAGCCGGTCGCGCAATAAAGATCCCTGCTGCCCCGGTGCGCCGGTGCGGATGAACAGGTTCGAGAGCAGCGTCTGCTTCGCCCCATACGTCGCATCGACGTCGACGTGCTGCAACACAAACCCCGACTGATCGCTAAACCGCCCGCGCCGCAACTGCCCCGAAATCAGGTCGGGACTATAGAGCAGATTCCGCCCTTCGATGCCCAGCCCTTTCAGGTCTAAATGGCCATAATCCAGCCCCTTCTTCTGCCGGGGTGCCGTCTGATCGTCAAACTGAATCCGGTCGTTGGCGAACTGTACTTTCCCTAGTTTAGCCACCCACCCAGCGGGTTGTGCAGCGGCTGGTTTCACCGGTGGTGCATCAGATGCGGTTCCTGTCTTCTGCATGGCTATCCGTGCTTCCGGCGAACGGGCAAGTGGCTTAGCGCGCTGTGGACGCAACAAGGTGGCCGTTACTTCCGAATTGAGAAGCTGTAGCGACTGGATGCCGATCTGTTCGCCGGTGAGGTAGAACTTGTCGCTTTCCATGGCCAGCTTCCCCACGTTACCGGTCGTGGCAAAGTCGGCGGTTTCCACGCGCACATTCCAGCGTGAGCGCGTCAGTTGCCAGTTGCCCAGGCCCAGCGTGAGCGTATCACCCGGTTTTGAGGGGGCCGACGGGGGCGAGGGTACGCCTTCGTAGATCCGGCTTTTTACGTTCAGCCCGTCAGCCGTCAGGTCGCGGATGAGGTAGCGCGATTTGGCCACATCGACGTTCTGGAAATTTACCCGTAAGCTATCCACATAGGCGTCCACGTTGGCCCCGGCCATATCGTCTTCATACCGGATCATCACCTTATGCAAATTCACTTTCGACAAACTGATGGCCAGTGGCGAGGCGGTGGTGTCGGTTGCCGGTGCGGCCACCGGTTTCGCTTTCGTAGAGTCGATGGGGTTGAATGCGTCGATGAGGTAGTTGAAGTTAAAGCTCGCCGTGGTGTCGCCGGGTTTGGCCAACTTCCTCGTTACGTGCAAGTTGACCCCGTCTAGTTGCACCTCATTCAGGCTGACTTTGCTTTGTAACAGGGCCAGCATATCCAGGTCAACGCGCATGTGGCGACCACTCAGCAGGGTATCACCCTGGGGTGTCTGGAAAAAAACGTCGTTCAGTTCGATCCAGTCGGGAATACGATACCGGATGCTGCCAATGCGAAACGGAGCCTTGATTTTTTTGCCGAGGTAACTATTAACCTGCTGGGTAACAAACTGTTGCCCCCACGATGTGGTAACAACGAGCGTAGCAAAACCGACCAGTAGCAGCACGATGGCGAGTATGACAAAGCCGGTTGTCAGGAAAAAGCGTTTCACGAAGTGCGTTGAGTGTGTGAACTGTCTACTTAGGTATAACGCGGAAAAGGGTTGGGGTGTTATCAGGCGTGGCACGCTACCCTATGCTCCACGCCCTTGCCACGGTGCCTGCGGGGAATTCGCTGTCGCGGGTGGCGGGAAGTTCAACGAAAGCGTCGGCGGCGGTGAGGTTGGTAAAGTCGGCAGAGCCGTTGCCGGGGAGCGGGTGGGCCAGCAGTTGACCGTCGGCTGAGGCCTCGATGCGGGCGGGGGTGAAATAGGTCAGTTCGGGCTTAAACGTGACCGGTTGGGCCAGTTGCACAAACAGCGGTGGGTCGGCGGGTGCGCCCATTGCCCGCTGCAAATAGGGCCTTACGTAGCGGTAGAAGCACATAGACGTGGAAACCGGGTTGCCGGGTAGGGCAAAGACAACGCGCTCATTACCCGCGCTACTGCCAAACCAAAGGGGCTTGCCGGGCCGTTGTTCGATCTTGTGAAAATGGCAGCGGATGCCGAGTCCCGTCAGCACGTCGGGAATGAAATCGGCCTTGCCTGCCGACACCCCGCCCGTGCTGATGAGCACTTCATGGGTGGCCAGCAGACCCGAAATACCCAGCGTGATAGCGCTCAGATCGTCGGGAAACTGGTGCACCGTGGCGTCCAGACCCAGATCGCGGAGGGCGGCTTGCAGCAGATACGCGTTCGACTGCCGAATCTGATGCGGCAACGGCGTTTTGTCGATGTCAACCAGCTCATCACCCGTCGAGATCACCGCCACCCGTGGTCGCCGCCGTACCGACACACTCGTTTGCCCCACCGAGGCCACCACCGCCAGCTCGACGGGCCGCAATTGTACTCCCGCCGACAGCAGCACGTCGAGCGGTTGGCGGTCGGTGCCCTGTTTGTGAACATGCTGCCCTTTTTGCACGTCGGCGGGGTCGGGGAGGGTAGCTATGCCGTTGTTGATCGTGATGTCTTCGTAACGAATAACGGTGTCGGCCCCGGTGGGCAGCATAGCCCCGGTCATCACCTCCAGACAGGCAACGGGGTCAGGCAGGGGCTGGGCGGGTTCACCGGCGCGTTGGGTTCCCAGGACCGTAAAGGCCGTTTTACCATCGACCAGGGCATCGTAGTTGATAGCGATACCGTCCATCGCTACCCGGTCGAAGGGTGGAAAATCGCGGTCAGCCACGATGGTTTCGGCCAAAATCCGGCCCAGTGCCTTATCGAATGGTACCGATTCGGTGGTCAGGATCAGGGGATAGTCAGTCAGAATCTGGTCGGCGTCGGCAACGGTATTCATACGGGCGGCTTGGTCGTTAATAGTTTCGTAACACGTAAAACTAGCCACAATTACGCGTCATTGGCCAACTTGCACCCTCTACCCTAACCCCGACCCTGTTGACCAAGCCCATCCTGCGCCGCACCGACTTCGGACCTGATTTTGTCTGGGGGACGGCCACGGCTGCGTTTCAGATCGAAGGGGCAACCATCTCCGACGGGCGCGGGCCTTCAGTCTGGGACACGTTCACCCAAAAGAAAGGGGTGATAAAGACGGGCGAAAACGCGACGATGGCCTGCGATTTCTACCATCGCTATGCCACCGATCTGGCCCTGAATGGGCAAATGGGGTTCAACGCGTTCCGGTTTTCTATTTCGTGGTCGCGCATTTTGCCCCACGGCACCGGGCGCGTGAACGAAACTGGGTTAGCCTATTACGACCGCCTCATCGACGAGTGCATCCGGCAGGGGCAGACGCCCTGGATCACGCTCTTTCACTGGGACTTACCCCAGGCGCTGGAAGACCGGGGCGGCTGGATGAACCGCGAAATCGTGACCTGGTTTGCCGAGTACGTAGCCGTGGTGGTCAAGGCGTTTGGGCATAAAGTGAAGCACTGGCTGGTGCTGAACGAACCGTCGGCGTTCACGCTGCTGGGCTATCTGGTGGGGATGCACGCCCCCGGACGGCGCAATTTCCGGGCCATCGCCTCGGTCATTCACCATGCCACGCTGGCCCAGGCCGAGGGTGGGCGGGTGGTGCGTGATCTGGTGCCGGGCGCGGTGGTGGGCACCACGTTTTCGTGTTCGCCCGTTGTGCCCATGAACCCCGCCTCGAAGCGCGATCAGCAGTCCGCCCGCCGTGCCGACGCGCTCCTGAATCGCCTCTTCATCGAACCCGCCCTGGGCCTGGGCTACCCCACCGCCGAACTGTCTTTTTTGAAGGCCATTGCAAACCGCTTTTCCCGCCCCGGCGACGATGAGCGGGTGGTCTTCGACTTCGACCTCATTGGCCTGCAACATTACTTTCCCGTCGTGGTCGAATACTCGGTGATGGTGCCCTATCTGTGGGGAAAACAGGTGTCGCCCAACCGCCGTCAGGTGCCGGTGATTACCGAGATGGGCTGGGAAGTGCACGACCAGAGCCTGCTCCAGATCGTGCGGCAGTTTAATGAGTACTCCGGCAACCATCGGCTGTTTATTGCCGAAAGCGGCTCGGCGTTTTATGACCGGGTAGAAATCGGCCAAGTGATTGATACACAACGTACTGCCTACCATGTGCAGTGTCTGCAACAGGTTCGTCAGGCCCAGGCCGAGGGCATTGATCTGGCCGGTTATTTCGTCTGGACGCTGCTCGATAATTTCGAGTGGGCCGAAGGCTACCGCCCCCGTTTCGGCCTCGTCCACGTAGATCACCGCACCCAGCACCGCATCATCAAAGAATCCGGTAAGTGGTTCCATAGCCTGCTCTGCGGGGACTGATTGGGGTTACGATTACTCAAATGGATGTGCTGGTGAGGGAGATTTTTAGTAAGCAATTCCAACCGAAATCGTAATTTGATGGTCGAACTCAATCAATCACTAAACCTTGTTTCCCAATGGCTACATCGCCCGTTGACCGCCGCCGTTTTCTACTGTCTTCAACCGGTCTTTTGGCTGGTTTACCCCTGCTCACCACCGTTGCCGAGGCTCACGTAGACCCTGTTACGAGTCCTAATATTATTGGCCCGATGGATGGCTACACCCCACAGGTCGGTACGCTGTTGTCGATGCTCAACTGGATGAACAGGAGTACGCTTGGACTCACAAAAAACCTCACCCAGTCTAATCTCGATTTTCTTTTTGACGATAAGTCCAACACCATCGGGGCGATGCTGATGCACCTGGCCGCCACCGAAGTAATTTATCAGGATACGACACTCAACGGGTTAGCCGATTTTAGCCCGGCTAATAAAGCCAAATGGGATATGGCTATGAACCTCGGCGCGGAAGCCCGCAATCAGATCAAAGGCAACTCCCTCGACTATTACCTGAACGCGCTGAATGAGGTCCGCGCTAAAACCACCGAGGAGTTCAAAAAGCGCGATGATGCCTGGCTGGCGGTTGTCGACAACAACTTCTGGAAATACCCCACCAACAATTACTGCAAGTGGTTTCACGTAGCCGAGCACATCGGTAACCACCGTGGCCAAATCACCTGGATTGCCAAACGCCTCCCCGGCGCGAAAGTCTCGAAAGATTGAGGGTAAATTAGCTGCCAAGCTCTGTCCCATGGAGTGGAACAGCGCAGCGTCGGTAAGATGGATTAGTCCCCGAACGTGTAGAGTCCCGTCAGAGACGTAATAGATCAAAGCGTTTACAAACCAACGCCCTTGGCAGTCATGTCCCTGACGGGACTTAGTGCATCACGAGGCCAATTTATCCCTGCCGATGCCGCGTTGTCTCGCCCCGATGGGGCGATGAGATTGGCTGTGTTCGGACCGAAAATCACCGGCTCATTTCTCTGTTCTCGCTATCTTTACCCAATACGTAACTCGAAACCCATATGAAAGGAATTAACTTTCTCACGGACGAAAATGGCCACAAAACCGCCGTTGTCGTTGATATTCAGACCTACGGCGCAGAATTGCAGGATTTTTTGGACGGATTGGCCGACGAGTCGTGTCAGGATGAACCGAAGGAAGATGTCAATACCGTCGTACAGGGGATAGGGGCCGAAAATGGGAATGGCTAGCTAAGTAATTGCTTGCCAAAAGCGCGCCTGTCGAAACGGAATGGCTCTACCAACTGCACCGTCACGGTTTCAAATAATGGGTGAGCAGGATTTAACAGGTAGTTAAACTCACCAGAAACTACGGCAGACGGAACCCGCATAGCTAAGAAGGCTTCTTCACGAATCCATGCGTCCGTGATGTCAACTAAAACGCCTGTTTGGTTTTTCCAATCAAGAGGCAACTCAGCAGTAGTCAATGATTTCACGGATGAATCTGGTAATTCGATGGTCGCTACCGAAAACGTATTTTGTTTGAGTGTTACGGTTTCCGGTAAGTGGACAAAATACTCCCAGGCACAGAGCGCAATGCTACTGCCAGTGTACAAAACGGCTACGCCTTCACGATTCCAGCGTCCGCCGTATCGTTTGGCACCATAGCCCGACAAATCCTGTATATAGTCCGAAGTGGCAATTCGATAAACCTGCATAATGTCGAAGACACAGTGTGATTATGCCTGTGTCATACCGCAAAACTATGGGGCTACAGTGGTCGCCAGGAGAGATCACCCCATCTCTTGGCGAGGGCATAGGTCTGGTTTAAGAGACTAACCTACGCCATGATGCCGTGTTCTAGGCGACCCAGAAGTTTTGTTACAACCTCATAGCCAGCATCTTCGGAGAGCAAATCAACTGGTATGCGCTTATCTGCCGCCTGATTGGGGTTTTTCAGCCAAGCATCGAAGTCTCTTCTTGTCTCAAACAACTTTGAGGCCTTCTGCTGCCAAAGCATATCAATCTGATTGGCTATTGGTGATTGGTTTTGCTTGACGTCCTGCACAAATGAAAACTTGCGGAGTAACTCTATCAGGAATGGTCCTTCGTTATCCTCGACTTTAACCGTGATTTCCATACCTATCAAAGTTAACAGTAGTATTTGCATTGTACAACGCACATGGGTTGATTCTGGTTGACTTCACTTACCTGTGAATGACAATCATTTAGCCCCGATCTATCCAAAAATCTGGCTACCCATTGCCACAAGCCCGGCCAGTCAACCTATTTTTACTGACCTAAGAATAGCCACCCATGCAGTTTTCGCACCTCCATTGCCACACCCAGTACTCGCTCCTCGACGGGCAGGATGGTAGTTGGGAGGCAACAGATGCCTGACCGCTCATTCGTCCTGTAAGCTAACAAAAGCCCCAAATCTGACCGGATTGGGGTTTTTATGTTACACCTGTCCCAAATCTTCTTAGTAAGTACATGGG
>JBBRMP010000176.1:0-11915 GCA_038230755.1 Cytophagales bacterium | reverse complement strand
CGACTATAATCCCCATAATAGAGCCTAAATTTGTTGAGATGAGGGTGCATTTTGATGTCTTTTTTGTTCTGGTAAAACAAATCTACATCTTAATCCCCTCATTTTCAAATACTTATGCCTTTTGTCCAGTAGTATTAGATTGTACATTATTCATTGTGCATTAAAACTCTTTCCCCCCCCTTGCTTGTTCTTTTGACGTATGCTATCGCACCTGTTAATTAAAAACTACGCGCTGATTGAGCAGTTGGAAATGGTGCCCGACAAAGCCCTGAATATCATCACGGGTGAAACGGGGGCGGGTAAATCGATTATGCTGGGGGCCATTGGCTTGCTGCTCGGTAACCGTGCCGACACCCGCGTTTTGTATGATCCAACGCTCAAATGCGTCATTGAAGGCTCGTACGACGTGTCGGGCTACGTAATCGAAACCATTTTTGAGGAAGAAGAACTTGACTTTGCGCCTACCTGCATTGTGCGGCGCGAAATTAGTGCCAGCGGCAAATCGCGGGCGTTTGTCAACGACACCCCCGTCAATCTGGATACCCTCCGCCGCGTCACGAGCCACCTGATGGACATCCACTCGCAGCATGATTCGGTGCTGCTTGGCTCGAACGAATACCAACTTCAACTGGTCGATACCTACGCACAGGACGATGACCGGTTGCGCACGTACCGCGCCGATTACCAAGTCTATAAAGATCGGCAAACGGTGTATGATACCCTGCTGGCTGAGGCCGGGGCCATGCGCCGTGAGTTTGATTTCAATAACTTTTTGTACGAAGAGCTGGCCAAAGCTGCCCTCCAGACCCACGAGCAGGAGAGCCTTGAGCAAGAGGTAAACGTGCTCGATAATGCGGGCGAGATCAAAGAGCGGTTGCTGATGGCCTACGACTACATCGACAACCCGGAGCAGTCGGTGGTGTCGTTGCTGAAAAGTGCCGTGGGGTGCCTGAACCTGGTAGCCAAGGTAGCCGACCAGTATAAGCCCATGCAGGCGCGTGCCCAGAGCGCGTTGATTGAACTCCGCGATTTGGCGGGTGAGATCAGTGTGGAGCAGGAAAACGTGGACATCGACGGGAGCCGGGCCGACACTATTCGCCAACGGCTGAACCTGATTTATCAGTTGCAAACCAAGCATCAGGCAACCGACGTGGCCACGCTCATTGCCATTCGTGACAATCTGGAAAGCAAGGTAAGTAAGGTGCTGAACCTCGACGACGAGATTGCCAAAGCGAAGACCAAAGCCGAAGCCGCCCACAAAAAGATGATGACTAGTGCCGAAGCCCTCTCCAAGGCGCGGAGGGCCGTGCTGAAGCCTATTGAAAAAGAAATTGGCGGCCTGCTCAACGACTTGGGGATGCCCAACGCCTCGCTCCAGATTCAGGCCGAACATGGCAAACCGACGCTGACGGGTATAGACACGGTCTCGTTTTTGTTCAGCGCCAACAAGGGCGTGAAGCCGCAGCAGTTGAAAAACGTGGCCTCTGGCGGCGAGTTTTCACGGTTGATGATGGCCATCAAATACATCCTGGCCTCTCGCCGGTCATTGCCGACCATCATTTTCGACGAAATCGACACGGGCGTTTCGGGCGAAATTGCGATCAAGATGGGGCATATGATGCGCGACATGGCGGGCAGTCACCAGCTTATTGCCATCACGCACCTGCCGCAGATTGCCGCCCAGGGCACGGCCCATTATTTCGTTTACAAAGACCATTCGGCGGCGAAAACCGTGAGCCGCGTCAGACGACTAACCACCGAAGAACGGGTCCAGGAAATTGCCCAGATGATTGGTGGTAAAAATCCAACCCCCAACGCGATCAGTTCGGCCCGCGAAATTCTGGAGCAGAATGCTGTAGCATAAACCCACTTTTTCTCATGAAAAACCTCCTCTACACTACCCTAATCGCTTTCTCGGCCCTTGCCTGTGGCCCGGCCAAGACAACTGACGACACCGCTACCAAAACCGAAGGTAGTTCCATCGACAAGGCCGAAACAGCCGTGATGGCTGTTCATGATGAAGTGATGCCACAGGTAGAAACCATGATGAAGCTGAAAAAGCAGGTCAACGCCCGCGTGGCAAAACTGGATAGTCTGGAGGCGACCCCCACTGAGCGCGTGCGGGCCGACGAAGAGCAGGCGCAGGGTCGGCTCATTGTGCATCGCCTCACCGAAGCCGATAGCCTCATGTTGGGCTGGATGAGCCAGTACAAAGGTGATACGTTAAAAAAACTTCCCGAAGCCGACGCACTACGCTACCTCGACGGGCAACAGAAAAAAGTAGATAATGTTAAAGCACGAATCAATCAGAGTATCGAACAAGCCAAAACGTACCTTAAACAGTAGCGTTTGGGTGGTTGTAGCCATTTTTCTGCTACTGGCCAGTTGCAAAAACGAAAGTGATAAACTACCCATTCTGGGGTCGCGGGAGGCGGTGACGAAACAGGTAGTCGGCAAAACCGTGACCGATACGGTCTACCACACCATCCCCGATTTTGCGTTTGTGAGTCAATACGGCGACACGGTTACGGCCAAAACGCTGGCGGGCAAGGTCTACGTGGCCGACTTCTTTTTCACGTCATGCCCCACGATTTGCCCCACGATGAAAACGCAGTTGAAACGCGTCTATGCGCAGTTTGGCAAAGACAATCGGGTGGTGCTGCTCTCGCATACGATTGACCCCAACCACGATACGGTGCCCGTGCTGAAAGCTTTCGCCGATCAACTGGGCGTAACGGGCCGCAACTGGCTCTTTGTGACTGGCGACCGGGATAAGATTTACGACATTGGCCAGAACAGCTATATGGTCACGGCTGCCGAAGACAGCTCAGCACCGGGCGGTGTAGTCCACAGTGGCGCGTTTATCCTGGTCGATGCTAACCGCCATATTCGCGGTATTTACGACGGCACAAAACCTGACGCCGTTGATAAATTAATGGTCGATATGACAACGTTGCTGGGGGAGAAGTAATTAAGAATTAAAAATTGGGAATTAAGAATGAAGGACTATCCGCAACTAATTTGGCAATCACAGGAATCTTGGATTCGTTTGATTGCACTATTAATTCTTAATTTTTCATTCTTAATTACCCTTTCTTCCTGTCAATCGAAAGAAGAAACGGACCGACAAAAATATATTTCGGAGGGAATTGCCCTGTATAAAAATAATTGCGCCAATTGCCATCAGATCAGTGGTGCTGGACTAGCGGGATTGTACCCACCACTCGCTGGCTCTGATTATTTAAAG
Source organism: Cytophagales bacterium (assembly GCA_038230755.1). Lineage (GTDB taxonomy): Bacteria > Bacteroidota > Bacteroidia > Cytophagales > Spirosomataceae > Fibrella. Next base: position 8,668 of record JBBRMP010000176.1, on the reverse strand, counting down.
AAGAATAAGAATGCAGTTATTTGCTCCATAAGATATGGGCAACAAGGGCCAATTGTGGTCAACGGGAAACGCTACAATCGCATCATGCCCGCCCAACTGGGGTTAAGCGCATTGGAAGTGGCCGAGATCACGACCTACATTTATCATAAGTGGGGTGGCGACGACAAAGTTCTGATTACTGCCAAAGAAGTGCAGCTAATTCTGGATGAGTGTGGGAAGTAGCCTATTGCCCCGTGTCCAGATTAAACGTCCCTGACACCTTGCGAATGGCGTATCGGGAGAAGTCCTGATCGGCATCCATGCCGACGCCGTAGAGCTTTTCGCCGGTTAACTGACTGGTGATGATCACCTTGTTTTCCGTGAAAACTTTCTTGGTATTGGGGTTCCAGTTGAGCAGGTTGGTCTGGAGTTTTTCCTGTTTCTGCTTGTTCACGACCACCACGTGGCCCATAACGGTATAGAGATCTTTAGCGCGTTCATACCGGCCCGAATCGGAGCGGAGGGTAGTCACGATCTGCTGACCGCTGGGGTCATAGAAATCAATGTGTACTTCGTCAGGGTATTTGCGGTCGTCGTTGAGGTAGCGAAACTGACGGGCCGTGGTGAGCTTTACTTTCAATAAAGCAGCCTCACTATAGCGCAGATTGACGTCTTTTATTTCTTCAATAGGCCCAACATACGGCACCGATTTTACCGGCTTTTTTTCTTCTTCGCAGGAGAGAAATAATGTACAATGGATAATGCACAATGTACAATGAAGAAAGAATTTATAGCGGCTGGCCATCCTGGAAAATCTACATAATTGCAGGTGAGCGAAACCAACCCGTCGGACCGCATTATCCATTGTACATTATGTCAATCAATAACCGACTTGCGGAACCACCAGTCGTTAAGCGACAGACCAACGGCGAAGCGGAAATAACGCTCCCGAATTTGCGTGCCGACCAGTGCCCCACGCTGACCACCGATGACGGCAAAGTTGACGTGGTTCACGAAGAACGCACCTACCGGAACAGACACGCCGAGGCTACCGTTGATGTCGGTTAGTTGCGTGCCGTCAACCTGGTAGGGGAGGGTGTTGTATTGAAAACCAGCCCGGTAGGTGATCAAGTCGCGGTAGCGGGTCGAGTTGGGTTTGGGCGTGTATTCCAGACCAATGGCCGTGTGAATGGCGTCGCGGAGATCGCCGGGCTTGTCGGCGATGGTGCGGTAAAGGCTCCAGTTTTGTACCCCGGCTTCGATGCCAATTGCCAGCTGATTATTTTTTTCCAGCGTCACGCCAATCTGAAACTGTTGTGGCAACACCGCACTGCCGGTGATGTTGTTGCGAAGCGTGTCACTCGACGAGATGGGCCGCCCGGCCTGTACTTGCTGATAGACGTCGGTTTCGGTGCCGTTGATACGTGACCGGGGTGAATAGGTTGCCCCAACGTTCAGCGTATAATTTTTGCCAATGGTAGGTCGCCACGCACCGCCGAGGGTGAAAAATGCGTCGGCGTAACCCACCCGATTCACCCGCGACACGATAACGTCGGTGCCCGCATTGATGAGCACCTGCGAATCGGATGTAGACGAGATATTGCCAAACAGAAAGGAGGCGTCGAGGCCAGCATAGATGTTTTTAGTGAGCCGAACGCCGTTGCTGATCGAGGCCTTGTTGAGGGCACCACGTCCGGTATAGTTCAGAACGGTTTCATAGATCGTGCCGGGCACTTTGCCATATTGGCGGCTCTGGTAGTCCACAAAACTGTAGGGGCGCAGGCTGATGGCCGTATTCCAGCGCGACGACAGCGGAAACGCCAGGGCGAGGTAACTCAGGTTGCCGCCGAAATCGCGTTGCGTTTGGGGGCTGCCAACTACGTTTTGGCTAATGGTTTTTTGCTGCCCCAGCAGGCCAACTTCAAAGATGGTGAAGCGCGTGCGGCGGGCTAACAGCGCGGGGTTTTGACTGTTGAGGTAGAACGGGCTGGCGTAACTGACGCCAATGCCGCCCATGCCCAGGTTGGCCACGTTGGCCGACGGAAGCACCTCGCCAAGGCCAAGCGCTGAATAGGGCGAATTGCCAAGGCCCTGCCCCCGCAACGTGGTGGTGGCCAACAGGCCCAAACCGACCGCAAATAGACTGATTTTTTTCACGAAAAGACGAAATAACGGGCCATTGACTGGCAGAAAACAATGGGTTGGCGGGAGATCAGGTTAGCCGATTGAACCGCAAAATGTGATTCAGGCCCCGCAGTACCAGTTCAGGCACCGCAAATATACCCGGTTTAAGGCGGTTTAGGAACAGCGGGCCATCCCCCCCGCAGACAATGATCCGCAAGTTGGGGTGTTGGTTGGCATAGTAGGTCAGCAAACCGGCCAGTTCGAAGGTCATACCGTGGAGTACGCCGCCCAGCATGGCATCGCGGGTATTTTTGGCCGTAATGGGCGGGTCGTCGTCGGGGGTAGGCGTGATGAGCGGGAGACGCTGGGTGAGGGTGTGCATGGCCTGTAGCCGCATCTGAAAACCCGGTGCAATCAGCCCGCCCTGGAACGTGCCGTCGGCAGCCACAAAGTCGGTGGTCAGGCACGTACCCATATCGACGATGAGGCAAGGCTGACCGGGGAAAAGCGACACCGCCCCGGCAGCGCCCGCCAGTCGGTCGGCACCCAGCGTTTGGGGCGTTTCATAGCCGTTTCTGATGGGTAGGGGTGTATTTGGGCCTAAAATCAACCAGTCGGCGGCACCATCGAACAGGGCCAGGTCGGCGTGTAATTCGTTGGCGGGGCGGTTGGTCGACGAGACGATGACGTGGTCGGCGGGGTATGTCAACAGGGCATGTTGCAGCCCATCGACCCGGTCGAATCGGCCTATTTCCACGAGGGTGTCCCCGTCGAACCAGCCCGCTTTCAGTCGGGTATTACCCCAGTCAATGGTAAGGTTCAAGGAGAGGAGAGTTTTGCTGTTTAACCGGTCCGCCGCTGCGGTTTTATCGGCGTAATACCCCGCCCTGAAGGGTGCCCGCTGGAGCAAAAACTTCGCCTTCGGCGGTAGCTACTCATGCGCCAGCGGGCACCTTTCAGGGCGGGGTATTACGCCAACGAAACGTCCAATAGTCAATATCCGTCCCTTTTTTAACAAACTTTGTGACCCTATGCCAACGCTCTACCTCATTCCGACCCCGCTTGCCCCCGATACCAACGCCGACGTGTTGCCGCCGCCCATTGCTGCTGTGGTGGCCCGCGTCGATTGTTTTTTCGTGGAAGAAGTGCGTACCGCCCGCCGTTTTATCAGCAGCCTCCGCACGGGCCGGGTCATCGACGAAACCCAATTCTTCGACCTCAACAAAGACACGCCCGAAGCCGACACCCGCCGCCAACTGACCGAGTTGTTGGGCCAAAATCGGGATGCGGGCGTACTCTCAGAGGCGGGCTGCCCCGGCGTGGCCGATCCCGGCGCGGTGGCCGTGCGGCTGGCCCATCAGTTGGGCTTCCGGGTCGAGCCGCTGGTGGGGCCGTCGTCGATTTTGCTGGCCCTGATGGCGTCGGGCATGAGCGGGCAGTCGTTTGTGTTTCATGGCTACCTGCCCATCGACCGCGCCGACCGGAGCCGGGTGCTGAAACAACTGGAGGCCGATGCTAAACGGAAGCAGCAGACGCAGATTTTCATGGAAACGCCCTACCGGAACAACGCCTTGCTCACCGACCTGCTGGCCAACGCTCAGCCCGACACGCGCCTCTGCATTGCCTGCCACGTAACGGCTCCCGATGCCCTGATTCAGACCAAAACCGTGCGCGAATGGCGTGGTCAACTCCCCGATCTGCATAAAAAACCCACCATCTTTTTGCTATTTTGAGCCGATCTTATCCGTCGCTGCCAACTATGATCAATCGTCTACGGCAAGCCAGTCTATGGCTCATTATCCTGCTTCTTTGGCTACCCGGCTGGTCACAGACTGTATCGCAGGATTCCCTGCGCATTGCTGCCATCACCGACGATTCGACCCGAATAAGGCAGTTGGCCAAATTCGGGGTCAACATCATGTATAAGAGCAGGGGCCGCTACGCACAAGCCCTGCCGTATCTGGTTCGGGCTGAGGATGAAGCCCGGCAAGCTGGTTCGGCGGTACTGATGGCCCACGTCCTGCGCGAACGGGGTGAACTGGAACGGTCCATGGCTCATTTGCCCGAAGCCCTGCGCTATTTTAGTCAGGCCCGGCAGGGGTTTGAGAAACTGCTGGCGGGGAAGAATACGGCCAGCGATCTGCGTTATCGTGTGCTGTTTTTGACCATAAAGATTGCGCAGATTCAGCTTGATAACCGTGATTTCGTGGCCGCCCGGCGGTCACTGGAGTTGGCCCGGCAATACCAGAAACAGCATAACCTAATCGACACTGATAGCCGGAAACTGGTTGGTGACATCTACAACAGCTATTCAATTTTGGAGGGAAAGCTGAAAAACCAGCCCAAATCACTGGCCTACGCCGATTCATCAGCCATGGTCGCGCTGTCCGAGGGTGATACAAGCAGCTATTACGTGGCCTTGCTAAACACGGCCATTACCCGCAAAAATCTGGGTCAGTATGCCGCCGCCGTGCGCCAATACGAGGCCTGTGCGCACTATTTTGGCAGAGTGAACGACACCTACGCGCTGGCAATGGTCTATGCTAATATGCCCCGCGCCCTGTTGGGTATGAAACGGTATGACGAGGGTATCACCGTGGCCAACAAGGCTATAGCAATGGCCAACCAAACGCCCGAACGGCTCGCCATTCGGTCAGACGTGCAGGAGGCATTGTCGCAGCTTTACGAGGCGCAGGGCAACCACCGGCTGGCCCTGCTGGCGTTTCGGCAGTCAAAAGCGCAGCAGGATTCATTGTTTAATCAGGAAAAAGAACGGCAGATTCAGGAGCTGGCGTCGAAATACGAAGCCGAAAAAAAAGAGGCCGAGATTCAGGATTTAAACCAGGAAAAAGGCCAACGCCGCTGGCAAATGGCCCTGTTGGGTGGTGGCGCATCAGTGCTGGCCCTGCTGCTGGGACTGAGTGTCAACCAGTCGAAACGGTTGCGGCTGGGTGGCGAACGGATGAGTAAGCAAGCCGACCAACTGCAACTGCTGATGCGCGAACTGCACCACCGCGCCAAAAATAACCTCGCCATTGTGTCGGGCTTGCTGGAATTGCAGGCTAACCGTACCGACGATGGCCGCACGAAGCGGGCGTTTCGGGAAGGGCAGCAACGCATTCACGCCATGTCGCTCATTCACCAGCGCCTCTACCAAACCGACGCCCTGACCACCATCGACCTCCGCGATTACATCAGCAGCCTGGTGCAGTCGCTGACTAACACCTACGGATTCACGCCCGAAACACTCGATTTGCACCTGTCGCTGGTGGCCGACGCCGTGGATGCTGACATGGCCATTCCGCTGGGCCTGCTTATCAATGAGGTGCTGACCAATGCGTTCAAGTATGCGTTTCATGTGGTGGACAACCCGCACCTGAGCGTCATTTTACATGCAAGCCACGACGCTATCTTGTTGGAAATCAGTGATAACGGCCCCGGCGTAGACCTCGCCGACTGGCAACAACCGACGGGTTCATTTGGCAAGCAACTCATCCGCAACCTCAGCGACCAGCTCGACGCTAAGTTGACCGTCGAAAATCGACAGGGTACGTGTGTACGGTTGCAGGTGCCGGTGGGGACACAACCGGTGGCGTAGCGCGTGGCGAAGGTTTTTCGTACTTTTGCGCCCGCATCATGGTACAGTCATTCGTATTCTCGCCTTTTCAGGAAAACACCTACGTCATTGTTGACGACGCCACGCGCGAGGCCGTGGTGATTGACCCCGGCTGCTATACGCAGATGGAAAAGGCGACACTGGCCCAGTTTATTGCGGCCCAAAACCTGACCGTTCGCTACCTGTTGCTCACCCACGCTCACCTCGATCATGTGTTTGGGGCGGCGTTTGTAAAGCGCAAATTTGGCGTAGAGATGTACCTCAACGACAAGGACTTACCCATTCTGACCGACGTACCCAACCGGTGCCATTTATGGAATATTCCGGGCTATGAACCCGTTGAACGCGACCATAATCTGGCCGAGGGCGACATAATTAAATTCGGTACCACTGAACTCGCCGTAGTGGAAACACCGGGTCATGCGCCGGGCCATGTAGCGTTTATCAACCACGCCGAACGCTACGTTATTGGTGGCGACGTACTATTCAAAAACAGCATTGGTCGTACCGATTTTCCATTTTGCGACCACGCTGCATTATTGAATAGTATCCAGACAAAATTCTATACCCTGCCCGACGATTATATTGTTTACGCCGGTCACATGGAACCGACAACGATAGGGCAGGAAAAACGGACTAATCCTTTCACAAAGTAACTATGCTAAAACACCTGCCTAACGCCATGACCTGCGGCAATTTACTGTGCGGGTGTATCGGTATTTTGTTTGCCACACAGGGCGATTTGGCCTCAGCCGCGTGGTTGATTGTGCTGGCAGGGGTACTCGATTTTGGTGACGGGTTTGTGGCGCGGGCTGTGGGTGTATCAGGACCATTTGGCAAAGAACTAGACTCCCTCGCCGACGTGGTTACGTTTGGTGTTTTGCCTTCGTTTATAGTCCTGGCGTTGATCCGGGGGCCATTTCAGCCATTGACAAAAGCAGCGGGCGTTTTTACAACAACGCAAGTCTGGCCGCTCTTTGCCTTTTCAATTGCTGTTTGTGGTGCATTACGGTTAGCCCGTTTTAACATCGACACCCGGCAAACAGACCAATTTCTGGGCTTGCCCATTCCTGCCAACGCCATTTTTGTGGCTTCATTACCACTGATTTTAGTCCATCAGTCTCAGTACACAACCCTCATCCTGAATCCGTACGTGTTGTACGGAACCATCCTAGTTATGTCTTCTTTAATGGTGTCGGAATTACCCCTGATGGCGTTTAAATTCAAGGCATTTGGCTGGGCCGAAAACCGGGTTAAATATAGCTTTCTACTTGCCTCTGTTTTGTTGCTGATATTGCTTCAATTTGCGGCTATTCCGCTGATTATTCTACTGTACATTCTTCTTTCGGTTTTCACCAAAGAATCGATTTGACTACTTCGTTAACCCGATTACTGTGTTCTATGATTTACCTCGCCGAAATTGACATCATGCCCCAGAAAGAGATTCTGGACCCACAGGGTAAAGCCGTAAAACTGGGCCTGCACAACCTCAATATGGACAGTATCGACAACGTGCGCATTGGCAAGCATATCCGCCTGGAGGTGGAAGCGGCCACCGAAGACGAGGCCCGCAGCACCGTCGATGCCGCCTGCCGCCAACTGCTCGCCAACCTCATTATGGAAGAATACAGCATTACGCTAAAGACAGTTTAAGCGTTATCATGACACCAACTTATTCGCGCATTACCGGGCTGGGTTTTTACGTACCCGAAACGGTGGTGACCAACGACAACCTGACGCAGTATATGGAAACCTCCGACGCCTGGATTCAGGAACGGACGGGTATCAAACAGCGGCGGTATTTCACCTTCGGCAAAGACACCAACGCCAGCATGGCCGCCGCCGCCAGCAGGCAGGCGTTGGAACGGGCAGGCGTTGCCGCCGCCGCCGTTGACCTAATCGTCTACGCCACCATCACGCCTGACTACTATTTCCCCGGCTCGGCGTTTTTAATGCAACGCGAACTGGGGCTGGAGGGCATCGCCGTCATCGACGTGCGGCAGCAGTGTTCGGGGTTTGTGTACGCCCTGTCCATTGCCGATCAGTTTATTCGGGGTGGCATGTACAAAACCGTGCTGGTGGTCGGGTCAGAAATACAGTCGTCACTCCTGAATAAATCGACGGCGGGGCGTAACGTGGCCGTGATCTTCGGCGACGGGGCCGGGGCTGCCGTGGTACAGGCTACCGACGATGCTGAACACCGCATTTTGAGTACCCACCTCCACGCCGATGGCCGTTATGCCGAAGACCTGATGGTGAAGGACCCTGGCAGCAGCCGCGACGGTCGCTGGATTACCGAGGCCACCCTGGCGGCGGGCGATTATAACGTGGCCATGAACGGCAACGCTGTTTATAAACATGCCATAGTGCGTTTTGCGGAGGTTATCAACGAAGCCCTCGATGCTAATGGCTACACGGCCGTTGACCTCGATCTGCTGGTGCCGCACCAGGCCAATATCCGCATTTCGGAGTACGTACGGCAGCAAATGGGCCTGCCCGAAAACAAGGTGTATAACAACATCGAACGGTATGGCAATACCACCGCCGCCTCCATTCCTATTGCCATGACCGAGGCCTACGAACAGGGCCGCATTAAATCGGGTGACCTTATCTGCCTCGCCGCCTTCGGCAGTGGCTTCACCTGGGCATCGGCGCTGATCCGGTGGTGATAGGGAAGGGTTAAATACACCATTAGGTTATTGTTACTTGCTTAGAGCACTACAAAACAGACAGTCGGTAAGCCCCTGCTGGTAGTTTTTTTACTTGTGTCTACTATCGTGAACCTTTTACCCTAGAGTAGCGGAGCGTCTCAGTACTGGACATTGAGGGATAGCATAGTAAAAGCGAGGGCAAAATACGTGCTTTGTAACGTGACTCACATTGCTCGACTTCGCTCCTCGCTCTTGGACAAATCTAATCGGACCGCCGATGCGGAACTTTGCCCAACAT
>JBBRMP010000175.1:0-11938 GCA_038230755.1 Cytophagales bacterium | reverse complement strand
CTTTGATGATTGCGGGTTTTTGGTGGTGGGCATACTCACCGCGATGGGGCGGTTCTGGGCGTTGCCCTGATCGACCACAATGGAGTATTCAAGCTGCCCATCGCGGCCAATGGCATAGTCGAGGGCTTTGCGCAGGGCGTGGACGAAATTCTCTTCCAGCCACTCGTAGAAAAACTCGCTCGGTACCTGAATCGTCAGCACATTACCCTGCATCCGCACCGGAATAATGGGCTCAAACCAAGTCTTATAACTGGCTTCAGGCACGATTTCCTGCAAAACGCGGAGGCAATTTGTCCAGACGGTTTCTACTTCGCGTTGCATGGATACGGTGGGTGCAAAGGGTACTTTATTCGGGTAGAGAGCGGCTACGGTTGCCAAAAAGGGAGACAAAAATAGCATAATTTATGGATTGTGGCGGGAGAAAAAACAGGTTGTACCTTTAACCAGTTAACGCGCTGCCAATACCCCATGACTAGTCCCTTCCCACTTGCCACTTATACCGACTGGATGGCGCAGGTTCAGAAAGACCTACACGATCCCGACGCCCTGGAAAAACTGCAATGGGCTTCACCAGAGGGCTTTTTGGTTGAACCGTACTATACCGCCGAGCAGATTCACGATTTGCCACTGGCCCAAATTCAGGCGGTGCAGAAAGCAGTTCCTGGCTGGCTCAACGCGCCCTTTTTCACCATTTCCGACGAAAAAGCTGGGAATATTTCCCTGCGCAATGCCCTTGCTGGTGGGGCTGATGCACTCGTTATTCAACTCCGGGCCAACGCCAATCTGGCGCACTTGCTGGCGGGTATAAAACTGAGCGAAACGCCCGTTTATTTTCACGTCGAAGGGGATGCGGTTGTCTTTCTGGAACGACTCCGGCAACTGGCTCCGTACCAGCTTCGGGGGGGTATCATGAGCCAGCATGCTACCCTCGCCGAAGCCACCCAATGCACCGTCGATTCGCCCCTGTTTCGCACCATCACCATCGACGGCGGGGCGTTCCACAACGCGGGTGCCACTGCCACGCAGGAGCTGGCTTTCACGCTGGCCAACCTCGCCGATGTCTATGACGACCTGACTAATAAGGGACTAACCATTGACCAGTTGACGCCGAAAACCACGATCTCGATGGCCGTTGGCACCAGTTATTTCATGGATATCGCCAAGCTCCGCGCCCTCCGCGTGTTGTTAGCCCGCTTCACCGCCGCCTACACCCCCTCCCTGCTGCCTTCTCTTTCCCTCCATTGTTCCACATCCCCTTTCTACGACTCCACCGCCACGCCCTACACCAACCTGCTCCGCGCAACCACCGAGGCGATGGCGGCAGTGATTGGCGGCTGTACTATACTGACGGTCAAGCCGTACGATGCCGTTACGGGGCAGTCAACCGAGTTCAGCGAACGCATTGCCCGGAACATATCCGTGCTGCTGACCGCCGAAAGCTACTTCGACAAAGTGGCCGACCCCTCGGCGGGGAGTTATTACATCGAAACATTGACGTACCAACTCGCCGAAGCCGCCTGGACGTTATTTCTGGACGTAGAAAGCAAGGGTGGACTGGCCAAAGCAAGCGAGTTTATTCAGACCGAGTTAAACCGTTCGTATCAGGAAAAAGTGGCAGCAGTCCAGGCCGGTAAGGTGCTGGTGGGCGTGACCAAATTCCGGCACGACGAGCCGGGTTCGGAGCAACATAAACCTACATATCGGGGTACCGACCAGGCTATTTCGGACCTTATAGGTTCGACGACGCGTCGGTTGGCCCAGTCGTTTGAATGAGTTACCGTGTTCATCAATGGCTGAAAAGTGCCGCACTGTCTGGGTATGTTCCTCTTTTGCCCATATGCATGTTAATGCACGAAAACCTGAGCGGTTTCGAGCCGCAGACCGGCGTTAGGGTCATGGGTGGGCAGGTACACGGTCGGCGTGTCGGTCATGTAATCAAGGATGGTGCGCTGGGTTCGGTGCAGGATGCCGAGGTTGGTGGTCATACCGTCGGCGACCTGGTGGCGCAGCCGGTCGTCGGTGAAGCTAACATCACCGGCAAAGAACAGGGTAAGTCCATGCTTCCGCAGTAAAATAGACTGATGGCCCATCGTGTGGCCAATGGTCGGAACGGCCAGCAAGTCGCCCGCTTTGGTGAGCGGATACGACTGGCCGAAGGGCAGCGTGTTGTCTGGCTGGTAGGTAATTGGTTGAATGCGAAGCGACGGGTTCCACTGACCCGGTACGCAGCCAGCGGCACTGCCCATGCGGTGCACCAGCGCCAATTCGGCGGCTGAAAACAGGATCGTCGCGTTTGGAAACTGGTTCATCCCGTCGGTATGGTCCATGTGCGCGTGGGTCAGCACAATGGTGTTTACGTCGGCAGGCGACAGCCCGATTCGGCTCAGGGCTGACCCGGCTTCGTCGTCGGCGTTGAGGTAGAACTTAAAATTCCGGTGCCAGAGCCAGTCTTCGCCGGGTGGAAAAAAATTGGGCTGGTTGGCCCGCGCCGTTTCGCCGGTGTCGATCAGGAATATGCCTTCGGGGTGAACGATGAGCCAGACAAACACCGGGATGGGTGGTGCAAACGCCCGGCTGGTCAGAATCCGCAGCAGCCGCCAATACCGCCCGCCGTTGGGGCTGACAAAGTGATTTTGCTTGATACCCAATTGCCCCGTCGAGAAGCCGTAGACGGTGGTGTCGCCCAGGGTTAGCCGGTAAATTGTCGGGTCGGTCAGGCCAGAAAACCGGTCAGTCATGTCGTTGGTAACGTTGTGGCCGCCCTAGCGGGTAATGGGTACGTCGGTAAATTGCCCATCGGTGATCGACACCCTGGTTGTGCCTTCGGAGGCAGCGAAGCTAAAGGTGCCCGACAGCAGACCTTTGAGGCGGTCATAGTTGGTAATCACGACGGTACCCGGCTGGGTTGACCCGGTCACGTAGTTAACGGGCTGGTTAGAAACGGTGGTGTAGACGGCCTGGTTGCTCCCCGTCAGCGGGTATGTTCCGGTGCCTGGCACGTTGGCGAGGAAAATTGTGATGCGGTCGGGTCGGCCAGCCGTGGTAGCTGGTGTGCCCACGAAACTACCGATACCAACCAGGGTTAACTCCGTTGGATTGATGCCGCCCGGCAGCGCATAGTAGGTGGGTGTAGTGGCGGTGGCCGCAGGCGTAGTTTGCCAAATCTGATTGTTGATGCGGGCGGATACGCCCGGAGTATCCGTTGAAACCACCGGAATCGGGGTGAGGTCGGGCGTTTTTTGGCAACCACTGCCACCCAGCAGCAGACTCAGCAAGATCAGCGTCAGACTAAACGGGAACGTGTTCATAATCAGTAGAAATTTGTGATGAGACAGCTACAATTTCAGCAAATAAGTCCAGACGGGCAAGAACGCGGGCGAGCCGTCGGCATTGCGGGGGGTGAACTTATCGACCGCCACCGAGCTATGAAAACCCAGGAGCGCATTGGGCAGAAAGGCCGGTGCTTTGCCGCTCGTGAGTGTGTGCGACCCAGCGTAGGTGGTTGCGTTATCGACGTTCATTACGGTGCCGTAGGTGTCTAACTTCAGCACTTTCCAGACCGCCTGCTGATCGGCAAATTCGTCTTGTGAGTGGGTGAAGCCATAGACGTTGGCATTGCTGCCGGTAGCGTTGGGCAGGCTATACCAGGCCGCCGGTTGGTTGGCCCCGGTGAAATCCTTGCTGGCCAGCATGATCACCCGCGCCAGCGGATACTGCTTGCTCATGTAGCCCGAATGCCCCGCCCCCTGCGAATGCCCCGACATGATGATGCTCGCCCAAATGGGCTTACCCGAAGCGTCCAGGTACTGATTCCAGCCATCGCCGGGGTATGTTTTGGCGAGGTAGGCCAGCAGTTTGGTGAGCCGGTTGAGGATCGAGTTGGCCGGGGTCACGTCGATAATCGGGGTTTGGTCGGTGCCGGTCAGCGTTTCGGCCCGCAGTTTGCCAAAGCAGTCAGGATCGGTGCTGCCCGCGCAGGCTCCGGTGTTGTAGGCATCGGTGGGGTTGGGGTACATCAGCCCGGCGGCATGGTAGCCGAAGTCGCCTGCCGCTTTCACAAACAATTGATAGTTAGCGGGTTTAGCACCGGCACCGGGCATAAACACGACTAATTTGTTGAGCCTGGTCACGCTCCGGTTCAAATACACGTAGTTGCTGTCGGGGTAGGTCGTGATGGCCGCATCGGTCGTTGCCGGGGCCACAAACGTGCTCAGGGTGCCGGTCAGACCAGGATTGGTTGGTACAAGGTTGGTATCGTCTTTTTTCTGGCACGACAGCGCGACCACCAGGAGGGTAACGAGTAGGGCGTCCATTTTCATGAGCGTTTTACGTTGGATCGTTTGTTGAGAAGTGAACAGGCAAACAACGCCCTGCATCACAAAATAATTGGACAGATTTAAATTAAAAAATTGACTGTCAGTTAGTTAGTTAATCCGCTTGATTTTTTTTGCACGACCGCAAGTTTTACGACCCAACTGGCATTATTGATACGAACGACTCAATGGACGGGCTTTTGGACGTATCGACGCTTATCGCCGGGCTTAAACAGGGTAGTCGGGTGGCTTTCCGGGAATTAGTGACCACCTACCAGCACCGCGTTTACAATACCGTACTGGCCATTGTTCAGCAGCCCGAAGAAGCCGAAGACGTGGCGCAGGAGGTATTTGTGCAGGTATTTGAGTCCATCGGGCAGTTTGGCGGAGACATGAAACTGACCGCCTGGATTTATCGGATTGCCACCACCAAAGCCCTGGAAGCCTACCGCAAACGCCACGCCCGTAAACGGTGGGGCGGTATTCCATTTACGTTTCTGACGAGCTTATTTGGCTCCGCCGACGATGATGACGGATTGGCTGACCGACTCCATCCCGTTGAGTTTGTGCATCCGGGCGTTGAACTGGAACGGCAGGAACGGGCCAACATCCTGTTTGCTGCCATCAGCCGCCTGCCCGACCAGCAGAAAGTAGCCTTCACGCTGCATCATCTCGAAGGCCTGAGTTATCAGGAGATTACCGAGGTGATGCAAACGTCGCTGTCGGCGGTCGAGTCGCTGCTGTACCGGGCTAAGGCGAACCTGCGAAACCGATTGGCCGCCTATTATGAACAGGATAACCAGTAACCAGACGAGTAAATCCAATGAAAACCAACAAACAGATCGATGCTGAAATCGAGCATACCCTTCGGGCGCTCGACGGGATCAAACGAGCATCGCCCCGGCCCTTTTTTGTGACCCGAACCGAAGCCCGACTGGACAGTCGGCTGGACCAGTTAGTGGTTGGCCGGTGGGCGTTCCGTCCGGCTTACCTGCTCGTTTCGCTGGGGGTGATAACCCTGCTCAACCTGTCGGCAATTGTAGTCTACCAGCATCAACTGAGCGTCGATGAGCAGCAACAGGCCACCGAATCGTTTGCCGCCCAGTGGAAACTCGATCCGGCGATGCCAAACTGGTGAACCCCATGACCAACCCAAAAAAATACTACGCATTTTGGCTCAGTATCGGGCTACTGCTGTGCCTGAACGTAGGGACGATTGGCTGGATCGTGTGGAAAACCAGGCAGTTTCGGGCCAACCGCCAGCATCCATACGCGTTTGTTGCCAACCGGCTTGAGTTTACTCCCCGACAACGGGAAACATATCGGGCCATTCACGCCCGGTTTCTGACCGGCATCCAGCCTTGCGAAGACAGCTTGCAACGGCTACGAAAAGAACTGTACGGTCAACTCAATCAGGCATCGGTTTCCGACGAGCGTCTTAACGCCCTGGCGGGCCGTTTGGCGGGGCAAAACAGCCAGATTATCCGGCTTCGTTTTCGGCACTGGCAGCAGGTACGGGCCATCTGCACCCCCGACCAGCGGGTGCGGTTCGACCAGTTTCTGACTCGTCTGGGGCAGGGCACGGCCCGCCCCGCGAAACCGGGGCAGCGGGAATGGCTCAACCAACTCAATCAATGAAGGCAGCTCCGCAAGTTTTCTCAGCAAACCGCATTCTTACTGGTAGGGCAGTACCCCCGCCCGTGGCAACCGTTGCCACTAACCACCTATAAACCAACAAAAAACGCTATGAAGTACTCATTCGTCGCAGCCCTGCTGCTCTCCGCTTTTTTGTCTGTTCAGGCATTCGCCCAGACCACACCCACAACCGATGCGCCGCCCAGCCGCCGGGCGCAGTTGGCCAATACCACGCCTGAGCAACGCGCCAATGGGCAGACGGCCCAGATGAAAGCGCGGCTCTCACTGACCGCCGAGCAAGAACCGACCGTTGCGGCCATCAACCTCAACTACGCCCGCCAGGCCCAGTCGCTGATGGAGACGGGCGGACGCAACCGCCAAACCATGAAGCAGGCCCGTGAGCTGGTGAACAGCAAGAACGACGAACTGAAAAAAGTGCTGAACCAGGATCAGTACAAGCAGTACGAAGCCTTCCGGGACGAGCAAAAAGACCGCATAAAGCAGGGCCGGGGGCTGCGCGGCAACCGCTGATTCGTCAACTACCCCGATAAACCATGAAATCGATCAAAATCTGGGTGAGCATCGCCTGCCTGACCACTGCTCTCGGCGGGGTGGAGCTGCAAAGCTGTCGCCAAAAAGACACCGTCACCCCCCTCGAAACGAGCAGTTTTGATTTGTTACAGAACCAGGTCCTGACCACCTCCTGCGCTACGGCGGGTTGCCACGCGGCCCAGACCGACGCGACATTCAACCAACACGGCCTGGTGCTGGCCAAGGGCGTAGCGTACCAGAATCTGGTCAACGTGCTGGCGCAGAACCCCGAAGCCCGTGCCGATGGGTTGATGCGGGTGAAGCCGTTTCAGTCGGAATCGAGCTTGTTTTACCACAAAATCGAGCCGGACGGCAGCACCCACCACGCGGGCAAAAACTACGGTAATCCCATGCCGTTGGGTGGTCAGCCACTGTCGGTGGGCCAGATCGAGTTTGTGCGCCGGTGGATCGAAGCGGGGGCACCCGCAACTGGTTCGGTGGTAGATGCCTCGCTGCTGGCCGACAAAACAGCCACCACAACGGCCCCCTTCGTTCCCCTCGCTCCGCCCGCGCCCACTACGGGCTATCAGGCGAAGATTGACTTGTTTGCGGTGAACCCGAATTTTGAACGGGAAGTGTTTGTGCGTCGGGCCATCGGTAACGCGGCGGACATCTACGTGAACCGGATCGTGTTGCGAAGCCGACCCAACAGCCACCATATGGTGCTGTATGATTTTCGGGATCGTACCAGTCTGCCCGCGCTCGATCAGGTGCGGGATTTGCGGAATGCCGACAACAGCCTGAACCGCCAGACAACACTCTCGATGGCGAACCACATCTATCTGGGGGGCGGCACCTTAGCCAATCAGGATTATACGCTGCCCGAAGGCACGGCCATCAAACTCCCCGCCAATTACTCCATTGACCTCAACGCCCACTATTTCAACAAAACCAATACGGTGCTCTACGGAGAAAACTACGTGAACCTCTACACCACCGACGCGGCAAAGGTCAAAAACATAGTGCAGATGCTGGATTTGGGGAACACCAACTTAGACCTGCCAGCAAACGCCCGCAAGACCTTTACCAAATCGTGGACGTTCGACAAACCCCGGTCGGTGGTGATGCTGACGTCGCACAATCATAGACTAGGTGAAAAATTCATTATCCGCATCAAAGGCGGAACGCGGGACGGACAGGTAGTTTATGAAAACACGGACTGGGAGCATCCGTTGATCAAAAATTTCACCCCGGCTTTACTCCTCAACAAAGGCGAAGGACTCACGTCGGAGATCACCTACTATAATTCGACGGACAAGACGGTCGGTTTCGGCCTGACTTCCGACGACGAAATGGGCATCATCTTCGGCTATTATTATGAGTAGCTGGTTCTTCTGATGACATGGTGTCTAGCCGGACACCAAACCATTTTTATGTTCATCAATTAAACGGACAACCAAAAAAACGCATGAAAAACATTGGTTTATTCGGGATAGGGCTACTGTTGCTGATGGCCTCCTGCAAAAAAGACAACGGAACGGTTACGCCCATTCCAACACCCACGCCAACTACGGCCACGGTGCAGGTTACGAGCGGCTACGGCAGCGGTACGGCCACCGTCGGCGATTCGGTCTATGTCTGGTCGAACGTGGCCCCGGCGGGGCAGGTATTCGACAAGTGGACGGGCGACGTGCAGGGCATGAAATACCCCAACGAGTGGAAAAGTAAAGTGAAGGTCCCATCGACGGGTCTGAAACTAACGGCCACCTACAAAACCAGCACCAATTTTACGTGGGTGAGCGAAACCATCAACGGGTCGCAGGTTTATTATTACGTGCCAGCTAACTACAAAGGTGTGGTTTTGCCCTTTCACGGGGCTACCGGCAACGCCAAAGGCTGGGTGGGGGCCAGTGCCGAAAACGAGAACTTCATGCGCTACGCCGTTGCCAATGGTTATGCCGCCGTGATAACCGAAAGCGTTGACCGCACCAATAAACGATGGAGCAACGCCACCACCGTGGCCACCAATCCCGACATCGTCAACATCGACGCGATTCTGGCGAACCTGAAGCAACGGAATATTCTGACGAATCAGGCCAATCTATTCGGTGTCGGGATGTCGCAGGGGAGTGGATTTTGCAGCGTGATTACGTACCTCAAAAATTTCAAAGCCGGGGCTTTGTATTGCGTGCCGGGCATTGGTCAGGTTTTCGACATTTCGACCGTGCCGGTAATCTGGGCTATTTCACGCAACGACGTGACCGAAGAACCAACTCGTCTGGCTGATTCATATACGAATTACGGCAAGTTGGCCGCCCGTAAAATCCGGGCTGAATTTTACGTGAACGAACCCTCGCCGATCTATCCCGAACGGTTTACAACCATTCCGGGTGTTGATGTGGCCAGCTCAAACCAGATTTATACTGACCTTAAAAAAGGCGGGCAGTTAGATGCCAACGACTTTTTCAAAACGAATCCCCGCCAAACTGACGCCTGGAAAACGGTGATGAGCGCGACCATAGCCAACAACAAAACGTTGATGGGCGAAATTGAAGACCAGATTTTTGTGTGTTACACCGAGCATAAATTTCATAAAGACGCGAACGCCCGGACCATTGCTTTTTTTGATAAATCCCTGTAGTACAAAACGCAAAGACAGGTCAGGAAATTCACATTCTGCCACTGCGTCCTGACCTGCTGAAAAGGACTCATACCATAAATGTGTGTTATTTTGGGGTCAGCTACACCTCTATGCGCCCTAACTTCCTCAATATACCCGCCACACCCGTTGCCAGCCAGCCAACCACGAGCATCGACAAACCCTATACCACGGCTGAGGGCATTAGACTAAAACCGCGTTTTTCGGTGGCTGATGTCCCCGCCGATGCCCCTGAGAATCAGGCAGGTATTCCGCCGTATCTGCGCGGACCGTATGCGAGTATGTACGTGCGGCAACCGTGGACGATTCGGCAATACGCGGGGTTTAGCACCGCCGAAGCATCGAACGCGTTTTACCGACGCAACCTGGCGGGGGGCCAAAAAGGGCTGTCGGTAGCCTTTGATCTGGCCACCCACCGGGGCTATGATTCGGACCACCCGCGCGTGGTGGGCGACGTGGGCAAGGCAGGCGTGGCCATCGACTCGGTAGAAGATATGAAGATTCTCTTCGATCAGATTCCCCTCGACCAAATGTCGGTAAGCATGACCATGAACGGGGCCGTGTTGCCCATTATGGCGTTCTATATCGTGGCTGCCGAAGAGCAGGGTGTTTCACCCGAAAGCCTCTCTGGCACGATCCAGAACGACATTTTAAAGGAGTTCATGGTGCGAAATACGTACATCTATCCGCCCGCCCCGTCGATGCGGATCATCGGTGATATTTTTGCGTACACCAGCCAGCACATGCCGAAGTTCAACAGCATCAGCATCAGCGGCTACCATATGCACGAGGCAGGCGCACCCGCCCACCTCGAACTGGCCTACACCCTCGCCGACGGGCTCGAATACATCCGTACGGGGCTGGCGGCGGGCATGAACATCGACCAGTTTGCCCCGCGCCTGTCATTTTTCTGGGGCATCGGCATGAACCACTTCATGGAGATTGCCAAGCTCCGGGCGGGGCGGTTGTTGTGGGCCATGCTGGTGGAGCAGTTCGGCCCAAAGAACACTAAATCGCTGGCCCTGCGTACCCACTGTCAAACGTCGGGCTACAGCCTCACCGAGCAGGACCCGTTCAACAACGTGGCCCGCACCACCATCGAGGCGCTGGCGGCGGTGCTGGGCGGCACTCAAAGCTTGCACACCAATTCGCTGGACGAAGCCATTGCCCTCCCCACCGATTTTTCGGCCCGCATTGCCCGCAACACCCAGCTTTACCTCCAACACGAAACCGACATCACCCGCGCCGTTGACCCCTGGGGCGGGTCGTATTATGTGGAATACCTGACCAACGAACTGGTGGAAAAAGCGGGTGCGTTGATTGCTGAAGTGGAAGCACTCGGCGGCATGACAAAGGCTATTGACACGGGCCTGCCCAAGCTCCGCATTGAAGAAGCCGCCGCCCGTAAACAGGCCCGGATTGACGGGGGCAAAGACGTCGTGGTGGGGGTAAATCGCTACAAATTAGCCGTCCCCACCGAGATTGACCTGCTGGAAGTAGACAATCAGGCCGTCCGCGAAAGCCAGTTAGCGCGGTTAGAGTCTATCAAAAAAACGCGTGATCGGGAGGCCGTAGTGGCAGCGCTTGCGAACTTAACAAACGCCGCTCAGAACGGTGGGGCAACAACAGAAGACGGCAGACCGCAGAACACAGAAAACTTATTGTCCCTCGCTATCACCGCCGCCCGGCACCGCGCTACACTAGGCGAGATTTCGGATGCACTGGAAACCGCCTTTGGACGGCATAAGGCCACGATTCGGTCGGTATCGGGGGTGTATTCGGCAGAGGTGTCGGATGACGAAAATTTTCGCATTGCCCGCGAGATGACGAATCAATTTGCCGCCGAAGAAGGTCGCCGACCCCGGATGTTGGTGGCAAAGATGGGGCAGGACGGCCACGACCGGGGGGCCAAAATCATTGCTACGAGCTTCGCCGACCTGGGCTTCGACGTAGACATGGGGCCGCTGTTCCAGACCCCCGCCGAGGTAGCTCGGCAAGCAGCAGAAAACGACGTACACATCGTGGGTGTGTCGAGCCTGGCGGCGGGCCACAAAACGCTGGTGCCGCAGTTGATTCAGGAGTTGAGGGCTATTGGCCGCGACGATATCATGGTCATTGCCGGGGGTGTAATCCCCGCCGCCGACTACCAATACCTCTTCGATGCGGGCGTAAAAGGCATCTTCGGCCCCGGCACCATCATCGCCATCGCTGCCCAGAAAATCCTGACTGAGTTGATGAGGCAGGGCGTGTAAGGCACGACTGAGGCGTATTCTTGTTAACCACAACCGGGCAAATCAGCCTGTTGTTGTATGTTTGCTCCTATGCAACACCGCCCCATTTTTGCCCAAGCCGACATTGACAAAGCACTGCAACGCGACCTGACGATTGATAATCAGGACGCTAAACTGAAAGTCCTTGCCAATTGGAAAACCGGGATCGCGTCGGGCAAAATTCAGTCGCTCAACGAGCGGAAACTCCAATCCGAATTCCTCAACAAAATCTTTGGCGACGTACTGGGCTACGCCTATGAAAAGCAACTGACCGAGTGGCAGTTAGAGCATGAATATAAAGTTGATTTCGACGGCAAAACACCCGACGGGGTGCTGGGCTATTTCCAGTTCGACGCCACCGCCAAAGCCACGCAGAGCGATGTTCACGCCATTATTGAGCTAAAAGGGCCGCTGATTAACCTCGATAAAAAGCAAAACCGCAAAGACTTTCCCGGTACGCCCGTTGAGCAGGCGTTTAGCTACGTACCCAAGCTGGCCAAACCCTGCGAGTGGGTAATTGTCTCTAACTG
>JBBRMP010000174.1:0-12001 GCA_038230755.1 Cytophagales bacterium | reverse complement strand
TATTCCCCCAATGACCTGTATTACAAAATCCTATATGAGTTGTTCCGCAAGGACTTTGACTCATTGACCTTAAACGAGGCTTTTAAGCAGGAAATACGTCACTTAGAGGATACGCTACTATATCACACCTTATTCCCTTATCAGCAGAAGGGCGTCATTAGCCTTATAAAGATGCTCAGCCGGTACGGTGGGGCCATCCTCGGCGATGCCGTAGGATTGGGTAAAACGTGGACCGCCTTGGCCGTTATGAAGTATTTCGAGATGAACGGCTACACGGTACTGGTCTTATGTCCCAAGAAACTACGGCATAACTGGGCACAGTACGAAGCCGGAGAAGGCTCACGGTTTGAGCCGGATAATTTAGAGTTTATCGTTCGCCACCACAGCGATTTGCAGGAAGGCCGCTTAGACAGCTATGACAGTATGAAGCTGGGCAAGTTGCAGCGACAACCAAAACTGCTAATCGTGATTGACGAAAGTCACAACCTTCGCAACGATAAATCGTCCCGGTATCAGTTCTTAGTCGATAATCTGTTGCAGGGTGGTAAGCCCAACCGGACGGTGAGAGTGCTGCAACTATCGGCAACGCCTATCAATAACAAACTCACCGACGTTAGAAACCAATTTAAACTCATCGTTCGCGGAGACAACCGGGGATTTGGCCAGACTGAATTAGAAATCAATAGCCTGGAATCCATATTCCGGCAAGCGCAGGAGCAGTTCAAGAAGTGGAGTAATGACTCTAATCGCACGGTTGCGGGATTCGTGGCAACGTTGCCCCAGAAGTTCTTCACGCTGACCGATGCCCTGATTGTGGCCCGTACCCGAAAGCTAATTGAAGAGCAATATGGGTCTGACCTGAAATTCCCTAAGAAAGAGCTGCCAATCAATGAGTACGCGGCTCCTGGCCCTTTTGGCAAGCTAACTGACTTCGAGGCTATAATGAATGCCCTGCCCAACAACCTAACGGCGTATCGACCTCACGACTATATCAAATCTGAAAAGACCGAGCAGGACGAAGATAAGAAGAAAGGCCGTGAACGTTCCTTGGAAAACTTAGACGACCCCAAGCATCGCGAGCAGTTTCTGGTCAGGATGATGTTTAAGCTCTTGATGAAACGCCTTGAATCGGGCTGGTATCCGTTCCGAGTCACTGTCGGCAACATTCTTACCCACCATGAGAATGCGCTGGAGAAAGTTGAGTTGTTTGAAAAGACGAAGCAGGCTTCTACCCTGACAGTGGACATTGATAATAAAACCGCAGAGGATTTAGAAGACACGAACGACGGAGAGGAACAGGATGCCGCCGACCTGATTACGCTGGGCAAAAAGAATCCGGTTGCGCTGTCATCCATGCGGCAGTTGCCTAAGTTTAAAGCAAGCTTAGAAAGCGATATAAAGGCTCTTAAAGCTCTCAAAGCCGAGTTAGATAAGTTTGCGGCTGACTATGCGGCCCGTATCGCTGACGACCCCAAACTCGAAACGCTGGTGAAGCACATCAGGATCAAGCAGAAAACAGCCAACCCTAAACTGGTTATTTTCACCACCTACAAAGACACAGCCCGGCACCTCTACACCGAACTACGGAGCCGCTACGGTTTTGGGCAGGTGGCCTACGTATCGGGCGATGTGTGGGAAGCCGACGTGACCGTTGAGCCAGCCGACCGCCGACTCAAGCTGGGCCGCTCTTTTGAAAGCCTGTTACAGCGATTCGCACCCTTTACCAAACTCTACCGCGAGCGTGACTGGACCGAGTTTTATGAGCAACATGCCGACCCAAAGATGCGCGTAAATGGACAATGGCAGGTGTCGTTTCCTGATTGGCAGCAACTCATCCGGGCGCACGATGCCGAAACGACAAGATTACTCGACAACCCAATTGACATTCTGGTAGCTACGGACTGTTTAAGTGAGGGACAAAACTTGCAGGATGCCGATTGCGTGGTGAACTACGACGTTCACTGGAACCCTGTTCGGCTCATCCAACGATTTGGTCGGATTGATCGGATTGGCTCGCCCAACGAGCGTATTCAAGGGATCAACTTCTGGCCCGCCCGCGATTTTGACGATTACCTGAATCTGAAAGACCGGGTGGAAAGTCGCATGGCCATGATGACACTCGTTGGCTCCGAATTGTATGACCGGATGACCCCCGAACTCGAAGCCATAATTCAGGATAACCCGCTGTTGTCTCGGCAGTCCGAACGGATGCTCGAACAACTGCAAAGCTCGTGGGATGAGGTAGAGAACGGCACGCAGACACTGGGCCTTGATAATTTGTCGCTTGAGCAGTTCCGGCAGGAGTTGTTCGACTTCTTTCGACGGGAAGAAAACTTTTTCAAAGGCATTCCCAATGGCGTATTTACGGGCTTTAAGCTAACAGGAACCGATACCGACCGAATACCCGACAGCGTAGTGGCCGTGCTGGGCTACCCAAAACGGGCCGAACCCGGCGACAAAGAACACGTGTACGAAGACATCTATTTGCTACACCAGCCAACGGGTAAGGCACAAGCTCCGCGAACGCTTACGCTGGCTAACAACCCGCAGATTCTAACGCTGCTTCGCCGACATAAAAATCAGGACCGCTACGTACCCGAAGCCATTGACCGGGGCGAAGACGCAGCCCTGAAACCGCTGGCCGATGCCATTGAAACCTGGATGACCACACAGGTACCTCAGCGGGCCGTCACTACGATTCTGGATTTATTCAACAACGGCGTTGATGCAGAAAAATCAATCCCATCGGCTGAGGGTCGTAAACTCGAAGAAAAATTCAAACTTGACCAAATGGACCTCATTAACTGGTTCGTAGTTACTGCCTGACCCCGCCGACCCCGCCCCGCCTGACCTTCCTACCTTATGGACCTTTCTCCTTTCGCTCACCAATCACTTTTTGAGGCTACCGCTCACCTATTTACCCAGTTAGGTATCCGGCTAAACTCGCCAACGGCTCAGCCTATTCCCGTGAGTTCGACCCTCGGCGCGAGTTACCGCGACCGCGAGCCGTTTAAATCTATTCAGGAAGCCTTTTTTGTGGGTATGGTGGACGATGGCATTTTTGCCCGCCAAACCGATCTCTTCGCTGGTGAGACTAACACGCTCGAAGCCGTACAGCAACGCGCTGACCGCGACGATGCCTATACAGGCCTGATGGTATTCGCGCTGGATTTGAGCCTGACCAACCCCGCTCGTACTGCGCTGGCTGAACTGGCTCGCGCCTTTAACCGGGTGAGTCGTAAACTGCCGGTGGCGGTGGTGTTTCGGTATAAATCTCTGACGGGCCAGACGGTCCTTTCCCTCGCAGCTGTGGAGCGCATTCGCTATGCGAAGGGTCAGCAATGGCGACCCGGCGAAAAACTGGGTAAAGTCTCTATCCTAAAAGATATTGACCTGAACCAACCCCATTCGGGCCATCTCCGCATTCTGCGGGACTTGGATTTACAGAAACGTACCGGCAAACAGGTCGTGACCAGCTTTCGGGAGTTTTATAAACTCTGGCAGGAAACGTTCAGCGTGTCTATCCTGAATAAACGATTCTATCAGGAGTTGTTTCACTGGTATTTGTGGGCGGTGAAAACTGTCAAGTTTCCGAAGCCTGCTGACGAGAGCCTGACCGACGAAGCCTATGCATCCGCCAGCGTGATTCGCTTGCTGACCCGGCTCATTTTTGTCTGGTTTGTGAAAGAAAAAGGGCTGATTTCGGCCAGCCTATTTGATGAGAAACAACTGGAAAATCTGCTGTTGGGAGCCGATGGTAAATCGCTCGATGTGGGCAGCGATACGGACGGGAGCTACTACCAGGCCATTCTGCAAAATCTGTTCTTTGCTACCCTCAACACGCCGATGAATGCTGACGCGCAGTCGGAAGCCGAAAAAAGGCAATTTGTCGATGCAGCCAAAAAAGGAGCCAAAGGTTACTCTGACGACTACGGCGACCAGACCCGCTACCGATATGCCGAATTGTTTGGGCAACCCGCCAACGCATTACAGCTATTTGCTGAGGTGCCGTTTCTGAACGGAGGACTATTTGAATGCCTCGACCGTACCGCAAACAAAGACACCGGCGAAACCGAACGCCGGTACGATGGCTTTACCAGCACCAAATCAAAACGGGCCATTGTCCCCAACGCGCTCTTCTTTGGTCAGACCACGCTCGACCTCGCCGGGGAATACAATGAGAACAAGCCCCGCCAAACCCCCGTGAAGGGCTTAATTGGCATCCTGAACAGCTACAAGTTCACCATTGCCGAAAACACCCCGCTCGACGAAGAAATAGCCCTTGACCCCGAACTGCTGGGGCGGGTATTTGAGAACCTACTGGCATCCTACAACCCCGAAACCAAATCGACCGCCCGTAAGCAGACCGGCTCGTTCTACACGCCCCGCGAAATTGTGGCCTATATGGTTGACGAGAGCCTAAAGGCGTATTTATTACAAAAGCTGACTGCCCCCATTGCCATAACCCAGACTGAACTGGGCAGAAAACAAACGCAACTCTTTGGCAACGAGGTGAAGAAAGGCCAGCTATCTATGCTGGAAACGGTGGCCACTACGCCCACTATGCCGGAAGCCGAAGCCAGCCAGAAACTTGATGCACTCTTTGACGATGCTCACGAAGCCAACCCGTTCTCGAACGACGAAGCCACCTGTACCACCTTAATTGATGCCATTGGCGCGGCCAACATTCTCGACCCAGCCTGTGGTTCCGGTGCCTTCCCAATGGGGATTCTACACCGTATGGTTTCGCTTCTGTCCCGGCTCGACCCCGAAAACAAGGGCTGGCGGGAGGTGCAAAAGCAAAAGGCCATTGCTGAAACTCAGAAAGCATTCGATGAGGGTGACAGTAAAGTGAGGGAAGAGCGGCTTCGGCAAATCAGCGAAGCCTTTGAGCATAATTCGTCCGACTATGGCCGGAAGCTATTTCTGATTGAGAACTGCATCTACGGCGTGGACATCCAGCAGATTGCTGTACAGATTGCTAAACTGCGATTCTTTATCTCACTCATCGTGGAGCAGAAAGTTGATGAGAACCGCCCCAACCGCAACGTGCTGAGTATGCCAAACCTCGAAACCAAATTTGTGGCCGCCAACACGCTGGTGGCCTTAGACCGCCCACAGGGGCAGCTCAATCTGCTCAGCGAAAGCCCCGCCGTGAAAAAGGCCGAAAAAGAACTGAACGAACTCCGGCAGCAAATTTTCTTTGTACGCCGGTATGCCGACAAAAAGAAACTGCAAAAAGACGAAGCCCGAAAACGCCGGGACTTACAGCAGGTGCTGGAACGCAATGGCTACCCCAAAGGTACCGCCAGCCAAATGGCCGGTTGGAACCCCTTCGATGCCATGCACTCAGCCGGGTTTTTCGATATGATTACGATGTATAACTTCGACCCCGAAGACCGATTCAACATCGTGATTGGTAATCCGCCATACCTTACAAAGCTGGCAGACGAGAAGCTAAAATCCTATCTGAAAGCTAATTACAAAACATCTCAATATCAACTTGATTTGTATGTGGCATTTATTGAACGCTCCGTTAACCTGCTCTTCAACAGAGGAGTTTTAAGCTTTATCACTCCAAATTCGTGGCTGAAAAATATGCAGTTTTCGGCATGTAGAAAGTTTGTCCTTGAAAAACTCCAGTTTGAGGCAATTGCACCTAATCTGAGCAGTGTCTTTGAGCAAGCTGTGGTAGATACTTTAATTTTTGT
This sequence comes from Cytophagales bacterium, assembly GCA_038230755.1. GTDB lineage: Bacteria > Bacteroidota > Bacteroidia > Cytophagales > Spirosomataceae > Fibrella. The sequence continues at coordinate 6,290 of JBBRMP010000174.1, read as the reverse complement.
AGCTCAGCGTAATGATTCTACTACCCGAAAAGCTTTAAAAGTGCTGGTAATCGAGGATGAGAATTTCCACACTAAAAACACAGTTAGCCAAAGTCGATTTCAGAGCAACGAGAGGTTTGTGTTTGATATTGAAGCTACGAAGGAAGATGTCGGGATAGTAGAAAAGGTAAAAAGCAAAGCAATTCAATTAGGTTCTATCAGTGAAATTACGCGAGGTGTAAATCCATATGACAAGTACCGGGGTCAGTCTGAGGAAGTCATAAAGACCAAAGCCTACCATGCTGATTTTAAGAAGGATGATACTTTTGTGCCGGAAATAAGAGGTAGGCACCTGCATCCGTATGGCTACAAATGGGATGGGAAGAGCCATATAAGCTATGGCCCTTGGCTTGCAGCAGCACGTGAGACGAAATTTTTCGAGAATGAACGGATAGTGATGCGACAGGTACTCGCTGAAAAATTAGTATGCGCAGTAGTAAATGAAAAAATCATTATCGATCAGAGTATTTTCATTGCTATACCGACTGATAACGCTTATTCTGCAAACTACTTACTCGGTGTGTTAGGATCGAGACTAACATCCTACTATTTCAAACTGACAAGCAACGAGTACGATGACGTTTTCCCTAAAATAAAAATTGGAGAATTTAGGGAGCTACCCATTCCTAAAGCGACCTCAGCGCAGCAAGCCGAAATCGAAACCCTCGTTAATCGGATTCTAACGGCAAAGAAAACCAATCAGGACACCACGACGCTGGAACGGCAAATCGACGTGCTGGTGTACCGGCTCTACGGCCTGACCCACGCCGAGGTGCTGGTCGTAGAACCCGGCTTCGGCATGGCGCAGGCCGAGTATGAGTTAGTCGTGGTGTAGCCTGACTGTCCGTTGCCCGTATCAGAATGGGTATCTTGCCACCACCCATGTGCTACGTCTCCTTTAACCGAACCGGGCAAGCTATCTTTACCCAGAATGGAATACAGAATTTGGTGCGACGAGTCAGTTAAGCGCGGAAAATACTTCTCTAATTTCTACGGCGGTGTGCTGGTGCGGTCGTCTGATATTCGGCGGGTCGAGGCTGCCATTGAGCGGGTTTGTCAGGAGCAGTATTTGCGCGATGAGGTCAAATGGCAGCGCGTAACCAGTCAATACCTATCCAAATACATGGCCCTGATGGACGCATTCTTCGACCTGATTGAAGCCGACTTGGTAAAGGTTCGTATCATGTTTACCCAGAACGCAAACCGGGCCGTTGGTTTATCGGCTGAGCAGCAGGCCAACGAATATTTCCTATTGTACTACCAGTTTTTCAAACACGCGTTTGGCTTAACGTACAGCAACCCAACAGACCGGCCAATCTACGTCCGGGCCTACTTCGATGAACTTCCCGACCGCCTAAACAAGCGTCAGGTGTTCAAAGAGTATATAAAGGGGCTTCAAACTACGCGGGCCTTCCAATTGGCCCGCATCAAGTTTCGCAAGGCCGACATTACCGAAGTAGATTCGCGGTCGCACCGTCTGTTGCAGTGTTTAGACGTGGTGTTGGGCTGCATGGCTTTTCGCCTGAACGACGGGCATAAAGAAAAGCCAGTGGGAGCCACCCGCCGGGGCAAACGAACTATTGCGAAGGAGAAGCTATATCGCCATATCAATAAGCGCATCTGTAAGGTTTTGCCCGGCTTCAATTCTGGCAGTTCGACTGGATGGCGGGGTGGGCCTGAGAATCAGTGGCATCATCCCTATCGACACTGGCTTTTTAAACCAACGCAGCGGGAAATAGATGAAACGCTCTATAAATAAAAAGGCTCCGTTCCCGCTACATAAACTTCCCAAGTGGTACTTAGGCGTTCGCGGGCTACAGAGCCTTTTTATTTCTGAGACAAAGTTGAATACGTTCCACGAGCATAACAAGCGTTTTACGAAGATTTGTTCAGTGCCGGTCAGATCAAGAGTCTATCAACGGTAGTTTGTACGTCTGGTATCCCGTACCGAAACATTGTCTAAGCAATCAATTGGCCATGATTAATGACATGATATGATGACGAAAGCACTCAAACACCTAATGGGCCTGCTCCGATCCAAAGCGACAGAGACCATGCAGACGCCCACCAATCAGAATATGGTGTTCCACCTCACCCTGAAAAGTCTGGAGATTGGGCGGTTGTGCCTGCACGACGGTACCTGGACGTATGCGTACAGCGACGAGTTTAAACAGCAATCCCGCATAAAGCCTTTGGTCGATTTCCCCACGTCCGAAAAGATATACGAGGCTGACGAATTATGGCCTTTTTTCGAGAGCCGGATTCCCAGCCTGAATCAGCCTTATGTACGGGACGTAATTGCTCGTAAGAAGATTGACGCCAGCAACACAGCCGCCATGCTGACCGAATTTGGACACCGGACCATTGCCAATCCGTTTGCCCTGCGAACAGTGGCTCAGACGTAGCCAATGCAACAAGTCAAAAAAGAAGAAGGCTCTCACACCGAGGGCCTTCTTTGTTGTAAGAGACGGGTAATTCAAGTTCAGGCGATTAGGCTGGTCATTGTTTAAGTGAGGCTAAGAGAGATTAAGTGAGTTTCTAAGAGAGATTAAGAGAGGGGTATTATCCATCGCCAGGAAGTAACAAGCCCGAACTGAGGTCTGACAAAATGCCTTTGGTCCAACTACGCGTTCATGCTTACCCGGACCTGTTCGTTACACTTCGATCACTACCGGTCTGAAATACGATGGATCCATCCAGTACTGGCCACGTTTTTTCTTAGTGATGAGGCCGAACCGGGCTAGTTCGAGAATGCCTTTGTTAACGAAGCTACGTGAACAGTTCGTGCGGGAAGCTACCATGTCGAGCGGAGCAACTACAAAGCCTTCATTAGTCAGTTGAGCCGCCATAACCAGCAGCACCCGGAGCGATATAGGGGTGAGTAAACTCAACGTACCAATTTCGTACTCACCTGCGGCAAACTGCACGGTCTGTCTGCGCTGTTTGTAGCCACCGTAGGGGTTTTGGTTGTGATTGGTGAGGACGTTAGCCGCCATTGGGTTCTATGGGAAATAGGTTAATTGTGGTGTTTCTGAGGAGCTTGAGCTTGGAACGACGTTTTTTTTTAATAATCAGGCTGTCTCGCCCCTGCGGGGACTACCTCCCACGCCCCCGTACAGGGCAGCCGTTTTTTTTTACGCCCCTCCGTCATGCTTGGTAGCAACGCCGAAAAAATCCATTGTCATCATCTGTATGGTCTTACGGGCGCACGTTTTGAGAATTGAATTCAGTTCTTCGTTGGTGCCATCAAAATAGGTCAGCAGGGCGCATTGACTGGGTGTCAGCATCAACGACGCCGGAAGCAAATCAACATTAGCCTTCATCTTCCTGACGCGCCGAAGCAGATTGTTGGGTAGATGGCTCTTCTCATCGCTGGGGCCATACGCCGGCCTGTACGCTTCGGAGCGGTCATCCTGTTTGCCATCCACCACTGTCAACTGCTCCACTGGCTCGCGGAAGCTAATACCTGCGGCCATGTCCAGCGCATTGTAACGTTTCTCGCAATTAACAGGTGAGAAAACGTTACAATTTTCACGACTCGTTGCGTTTACCTCGCGCTCACCATCACCGGCAAAAACGTTACAATTTTCGGTCAGCGTCTCCCACTCCTGCCGCACCTGTTCGCATAGAGTCTGGTGCAAACTATGCTGGTTGTACGTCTGCATTAGGGCGCGAAAGTTGGTCAGGTAATAATTCCGATTACGTCGGGTTTGCCCTTGCCAGAAAATTGGCCGTTCGGCCTGAGTGTATAATTTTTGCTCGGCTTTAGTTAAGCCATTGGTCGGTATAGGTTCGAGGATAATTAGATCGTCCATTAGATACTGAACCTTCTCGCCTAAGAGTCGCATTTTCTTCTGGTCGGTCAGGTCATTGAAAACTCTAATATTAAGTGGCTCTAACTCTTTCATCAGATTACAATCATACTCCAACCGGAGAAGCGAATGAGGGAGCCGATACTGTAAACCTTTATCATACACCTTGATTCGGTAATTGCTCAACACGCATTCGATACCCTGCCCCGCCCCCTTAATAGACTTCATTGGAAGGAAGGGCTTACGGCCCTGATAGCAGATGATACGGGGTAATAAATAAGAAGGAGAGAAATACGGCTGAGGTAAACCACTCAGGTCCAGATTTACACCAGCCTCAACACCGTGTACCACTCCTACCGAGAAATCGTAATCAAAGATTTCCGACACAGTATTTATATCGGCAGTCAGATCAGCAACGGTGTAGCGTGAATAGTTATGCTCTCCTTTGTTGTGAAACTTCGCCCAAGAGCCTTTCACAATCACTTTGCCGGTCTGTGGATATACTACGAAGGACAGATCCCGGAACCTCACCGTCGTATGATACCGCTTGACCGACGCGCTGCCCCGTTCGCGTGTCTCGTCAAAATACAGTAATGGGCTTTTCAGCAGTTGGTCCGCCAGATTGCCCCGATATTCGAGTGTCGTGTTACAGATCGGCATGGCTTAGCGTTAAATGTCTTTGCCATCCAGAAAATCCAGCAACTCAGCGGTAAAAAAGTAAAGCCGCCCGAATCTCTTTCGGTGCGGCAACTTTTTGATGTTCTGATAAATCGTCTGCTCAGCTACGCCCAGAAAATCAGCGGCTTCGCTCAGCGATAAAGGTTTGTGGTCGGTAGGATGAACGGGAACCAGATTGATTTGCTCACGGAGATCGTACACCACTTCTTTGATGGTGTTCACGTCGTCCTGCATCTGTTGGAAGTCTATTGTCATTGCGTCGGCTTTAAGAGTAACCGATGCAAGAAACCATGATCCCATACCGCACCTCAATACATGAGTCTGAGATAGGGTATAAGATGAGGTACCATTTTTTATGGCTTATAGGGTATTCTTGATGATTTGGCAGGGCGTCGATTTTTGGTCAGAGCAGGATAAACAGAAGTATATGCCCAATTCTTTTGACCATCCTTATCTTGTTTCCTGAACCAATGCACCAGCCAACGGGCTAACTCTGTCTTTTTATTATTAATGTGTCCTGCCATCAAAGACTGACTAAAGAGGTCGGCAATTCCATTCATTGGTCTCCCTTCTACAACTACAAGTTCAGTTCCAACCTGAGACGCCAGCAAGCATTTCAGCGAATCGAACCCGCTGCTTACATAAGGCTTTAAAGCCAGGGCTATGTTATCCTGATACGCGGGAGAAACGGTAAGCTGAGGGGGCGGCTCCGGCTCATCACGTTCTGGAGGACCTGACTCAACTACTAACGTTTCTACCAATTGCATCGGCAGAGCAGTCGTAGAGGGGAATTCATGTTGCTGTTGGTAGGCGTCCAGTTCGGCTCGGTCAATTAACTGCTGGGCTTTCAGTGCATGCTCTTCAGCAAACAAATACAACGCATCCGCTGCTTCATGGGGAGCAATTATCTCATTGTACCGAATAGGTACTGACGTATGAAAACCATGTTGACGTAATTGATGGCTGTCAAATTTGAAGGCAGAAGCTCGCTGTTTGAGTCGGAGAATCTTGGCGGTATAAGGTGGGCTGTCGAACATCGACCAATACCCTTCCCACATAACCTTGATAGAGTACGTAAGAAGATCGTGTAGTTGGTCCAGTCCCTCTTGCACAACTTTCTCGTCAAATTGATCTCCGGCTAACCCTATACAAAGAGCGGTGTTGAAGAACGCGCGAGCTATAGCGTATTCAATAGCAGCACCGGGTAGCACCGAGTAAAGGTCTTTAGTGTTTTTTTCGACCTGAAAATATAGATTCAAAAGCTCTTCCCAATCAACATTCTGACCGGCAGGAAACATCACTAAACGGGTTTTCAAGCAATCCAATTCATCGACAGACAGCGAAACATATACCCGTGTGTAAAAATCAATCAGGCAATCTCGTAGAACTGTGCTGACTTGGTCATAAGGTATTGCCCCACTATCCGTCGTAAGGGTTGCGCTTAGTCGTCGCCTACAGTGCGCCTTGACGTACTGAATGTACTGAACTTTGAAATTGTGACTATGTTGGCTTTCGACGTCCTCACGAGGATTCTGGATGCATTTTAGAAGATGGCTGGCTGCCAACTCTAAAGGCGATTGCAGCCGAGCCATGTACTGTTCGGAGAGTCCCTTATTATCATCGTGTTGAGCCAATTCTATCATAATGTATTCAAGAAAGCCTTTATGTCCTGATCTTCAAAATCGCCAAGGTAGTGTTCTGTCGAGCGTGATTGGGAGTGACCTATCTGCGTACCTATCAGGTGGCTCGGCGCACCATTAC
>JBBRMP010000173.1:0-12075 GCA_038230755.1 Cytophagales bacterium | reverse complement strand
CGCTGTGCGCTCCGCAGGGCCACCACGGCACCTACGCCCAGCAATGCCCAAAGTCCTGGTTTCATAACAAGTTGATTTAAGTAGATGCCTGTCCAACAATAATAAGCCGTTGGGTGTTGGATTTTTCGAGGGAAGGAAGCCGCGGACGACTTTCTGACCCCCTTCCCTCTCGCTCACTTTTCAAGGAAACGTCTTGTTCTGTCGAGTTAAATCGAAGCATACCATAGCGAGGCCTTTTGTTGCGCTGATACTGCTCTGATCCCTCTATGGTACACAACCTGTCTACGAAACAACTGGCCTACACGGACCCCGATGCACTGGCGGCGGTGTTGGCGCACGTGGCCGATCTGGCCGCTGAAACCGACGCCGACGGCGCATTTCCCGACGAAGCGTTTCAACTCCTGGCCAACGCGGGTTTGCTGGCCGTGACCCTGCCCGGTCAGCCCCTCGATACGGCTCAGGGGCATACGGCCCAGCTATTGACCCTGCTCAAGCGCGTCGGCGCGGCCAATCTGGCGGTGGGACGGGTCTACGAAGGACACATCAACGCCCTGCTGCTCACGTCCATTTTCGGCACCCCCGACCAGCAGGCGCAGTGGCAAAACGACGTTTGGCAAAATCACCTGTTCAGCGTCTGGAACACCCAGGCCGACGACGGCATTCGCATCCACGAACTCGGCGGCGGGCGCTACGAACTGGAGGGCTATAAAACGTTTTGCTCCGGTGCCAACTGGGTGGCTCGTCCGCTGATAACGGGCGAACTGATGCGGCAGGGGCATAAAGCGGGCTGGCAAATGTGCGTTGTTCCCACCGAACGGGCTGGGGTAATTGATGCAGATACGCGCTTCTGGAAGCCATTGGGTATGCGGGCGTCGGCCAGTTTTAAGCTCAATTTTACGGGCATTGTTATCGACGAAAATGACCTGCTGGGCCAGCCGGGCAACTACTTTCAGCAGCCCTATTTCAGCGGCGGGGCCATTCGCTTTGCTGCCGTGCAACTGGGCGGGGCCGAAGCCCTGCTGGAGGCTACCCGGCTCATGCTGCGGTCGATGGGGCGGGTCGATGATGTGTTTCAGCAAACACGGCTGGCCGAAATGGCGTACCGGATCGAGTCGGGCAATTTGTGGCTGGCGCAGGCGGGGGCCAATAATGATGCCTGGCTCCGCGACGGCACCGACCCGGCCAAACTGGTAGCCTACGCCAACATGACCCGCACCACCATTGAAGAAATATGCCTGCGGGTGATGCACCTGTGCGAAAAGTCGGTGGGGGCGCGGGGGCTGCTGCGGCCGCTGCCGTTTGAACGGATGCACCGCGACCTGACCATGTACCTCCGCCAACCCGCGCCCGATGCCACCCTGGTGGATATTGGCCGGTGGGTGGGGCACCAAACCACCGCCACGCATGACCTCTGGACCTAAGGCCCTGCCCGATAGCCTCGCCAATTTCCTGCGCCACACGTCTGTTCCGCTCGATGCCCGTTCGCTCGACCGGACGCTGGTACTGGCCCCGCACCCCGACGACGAATCGCTGGGTTGCGGCGGTACGCTGGCCCTGCTCCGACGGGCAAATTACCCCGTGCATGTCGTTTTTGTGAGTGACGGCACGTTGTCGCACCCTAATTCGCCGAGTTACCCGGCTGAGCGGCTGCGTGATCTGCGCGAAAAAGAAGCCCGCGAGGCCCTGCGCGAATTACAAATTTCAGCCAACGAAGTCACGTTCATGCGCCTGCCCGACCGGCACGTACCCATGCCGGATGATGCTGGTTTTGACGACGCTCTGGCCGCGTTACTAGCTGTCATTCAGCAGTTTAAGCCATCAACAGTGCTGGTGCCCTACGAACGCGACCCGCACCCCGACCACCGGGCTACGTATGCGTTGCTCACGGCTGCACTGGACGCGATGAAGCAGGGCGAGCAACCGCGTGTGCTGGAATATTTGATCTGGCTCTGGGAACTGGGCCGCCCCGACGACCTGCCCAAACCCGGCGAACGGATGGTTTTGCAGGTGGATATCGACGCGGTGGTCGACCAGAAAAAACGGGCCATCAACGCCCATCAGTCGCAGGTGACGCGGATGATCGACGATGACCCCACCGCGTTTTACCTCTCGCCCGACTTGCTGAGCCACTTTGACACGCCCTACGAGCTTTTCGTGGAAAAAATACCGCTATGAATACGCCCAAAGACACCCTCACGCCCGACTATTTCGACGCCGTTTACACCGCTAACGACGACCCCTGGCAGTTTGCCACCAGCCCCTACGAACGCGACAAGTATGCCGCCACCCTGGCCGCGCTGCCCAGACCGATGTACGAATCGGGTTTCGAAATTGGCTGTTCCATTGGCGTATTGACCCAGCAACTGGCTCCCCGCTGTCGCCATCTGCTGGCTATCGATGTGAACGAGGCCGCGTTGACTCAGGCTCGAAAACGCCTGGCCGACCAGCCACAGGTACGTCTCGAGCAGATGGTGTTGCCCGATGAATTTCCTACTGAATCCTTTGACCTGATCCTGCTTTCGGAAGTGGGCTACTACTGGTCGATGGCTGATTTGCTCAAAGCGCAGGCGAAGATTATGGACCACCTCCAGCCCGGCGGACACCTGTTGCTGGTGCACTGGACGCCGCCCGTGCATGATTATCCGCTCACCGGCGATCAGGTTCATGACGCATTTATGGCCAAAACCGGAACTGGCCAACCCCTGCGACACCTGTTGCACAAACGGGAGGACACGTATCGCCTAGATTTGTTTGACAAAGAGTCGTAACCCACTTACCGCTTTCCAGACTATCGACTTACGACTTACGACTCCCTTCCCTTAACACTGCAATCGCTTCGATAATAGGCACTGGCGGTGTTGGATGGCTTTCGTTGTGGAGCGTAAACTGTTGCGCGGCCGTTTCCCAAAACTGACCAAAATAGGTGGTGGTGGCTATCTGGGCCAACAACCACCCCGCCGACACCCCTAGCTGAGCGGCGGCAGGCCGTAACTGTGCCATACAACCCGTGTCGAACCGGCAGGTCCAGGCCACGCGTAACTGGTGGCGCAGCCGGAAACGAGCCAACGACAGAGCCGGGTCCTCTACCTGCTGGCAGCCCCCCGAAGTATGCTGGCAAGCCCACTGTTGCAATTGCCACGACAGGCCAACTTCTACCCGGCCCTGCAACCGCGCCGAGGTATATACCCGCACGGCGGGGCTACGGCGCACTTTAGCGTCGATCCGTTGCAGCGCCTTCACAAAGGCATCGTCTTCCAGATACCGCACCACCGGCAACCGACCCGCGCGGATATATGCCTGACAGGTAACGGCCAAACTGGCCCCGAAATGCTGAAAATGACGTGGCCACGGGTCATACGGGCACGGGTCGATACGACTCTCGGCCTGGGCCAGCAGGTGGCGGTAGGTGGCGTCGCGGAGGTGGGGCAGGCGGGCCGGACCCCGGTCGGGATGGGTGAGAATCCGACCGCCCACGGCATCGATGCCCGCATCAATTTCCTGGATAATCCGGCTGATCCACTGCGCGTCAACCAGCGTGTCGCCATCGGTCGAGGCGATGATGCCGCGCGGGTTGCCTACCAGCAGTAGCCGTCGGCAGGCCTCATCCATGAGCATACGCCGCACTGTGCCGATGTGCGCCCGGTCGGGGCCAAGCTGAACGTTGGCTACGTGGAGGGCAAAACGGGGATATTGCCCCTGATACTGCCGAACGCGGGCATGGGAGTCGTCGGTGCAGTTATTGGTGAGCACCAGTACCTCATACAGCGCCGGGTCAAGCGATTGTCCGGCATTCGTTTTCTGGTTGCGGAGGGCATCCAGCGTTTGGGTAATAATGGCCGCTTCGTTGCGTACGGGTACAATTACGGTGGTACGCAGCGGTGGCGCGGGAGCGGGGTGGTCGAAAAGATAAGGGGCTACAGGTCGCTCATCGGCAACCGGTTTGTGTTCTGCCAACATGGGTAGTCACCACCGGGCGGGCTAACGAATCCGGCCCGGTGATGTTGATCAAACTGGTATATACGTCGATTGTTGGCTTAATCTGATTGAATAGACCATCACGATGTGGCAGCATTAGGCGATGCAGGTGAGAAAGAGTAGGTTGCAAACGAACCGCCGCCGCCGCTCACCCGCCGAACCTATGAACGCTTCTCCCCGACTTTACCGACCGCTGCTCTTCCTGACTGGTATCTTCTTCCTTTATTTCAGCAACGGTAGTCACGTCTGGGCGGTGGCACCGTGGGTAGCGTTGCCCTGCCTACTATCCGTGACCCGAACACTGCGCCCCTGGGTTGCCTACGGGTTGATGGCCAGTACGTTTGGTGTAGTCACGCAGGCATCGTTATGGCATTTTTCGGCGCAGGATGCTACCCAGCCACTGCACTATATTCCGCTGGCATCGGGGTTATTATTTGGTATTCCGTATGCGCTCGACGCTGCTGCTTTTGGCCGAAGGAGCGCATCCGGGGCACAAACGCTGCTGTTTCCGCTGGTGTATACCTGCCTTGAATTTGCCGTGGCGTCGCTGAGTCCGCTGGGTTCTATGGGTACGTTGCCCTACTCGCAACTTGATTTTCTGGCCCTGGCGCAACTGGCCTCCGTTACGGGTATCTGGGGCATCACGTTTCTTGTCACCTGGTTCGGTTCGGTGGTGGCCTTTGTGGTCGTGCGCTACGCCGGAAATCGGCCAGTGGGACGCGTTTTAGCCGTTTATTCGCTGTTACTGGGGATCGTTATCATGTTTGGCAATCTTAGATTATCCCAAAAACCACTCCCCGGCGCGGCGCGGGTGGCCAGTCTGCACGTACTGGACCGGGCCGCCATAACCCGACTATGGACGTTGAACAAAACGAACCCTGCCGCCTTCCGCACCACGTCCGACAGCGTGGTGCACCAACTGTTGCTGGCCACCCGCCAACAGGCGCGGGCCGGGGCGCAGGTGGTGGTTTGGAGCGAAGTGTCGCCCCCTATTTTACCTGCCGACGAATCCCGCCTGCTCAATTCGCTTAGGCGGCTGACCACCGAAACCGGTATCTACCTGGTGGCCAGTCCGTATGTCTACGAAACTGCGCCCAAAAAAGACCAGAACAAGCTCTGGCTCACCGACCCGGCGGGGCAGTTGGTCTTCACGCACCTCAAGTACGGCGGCAACCTAATTGAAGGCTGCGAAAAAGGCGACGGACAAATTCACGCGGCCAACACGCCGCTGGGGCGACTGGCGGGCGTTATTTGCTGGGACGGCGATTTTCCCCAAACCGTGCGGCAAGTGTCGAAACTGGAAGCGGGCCTGTTGCTTATCCCCGCCGCCGACTGGCAGGCCATCGACCCGCTGCATACGGTGGTGGCGCAGTTTCGGGGTATCGAAAACGGCTGTTCGGTGGTGCGGCAAACGCTGTCGGGCCGCTCGGTCATGGCCGACCCCTACGGTCGGGTGATTAGCCAGATGGACCATTTCACCACCACCCGCTGGGTCATGCAGGGGCAACTACCCACCCAGCGCATCGCCACGGTATATGGCTACCTCGGCGACTGGTTCGCGTGGCTGTGCGTGGTGGGGTTGGCATTAATGATGTGGAAGGGATGGCGATAAATACTAGATTCAGGCACTCTCTGACAGCAACGAGTTAGCCTGAGATTCGCTGCTGCCAGGTTCAATAGATTTATAAAATGTACTGACTCAAATCCCGATTTTTCACCATGCCGTCGAGGCGTTCCTGCACCAATGTGCGCGTCACGTTGACGGTTGACCCGCTGAGGATGGTGTCGGGAATGTCGAACATGAACTCGTTGAGGAGCTGGCTGAGCACCGTTTGCAGGCGGCGCGCCCCGATGTTTTCCACCTCGGCGTTTACCTCAAAAGCAATCTTGGCCAGCTCACGCAGGGAGTCGTCTTCAAAGGTGAGCGTCACGCCCTCGGCCATCAACATGGCCTCATACTGCTTCGTAAGGGCATTTCTGGGTTCTTTCAGGATCTGGTAGAAATCATCTTCCGACAAACTCTGTAGCTCGACCCGGATCGGAAAACGGCCCTGCAACTCAGGAATCAGGTCGCTGGGTTTGGCCACGTGGAATGCCCCCGCCGCCACAAACAGAATATGGTCGGTCTGGATGACACCGTATTTAGTGTTCACCGACGAGCCTTCCACAATGGGCAGCAGGTCGCGCTGAACACCCTCACGGCTCACGTCGGGACCACCTCCGCCGCCCGACCGGTTGGTGGCGATCTTGTCGATTTCGTCGATGAAAATAATGCCCGAATCCTGGGCTTTACGGATGGCCTCTTCCTTCACCTCGTCCATGTCGATGAGCTTGGCGGCTTCTTCTTCCAGCAAAATCTTGCGGGCTTCGGCAATGGTTACTTTGCGTTTTTTACCCTTCTTGGGCATCATCCCGCCAATCATTTCCTGAATATTCATCATCGACAGTTCATCCATCGAGCCACCCATGACGCCAATGCTGGGGGCCGAGTTTTGATGCACGTCGATGTCCACTTTGCGATCGTCGAGTTCACCCGACTGGATTTTCTTCCGAAACCGTTCGCGGGTACGCTCGTTGAGTTCCGCGTCCGAATCAGGCATCCGTTCGGTGTCGCCGTTAGTGGGTAGCTGGTCCTGGTCAATGCTGAGGAGATTGCCGTTGCTGGCGGCGGCGTTTTTCACGGGCGGAATCAGCATATCGAGGATCATGTCTTCCACAATCTGCTGGGCACGAATCTGGACAGCCTCTTTTTTGGCCGACCGCACCATGTTCACAGCCTGCTCGACCAGGTCGCGCACCATGCTTTCGACGTCGCGGCCCACGTAGCCTACTTCGGTAAATTTCGACGCTTCGACTTTCACAAATGGTGCGTCGGCGAGTTTGGCGAGGCGGCGGGCAATTTCGGTTTTACCCACGCCCGTGGCCCCAATCATCAGGATGTTGTTGGGCGTAATCTCGCGTTGCATGTCGGCGGGGGCATTCATCCGCCGCCAGCGGTTACGCAGAGCAATGGCCACATTACGTTTGGCCTCGTGCTGGCCAATAATATATTGATCGAGTTCGGCAACAATTTGCCGGGGGGTTAGGTCACGAACGGTTTCAGACATACTTAGTAGGGACGTAGGGAAGGGGTTGTTTTCCCGTATTAAAGTAACGCATGAACAAGCAAATGGTGCCGAAAAGAGGCAGTTTGGCGTTTATAGTTTGGGGTACTTTGCGTTAGCCAGCCCCAAGGTACAAACGCCAAACTCAACTATGTGCTACCATACCTCACTCGCCGTCACTGGCGCTGAACTTGAAGCCCGGTTCAACGCCACTGTGCCGTCCGGTCTGCAAACCGGGCCGCAGTACCACCTCAACGCCTACGCGTTTCCGCGCTACCCGATCCTGACGCGCCAACAGCCCGACCAGTTTCAGGGTATCCGCTGGGGGCTGATTCCGCACTGGGTGAAGTCGAAAACCGACGCCGATAAGCTGCGGGCGCAGACGATCAATGCCCGGTCCGAGTCGATCTATGAAAAACCATCGTACAGGCAGGCGGCGCAGCGCGGCCAACGCTGCCTGGTTCCCGTGACGGGTTTTTTTGAATGGCACACCGACGAGCGCAACGCGGGAAAGGCCAAGTACCCCTTCTACATAAACACCACCGACCAGCCTATTGCCTCCATCGCGGGCCTGTGGGACGATTGGGCCGACCCCGAAACGGGGGAAGTACTGACCACGTTTTCGCTGCTAACTACGGACGCCAATTCGCTACTAGCGTCCATCCACAATACTAAAAAGCGACAACCCTGCGTGTTGACGCGAGATCAGGAACACGCCTGGCTGCACGAGAATTTGAACGAAAAAGAGGCCCTACAGCTTCTGAGTGCTGTTTACCCCGCCAACCAGATGCAGGGCCACAGCATTAGCAAACTCATCACCTCGCGCACCGAAGACAGCAACGTCCCCGCTATTTTGGCCCCACAAACGTACCTGGAACTGAACGGTCAGTTTTGAGCAGGCTTAACGGTTCTCATCTGAATCTTTCCATCATTGCCTTGCTGCTGGTGAGGATACCAGTAGGGTTTCGGGTGCTGAAACGGAATAAAAATGAGTTGCTGTTGCGCTTAAGCTATAAATTGCTGCTGGCTCTGCTGTTCGTTTCCCGGTATCTAGCTGATCTATAGCCTTTTATGAAAAGACTCCTGACCAACCTCACGTTCTGGGTACTGACCGCCATCACACTAGGCGTTCTGCTCGGCCACTTTCGCCCCGATTTAGCCCTACTGCCCATCCTCGACGCGCCGCTGAAAGGTCGGTTTATGGGGCAGGAACTCACCATCGGGGCCACCGTCAGCGAGTTTCTGAGCGGCATCTTCATCAGCCTCGTCAAACTCTTCATCAGCCCCATCATCTTCCTTACCATCACCCTCGGCATCGTCAGTATGGGCGACTTGAAAAAGGTGGGCAAAGTGGGCGCGAAGGCGCTGCTCTATTTCGAGGTCGTCACCACCGTGGCCCTGCTTATCGGGGTCGTCGTGGCCAACATCATCCGCCCCGGCGATGGGGTGGTGACGGCAGCGGTGAAGGGGGGGGGGGATATCTCCAAATACACCAAAACGGCGCAGGCCTTTAGCTGGTGGAAATTTCTGCTGGATAACGTTACGCTCCAAGTGCTGATCACGGCCATTATCGTTGGTATTATTCTAAGTCAATATGCTGGTCGTGAGCGTATTGTGGTCGTGATGAACCGGCTGTCGAAGCTCGTTTTTGTGGGCCTGCATAAGGTGATGCTGCTGGCACCTATCGGCGCATTTGGGGGCATGGCCTACACCATCGGCAAGTTCGGGCTGGGTACGTTGCTGCCGCTGGCCAAGCTTATGGGAACGGTTTACACCACGATGGCGCTGTTCATTTTTGGCGTACTGGGCCTGATTTTGCGCTCGTGCCAGGTGCCGTTGATGGGCTTTCTGCGCTACATCCGCGAAGAGTTGCTGATCGTCCTGGGTACGTCGTCGTCGGAGGCGGGTTTGCCCTCGCTGATGGAAAAACTGGAGCGCATGGGCTGTGCCAAATCCGTGGTCGGGCTGGTGGTGCCCGCAGGCTATTCGTTCAACCTCGACGGCACCACGATCTACCTCTCCATGGCCACCATTTTCCTGGCGCAGGTCTTCAACGTCCACCTCGACTGGAGTCAATTGGCCACGATCATTGGCATCTTGATGGTGACTTCAAAAGGGGCCGCCGGGGTTACGGGCAGCGGTTTCGTGGTCCTGGCCAGCACGCTCACCGCCATCAATGTAATCCCCATAGAGGGTTTGGCGCTGTTGCTGGGCGTAGACCGGTTTATGTCGGAGGCCCGCAGCCTGACCAATTTCATCGGTAACGGCGTGGCCACGATCTGGCTGGCCAACAACGAAAAAGCCTTCGACCGCACCGCTATGATCCGCGCCTTCGGCGACGTGGAGAAACTCGAAAAGGTGACTGCTTAAGGCGGGGAAGGGTGTAATTTTGACAACTTATGACAAACTCTTCCTCCGCCAATAAACTCCGCGAAGACGCCCTGTATTACCATGCTAAAGGCCGTCCCGGAAAGATTGAAATTACTCCCACCAAAGAGACGGAAAATCAGCGCGATCTGTCCCTGGCCTACTCGCCGGGGGTGGCCGAACCCTGCCTCGCCATCGCCGAACAACCCGAACGCGCCTATGATTATACCGCCAAAGGAAATTTGGTGGCCGTCATCACCAACGGTACTGCCGTGCTGGGTTTGGGCAACATCGGGGCCGTGGCATCGAAGCCCGTGATGGAGGGGAAAAGCCTCCTCTTCAAAATCTACGCCGACATCGACGCCTTCGACATTGAACTCGACACCACTGACGTGGAGGAGTTTATCCGCACCGTCAAGATTCTGGAACCGACGTTTGGCGGGGTCAATCTGGAGGATATCAAAGCCCCGGAATGCTTCGAAATTGAACGGCGCCTGCGGCAGGAACTCAACATCCCCGTCATGCATGACGATCAGCACGGCACCGCCATCACGTCCGGCGCGGCCCTGCTGAACGCCCTGGAAATAGCTGATAAACAGATTGATACGATCAAGCTGGTTGTTAACGGTGCGGGCGCTGCAGCCACCGCCTGCCTGGATCTCTACGTCGATTTGGGCGTATCGTTGGCGAACATAACGGTGTTTGATAAAGATGGCTTGCTGACTAAAGACCGGACAAACCTGGTTGGCAATCAGTACAAATACACCACCGACCGCCACCCGCTGGGCTACACGCTCACCGACGCGATGGTGGGGGCTGACGTGTTTTTGGGCCTAAGCGTCGGCGGGGTCGTCAGCCAGGATATGATCCGTGGCATGGCCCCCGGTGCGATTGTCTTCGCGATGGCCAACCCCAACCCCGAAATCACCTACGAGGCCGCCACCGCCGCCCGCCCCGACATCATTATGGCCACGGGCCGATCCGATTTCCCGAATCAGGTAAACAACGTCCTTGGCTTCCCCTACATCTTCCGCGGTGCTCTCGACGTGCGGGCTACGGAGATCAACGAAGCCATGAAACTCGCCGCCGTACGGGCCTTGGCACAACTGGCCAAACTGCCTGTGCCAGAGGCGGTTAGCCGCAGCTACGGCACCGATGGACTGGTGTTTGGCCGGACTTATATTCTGCCCAAACCCACCGACCCACGCCTGCTCACCATCGTTGCCCCCGCCGTGGCGAAGGCCGCGATGGACTCTGGTGTAGCGCGGAAACAGATCACCGATTGGGCCGATTACGACCTGCAACTCTCGCGGCGGCAGGGCCTCGACAATTCGTTTATCCGGGGGTTAACCCGGCAGGCGCAGCAGTCGCCCAAGCGCGTGGTCTTCACCGACGGCGAAAACCTGAGTGTGCTTCGGGCCGTGGCCGAGGTACGCGAACAGAAAATGGCGATTCCCATCTTGTTAGGTAACCCGCAGGTAATCAACAAGATGCTGGCCGACCACAACATGAACCTCGGCGACACGCGGATCATCGACCACCGGGCGACCAAGCAGGAGAAGGTTCGGGAGAAATATGCGCAGTTGCTCTACGAAAAACGCAAACGCAAGGGCCTGACGCTGGTGGAGGCGCACAACCTGATGCGCGACCGTAACTATTTCGGCACCGTGTTGCTCGAAATCGGCGAGGCCGATGTGCTCATTTCGGGTCTCACGCGCAACTACCCCCAAACGCTCCGCCCCGCCTTGCAGGTGATTGGGCGGCAACCGGGTATCCGCAAGGTGTCGGGTATGTATGTGCTGCTCTCGCGGTTTGGGCCGTTGTTCCTCTCCGACACCACGGTGAACATAAACCCCACCACCGACGAGATTGTGGAGATTGCCGAAACCACCGCCCACGCCGTGCGCCGGTTGGGCATCGAACCACGCATTGCCCTCCTTTCCTACTCCACTTTCGGCAGCGCCACCGGCGACGATGCCGAGAAGATGCAGGCGGCCACGGCCATCCTGCAAGCCCGCCACCCCGACTGGGTTGTCGATGGTGAAATGCAGGCGCACTTACCGTTCAATCAGGAGCTTATGCGCGAATCGTACGCGTTCTCGCCCTTCGCCGAGCAGCCCGCCAACGTCCTGATTTTCCCCAGCCTCGCCGCCTCCAACATCGCCTACAACCTGCTGAAAGAGATTGGCCGCATCGAAAAAATCGGCCCCGTCCTCATGGGCATCCGCAAACCCGTCCACGTCCTCCAACTCGGCAGCACCGTCCGCGAAATTGTGAATATGGTTGCGATAGCGGTGGCAGATTGACTTGGAGTGCGTTGCGATTTTTGGCGATTTTTTTTGTCATCCCGACGACAGGAGGGATCTTAGCTAAATGCTATTCCCTTTGGGGTGAAAGATATTAAATTTGTCCATGAATTCTCTACGACCAAAATTTGACCAGCGAGGATTTGATGGTGATTGCTGGAAGCGACAGATGCATCGGCATTCTCAAGAGTACGTTCGGCGTAAACTCCGCGTCATTCAGGCATACGCCGGAGGAAAAACCGTTCATGACCTCGCCCAACAATATAGCCTCAATTCCCATACGGTACGTTCCTACATTACCAGCTATACTCAAGGAGGATTTG
>JBBRMP010000172.1:0-12264 GCA_038230755.1 Cytophagales bacterium | reverse complement strand
GACACCGTGTACGAAATGGATGCGTTTTACCATCATGAAGCCCTTTTTCTAAAGCTAACTTCGCTGGTATACTTAGTAGTGGTGTATTGACTCGTCCCATGCAATAAAGGTACTAAAAATAACATAAACTATTTTTTGTTATATACTTATTTTAAAGAGAAGAACATGGAGGGCGGTCCCTCGCAGGAGCACAACCTCCTCAATCAATACAGCTATCCTCTCTGCTCTACGCTCTAATACCGAAAGCGGATCTCCACACAGGTGCCTTGCCCGGTGGGGTGAAACACGCAGGTGCCACCAGATTCGCTCATGCGTAACCGCATGTTGGTGAGCCCGCTACGGTGTACATGCGCCAGCGAGTTAGGGTCGAATCCCCGGCCATTATCACAAACGTCGATCAATAGAGAGCCGCCTTCATCAGGAGTAGTCTGTGGGCGGATGCGGAGCGTAACTTCGGTCCCGTGGGCGTGTTTTACCACGTTGTTGAGGGCTTCTTTCACCGTCAGAAACACGTTACGCCGGTCGCTCCCCAGGATCGTAACCTCGTCGGGTGACTCGTCAATGTCGATTTTCAGGGTCAGCGACGTGTTGTCGATAAACTCGCGGGCGTAGGCACGGATATAGGCAACGAGGCCATTGAGGCTGTCGTTGCGCGTATTCATCGACCAGATAATCTCGTTCATGGAGGTGACCATGCTGGCTGAAATGGCCGAGATTTTACCCACTTCGGGCACGGATTCGGCATCGACGCGGGTCTTGGCTACCTCGCTGAGCAAGCCAATGGCGGTCATGGAAGCACCCAGGTCATCATGCATCTCTTTCGAGATGCGGGTACGTTCTTTCTGTTGTCCCGTCAGTTCAGCCCGAATCGTAGCCAGTTCCTGCTCTTGTTGCGCGGCCAACAGGGCAGCGGCGGCGGTTTTCTGCCGTTGGCGGTAGTAGAGCCAGCCCAGACTACCGCCCAGCAGCAGGGTCAGCACAGTGCTACCCGCCAGCCAGAGCCACATGACTTGTCGGCGTTGACTAACTTCAAGGCGGGCAATTTGGGTCTGTTTATCCGCTATTTTCTGGCGTGCCTCCGCTTGTCGCATTCGTTCTTCATACACCGTCACCTGCTCCCGAATCGATTCGCTGGTAAGTGAGTCTTTATTATTGACATAGGTTTCTAGGTAGTGATATGCCTTCTTATAATCACCCAGCGACTCCCACATATTCACCTGTTCGACCAAAAGTGCCTGCTGGAGCGGTAGACTGGGCTTTACACTATCGAGCATAGCGGTGGCCCGGTCTACGTACAGCCGGTTTTTTTGGGGATTCCGTTGACCGGTGTAGGCACCCGCTATGGTAATCAGCAAATGGAATTACTCACTTGAATTTCCCGTTTGCCGGGCCAACTACAATGCTTTGTTCAGATAATAAAAACACGAATCGAATTTATTGATGTTACGATACGTAATGCCAAGGTTATTATACATTGGAATCAGTCGATTAAAATCACGAGCTGGGTCCAGCATACCAATGGCGCGAAGGGTGTAGGCTATGGATGGGCCAACTTTTTCCTGATCACTGTATACCGTACCTATGTTGAATAGCGTACCTGCAATGTCATAGGTGCTATTCGGCAGTTTCTGGACAATGGCCAGCGACTTTTTGTAAAAGCTAAGGGCCTGTTCATACAGGTGTTGCCGCTCACAAATCACACCCATATTATTGTAGATCACGGCTTCATTGTCACGCCGACCCAAAAGCCGTACATAGTTGGCCGCCTGTTCATATTGCCTGATGGCCTCTTTCGTATCGCCTTGGTTCGAGGCGGTTATTGCCAGCGCAGTATGGACAATCATCCGGTATCGTTTGGCCGTGTCACTTTCAGCTCGCGCCAACGCTTCCAGGGCAAGTTGCCTGGCTTCTTCGTGACGGCCTGCGCCGTTATAGGCAAACGTAAGTAGCCGGACCGCTTCGAAGTATCCTTTAGTGAAGGCCACTGCCTTTGCCGTAGCATGACCCTTCTGGTAATATTCGATGGCCTTCTCCACGTTCTGCGTTTCGATGGCCTCACCCTTCCGCAACATTGCGCTGACGTAAGCCGTATCGGTGCTATAGGACGATTGCGCCAGCGTAGAAGTGCCCATCAGACTGATAAACAGGACGATATAGGTGCGTAGTCTGTTGTGGTAATGTGCCATAATGATTGCTGGGAAGACGCAGGTTAGCCTACCTGTCGAGCGAAAAATACGTGCTTTATTACTGATAACCTGACCCCAAAACCAGTTACCAGGCTGCCCAAACACAAAAAAGCCGCCCCCGAAACAGGGACGGCTTTACGATTCTTCAGTTGTTGTAAAGTCTTTGTCTAACGGACGATCGTCCGTTAGACACTAATAAATGTATTTGTTCTCCTCAATCATCGCGTCGGCAACGCGGCGGCGGGCATCTTTCAGGTTGATCGGCTCGATCTTGGTGAACCGCTTAAGGCCCATCAGCATCATGCGAAGTTCGTCGCTTTCGGCAAAACTGGTGATGGCAGACCGACCAGCGTTATTGATCTTCTCGACGGCTTCGTGCAGGTAAGCCATTGCGATGTCTTTTTGCAGGGCCATCGCGGTTTCGCCTTTGATGCCAATGGTTTTTTCGACGCGCAACAGCACCGATTCGGCCACGTAGACTTCAATGGCCATGTCGGCAATGTTCATCAGGATCTCCTGCTCGTGCGAGAGTTTTCCCATGAACTTCTGCGCGGCAGAGCCGGCCACCATCAGCACCGCTTTTTTCAGGTTTTTCACCACCTTCTTCTCAGCGGCAAACAGGCTTTCATCTTCGTCGCTGCTGAAATCGGGAATCGACATGATCTCTTTGCCAATCGCCATTGCCGGACCCATCAGGTCGAGTTCGCCTTTCATGGCCCGCTTCAGCATCATGTCGACCACCAGCATCCGGTTGATCTCGTTGGTGCCTTCAAAGATGCGGTTGATCCGGGCATCGCGGTAGGCGCGTTCCATGGGGGCGTCGGCTGAGTAGCCCATGCCACCGTAAACCTGCACCCCTTCATCGACCACGTAATCGAGCACTTCCGACCCGTGAACCTTCATCATGGCGCACTCGATGGCAAACTGCTCCAGGGCCTTCAACTTGGCCGGGGCGTCTTCCATGCCCCCTTCTTTGAAATCCTCGATCAGGTCGTCGATATTCTGGCCAGCGCGGTAACTTGCTGATTCAGAAGCGTATATCTTAATCGCCATTTCGCCCAGCTTGTGCTTAATGGCCCCAAAACGCGAGATAGCAAGGCCGAACTGCTTGCGCTCGTTGGCGTAACGAACCGAGTCATTGACGGCCTGCTTGGCCCCGCCAACCACGGCAATACCGAGTTTGATCCGGCCAATATTCAGGATGTTTACCGCGATTTTGAAACCGTTGCCCCGCTCCGACAGCAGGTTTTCGACGGGCACTTTCACGTCAGTGAAGAACACCTGCCGCGTATCTGAGCCTTTGATACCCAACTTGTGTTCCGGCTCATTCATGGTGATGCCTTCGTAGGTACGCTCCACGATGAATGCACTCAAATTTTTGTCATCGTCAATTTTGGCAAAGACGATATAGAGGTCAGCGAAACCACCGTTGGTGATCCACATTTTCTGACCCGTGATGGTATAAAACTTGCCATCTTCGGTCAGTTTCGCCTTCGTTTTGCCCGAATTGGCATCTGATCCCGAATCGGGCTCGGTGAGGCAGTAGGCCGCTTTCCACTCGCCTGAGGCCAGTTTAGGCAGGTATTTACCTTTCTGGGCTTCGTTGCCGTAATACACGATGGGTAACGTGCCAATGCCTGTATGGGCCGCGAGGGCTACCGAAAACGAGTGACCCGCGCCGGTTGCTTCGGCCACCAGCATCGAGGTGTTGAAGTTCATGCCAAACCCGCCGTACTCTTCAGGAACTGACGTACCCAACAAGCCTAACTCACCGGCTTTGTCCATCAATGACGACATCAACGCGGGCGACTCGGCCTTGTCGATTTCGTTCAGACGAGGCCAGATCTCTTTAGCCAGAAACTCGCGGCAGGTGGCCGCAATCATCTGTTGTTCTTCCGTAAACTCTTCAGGGATGAACACTTGCGAGGCGTCGGTGTCCTTAATCAGGAATTCGCCCCCCTTAATCGAAGCTTTATTGTCGGTGGCAATCATCGTCCAGGAATTGTTATGCGTGCATACTATTTACGTACAAAGATGGTGAATAGTTCGATAGGTAGTATGCATGCATACTATTTTTTTGGTCGATGTTTTGACCTTAATCCTGTACCTTTCGGCCTTCGCTAATTGATTCAATTAACCATGAATTTCTCACTTGATTCTCTCTCGCCAACCGCTTGGTATATCCTTGGTGGCATCTTGTTGTTCATCATTCTCGTAATCGTCTACCTCCGCTGGTCGGCCAAAAAAAGCCCGAAGGCAGTGGCACAGGTAACGCAGAATGGCATCACGATCAAAGTCAACTACTGCCAGCCTCACAAACGCGACCGCACCATTTTCGGCAGCGTGGTGAAATACGATAGAGTGTGGCGCACCGGAGCAAACGCCGCCACCACCATCGAACTGGCGCAGGACGTGCGCGTGGCGGGCAACCGGCTGGCCAAGGGGCGCTATTCGCTCTACACCATTCCCACCCCCACCGACTGGACGATTATCATCAACCGCCGCACGGGTCAGTGGGGAGTGAGCTACAAAGAAGCCACCGACGTGCTGCGTATCACCGCCGCCACCCGGCCCTACACCCCCCCCGCCGAGCAGTTTTTCATCAGCTTCGAACCCCAGCTTGGCGGCGTCAACATGCTCCTCACCTGGGACGAAACGCAGGTGATCGTGCCGATTCAGAAGGCGGCGTAAGAAACACTGATGTGCGTAGTTTTTGGTTATTTTTGAGAAAATAAGAACGCTATGGAGGCTATCATCGAACAACTTTCCGACTATGAACTCGAAAGGGGCAAACCCATGCCGACTTATAATCACTCTGTTGTATAGGGTAATGTGCTGTTTTTGTTGAAACTAGCTTACCGTCAGCAGTTTTCAATACTCCCTGAAATCAACCTGACGATGCCGGAACGGCCTGATACCGTTCCTGATATTGCAATCTACCCGAAACTCCCCGTCGATTTCTTACATGATGTACAATCAATGACTCAGATGCCATTAACGGCAGTTGAAATCATTTCACCATCGCAATCCAACGACGACATCCTCGCCAAATTCGAGCGGTATTTTGCGTCTGGCGTAAAATCATGCTGGCTGGTCATTCCCAGTTTCAAAGCCATTTCGGTCTATTCGGCCCCCGGCACATACCAGTTTTTCATGCATGACTCAAC
Organism: Cytophagales bacterium; assembly: GCA_038230755.1. Classification (GTDB taxonomy): domain Bacteria; phylum Bacteroidota; class Bacteroidia; order Cytophagales; family Spirosomataceae; genus Fibrella. The sequence continues at coordinate 6,911 of JBBRMP010000172.1, read as the reverse complement.
CTTAATTGACCTGGCAACGGGTATTGAACTGCCCCTTGGGGAGGTGTTTGAATAAAACCACTTTTATTAGGTGATGTATTTTTAGTTGATTCTTAAATCGAATGGAAAGGAATACAATGCGACTTGCGCAGGTAGCGAAAATTTTACAGAAGAGCTTTATTATTGTAGCTAATAAACTAACTAATAAAAGGTCACTCTGTGAAAATAAGCCCGAACACTGAAATTAGCGCAGATCTGATCTTATTGTTAGCTAATATATTTGAGTCTCACAAGTTATATGAGAAATATTCTGAATTGAATGATCCTTGCTTAATTTCAATTTCGCCCTTTTATCCGCTAATAAATGAATATAAATCTTTTATAACGGAACTTGATGAAGATAAATTTTACTAACCTAATATGTATAGTAATTTAAAAAATCTATTAATTTAGTAAAAAAATCTTGCAGGATTGAAGTTGTTTTTCCATCAACATACACCAATGAATTAGCTATAAATAAGGAGTTGAATACTCTATGTGATTTAATTGAAAAAAATATTCCTTTACGAATATCCTCAAATGGGATACTATAAATCTGGTTCGTTTTTAATCGAAATGCTCAAGGTAACTGTTTAGGTAGGCAAATTAAAGCCAATTATCTGACAATCAGCAAGTTACTGATTTTTCTAATTTATGAGTTAAACTAAGCAAAAATCTTAATGTGCTGATAATCAACTACTTGACTTTTAGACATTAAATACTTTTGCGATTTTTAACTTTGTAAGTGCTTGATTATCAGTTCAGTGGACTACCTAAACAGTTACATTTTTTCTATCAATTAGTCGTCAAATATACTATTTTCTGGCAGTTTGCTGGTAGTCTGTACGTACGTCCAGCCAGATTCCGAATCGACTCTCGGACCGTACGTAACAAACGTTTGGGGGGGCCAATCCTATCTGCCTTTACAACAAAACTCCCGTCTACAATGCCATCGGCGATCATAAACGGGAGTGCAGCTCAACAACTTTACATCAATGCTGCCAGCGAATCCGGTTGTCTTCCAGCGGAACGGCGATGCCTTCGTAGCAGGGCATGATCCGGGCGGTGAAATCGCTGGCGGGGCGGGTAGTGGTTACCAGGCCCTTATACACATAATCGCCTTCGGGATTGCCCGTTGATTCGGTTTCCAGCGCTATTCGCAGCGGGGCCTCTCCGTTGAGGCCATTGGCAAAGAGTTCAACCACCACCTGGTCAGGCGTAAAGGTATTCAGCCGGATGGGCAGGTGAAACAGGTAGCCGTTCGCTACGGAATCCGTTGTCAGCTCGCCGAAACGCAGGGTATCCCAGGCCTTGTCAAGGGCTTTTTTCAGCCTAGTGATGCTGACGCCCGCTGCGCCTTTGTCGGCGGCCCGTTTGGTGTACGTCGTGGCCGCAGGCAGGTAATAGGTTTCGGTATATTCCCGGACGGTTCGGTTGGCCGAAAACTGGGGTGTCAGCGTGGCCATACTTTTGCGCATCCGCTGAACCCAGCGCGTGGGCAGTCCGTTGGCGTCGCGGTTGTAGAATTCCGGCACTACCTCATTTTCCAGTAGCGCATACAGTGCCTCGGCCTCGGCGGCATCGTAAGCGGGGTCGTCCCCGTGTTCCTGCTCATCGCCCAGCGCCCAGCCCACGTCGGGCGTGTAGACCTCCGCCCACCAGCCATCCAGTTCCGACAGGTTGAGGCCGCCATTGACCAGCACTTTCATGCCGCTCGTGCCGCAGGCTTCCCACGGACGGCGGGGCGTGTTGACCCACATGTCGGCCCCCTGCACCAGGTGTTCGGCCATCAGCATGTCGTAATCACTCAGGAAAACGACGTGCTTATGCAGGTTGTGCTGGTGAATAAACTGAATCCATTGCTGAATCAGCGCCTTGCCCGACTCATCGAACGGGGGCGCTTTTCCGGCAATAACCAGTTGAACGGGGTGCTCGTGGTTGGTCAGGATACGAATAAACCGGTCGGGGTCGTGTAGCAGTAGATTCGGGCGTTTGTACGACACAAACCGGCGGGCAAAACCCAGCGTCAGCGTAGTGGGGTCAAACACGCTCCGGGCCATGTCGATCACTTCGGGCGGTTGGCCGGATACCATAAATTGCCGTTCCAGCCGTTTGCGGGTGTAGTCGACCAGGTCCTGCCGACACGACGTTCGCAGTTGCCAGAGGGCGTCGTCCGCTACGTTTTCGATGTGTTCTTCCAGGGCATCCAGGCCACCCCGCCACCGGTCTTTGCCGCAGGCCGTTGTCCAGATCTGGTCGGCGGCTTCGGCATCCCAGCTCGGCATGTGTACGCCGTTGGTCACGTACCCAACCGGTACGTCGGTGATGGGCCAGCGGTAAAAAAGATTGCTGAAAAGCTGTCGGCTTACCACCCCGTGCAGGCGACTCACCCCATTGACGGCCCCGCTGCCCCGAATGGCCAGATAGGCCATGTTGAAACCCTCCGACGTATTGGTGGGGCTTTGGCGGCCCAGTGCCATTAGCTCATCGAACGAAATGCCGAGTTCTTCCCGCGCATAATCGCCCAGAAACTGCCCCATCTGCGACGGGCTGAAATGGTCGAACCCAGCCGCCACCGCCGTGTGGGTCGTAAACAGATTACCCGCCCGCGTCACGGCCAGGGCTGCCTCGAACGACAGGCCCGTTTCCTTCATGAAGGTGTTGGCCCGTTCCAGCACCAGAAAAGCCGCGTGGCCTTCGTTCATGTGGCATACTTCGGGTTTGATGCCCAGGGCCATCAGCAATTTCCAGCCGCCCATGCCCAGGATGATTTCCTGCTGAATGCGCAGCTCCGATCCCCCGCCATACAGCTCGCTGGTGATGCCCCGGTGCGTCGGCAGGTTGGCGGCATCGTTACTGTCCAGCAGGTAAAGCCGCACCTTGCCCACCTGCACCTGCCAGGTACGCAGCCAGACCGGAAAGCCCGACAGGGTCATCCCCAACCGCAGCCATTCGCCATTGGGCAGGCGCAGGGGTGTGATGGGTAACTGGCCCGGATCGTTGTAGGGAAACAGGGCCTGCTGTTCGCCCTGCCGGTCGATTTCCTGCCGGAAATAGCCTTCCTGATACAGCAAACCCACCGCCACCACGGGTACGCCCAGGTCACTGGCCGATTTTAGTTGGTCGCCCGCTACGTTTCCCAGCCCGCCCACGTAGATGGGCAGGGCTTCACTGAGCATGAACTCCATGCTGAAATAGGCCACGCAGGAAAGGGGCGAATCGGGGTGGTTTTCCTGAAACCATGTCGTGTCGGTGGTCGCCTTTTGTTTGGCCGCCATCAACTTGTCCATCGTGGCCCGAAACGCCGGATCGGCCAGTTTCTGCTCCAGCGTTTCCCGCGAAACCGTCTGCAAAATGATCCAGGGGTTGTGGGTACGCTCCCACAGTTCGTCATTGATCTGTTGCCACAACGCATCGGCGGCATGGTTCCAGGACCACTGTACGTCGAGGGCCAGCTCGGTGAGAGTTTCCATGCCGTCGGCAGTCGTGGGCAATAACCCGTATAACTGATTCGGGTTGATTTTTTCGTTGTTCATACGTCGAGATTTTATGGTGACTGAGGGGCCGGCAGGGCAGTATTCACCCTGCGCCTGCGTTTCGGCGGGTTATGCCGTGCCGTCTATCGGTTAAACCGCTCAGGTATGTGCTGCCTGATACTGCCCCTGCCGGGCGGCCCGGTTGCTGCTTGCCCGGTAATACAGAGCTTGTTGCGCGGCTTCCACGTTCGATTCCTGCCCGTGCCAGATGTCGAGGGCGGGCTGCTGAATGGCGCGGGCAAACGAAAAGGTCAGCGGCCAGGGCAGTTTTCCGGCGAATTGTATGTGCATGGCATTGAGGTGGCTGGTGGCCTGTTCGGGCGATTGCCCACCCGACAAAAACGCAACGCCCGCCACCGCCGGGGGCACGCTGCGCAGCAAACACGTCACGGTCGCGTCGGCCACCTGCTCGGTGGTGTTTTGTTCGGCACTGTCCTTGCACGCCAGCACCATATTGGGCTTCAGCAGCAGGCCTTCCAACGAAACGCGCTGGATGTATAACTGGGCGAAAAGCAGTTCCAGAACGTGTTGCGTCACGGCGAAGCACCGGTCCAGGGTATGGTCGCCATCCATCAGGACTTCCGGCTCCACGATGGGCAATAAGCCAACCTCCTGACAAAGAGCCGCATAGCGAGCCAGCGCGTGCATGTTGGCGTCGAGACAACCGCCCGACGGTAGCTGCTCCGGGCCAATAGCACCAATGGCAATGACGGCCCGCCACTTGGCAAACCGGGCACCCAATTGTTTGTACTCCGTCAGGCGTTCGCGCAGGCCATCGAGTCCTTCGGTTATTTTCTCCTCCGGGAAACCCGCCAGCGGCCTGGCGCCGAGGTCAACTTTTATGCCAGGAATAATACCGGCCTGTTTGAGCGTGTCGACAAATGACACACCTGCTTTGGTCTGCTGCCGAATGGTTTCGTCGTACAAAATGGCCCCGCTGATGGACTCGCCCAGGCGGGGCGTCGTGATCAGTAACTCCCGATACGCTCGCCGGGCTTCCACCGTCTGCGGAATGCCGGCGGCGGCAAATCGCTTGTTGCAGGTGGGCGTGCTTTCGTCCATCGCCAGCAGGCCTTTGTGGTCCGCCATCAGGGCCTGGGCGGTTTTGGCCAGTTCGTTTATGTCCATGAGATTCAGTGCCTTTGAGCCTTTAGCCAGCCATAAGTCGGAAAATGGTTTGCGCAATCATCCGTTCTTCATCCGTCGGAATGACCCGGACGGTGACCCGGCTCGCATCCGTCGAAATGATGTCGGCGTTGGCTTGATTTCGTGGCTCGTCGATGGCAATGCCCAGAAAGGTGAGCCCGGCGCAAATGCGGGCGCGAATCTCCGGGGCGTGTTCGCCAATACCACCCGAAAACACCAGCGTGTCCAGTCCATCCAGTGCGGCGGCAAAGGACCCGATCCACTTTTTGGTTTGGTAGCAGAATAGGGCAACGGCCTCAGCCGCCCGGCTATCGTCGGCCTGGCGAGCCAGTAGATCCTGCATATCCGAGCTGGTTTCCGAGATGCCGAGCAGGCCCGATTCGTGGTTGATAAGCTGACTGAATTGCTGCGGTGTCAACTGCTCCGACTGCATCAGGTACCAGGCCACGCCCGGATCAAGGTCGCCCGGTCGGGTACTCATCGGCAACCCGCCGGTTGGGGTAAAGCCCATGCTCGTATCGATGCTTTTCCCCTCACGAACGGCGGCCAGACTCGCGCCACTGCCCAAGTGCGCCAGAATGAGCCGACCCTTTGCCGTTTCGGCCCCGGCAAGCTGGCCAAGTTCGTCCAGCAAATACGCATACGACAGCCCATGAAAGCCATAGCGCCGGATGCCCTTCGCATCGAACCGCCGGGGAATGGGTAGCAACTGCGCCACGCGCGGCATGGTGTGGTGAAAGGCGGTATCGAAACAGGCGATCTGGAGCATGGCTGGATGGCGCGTTTGAAACGCTTCGATCAGCTTGATCTCACCCGGCAAGTGGTCGGGATCATAGGCGCTGATCTGCCGTAGTTCATCCAGTAGCTGTGGGGTAATCCGTTCGGGTTCCGTGTGCTCCATACCGTGGACAACCCGATGCCCAATGGCTTTAACGTCGTCGAAAACGGGCTGCTTCTCCAGCCAGTCGATCAGGAAATTCACCGCCGATCCTGTATCCGCCGCATCGACCGGGCAACTGGATGGCTGAGGGGCGGTTTGGTCCGTAAACGTCAGGGTCGTACCCGGCGAACCGATCCGGTCGAGGTGGCCGGACAGCACCCGCCGGGGTGGTTTACCGAAGGTATACATCGCGAATTTGATGCTCGACGATCCCCCGTTGATGGTCAGTACACTTTCGTTCCGGGTAGTCATGGATGAGCGGGCAGGTCAGGTACTGTCAGGCCCGCCGATGCCAGTGCCGCGCGGGTAGTGGCGTAATCGAGATGGCAAATGCCCGGAATGCCTACCCCCTGCGCCACGCTGACAAACATGGGCCGGTCGTCAATATAAAGCACCTGACTGGCTGGTACCTGCGCGATGTCGAGGGCCATCCGAAACATATCGGCGTCGGGTTTGCGGAGGTGAACGAAGGACGACGAGACAAAAAAGTCCACGAACTCATTGAGCCGAAACGTTTGAATCCGGTGGTCATTCAGTTCGCGGCCCTCGTTGCTCACCACCACTATTTTCAGCCGGTACGTTTCTTTCAATTGCCGAATCAACTCGATCATGTCGGGGTATGGTTTCGACTGCGCGAACATAAATTCCTGAAAGGTTTCGGGCGTAAACGACCGGGGTTCGTAAAACACAACCCGGCTCAGATAGTGGTTCAGGCTGAGCTTACCCATCTCGTAGGTATCGAATGTCAGGTGGTGCCGTGATTCCAGTTCCGTCAGGTTCAGGCCGAAGGTGTCGGCAGCGAGTTGCCGGGACTCATGGCCCCAGCCGTTGGTGAGCAAAACGCCCCCGATGTCGACAAATAAGGCGGTGATGGATTGGTCTCGTTCTGGCTGCTGGTTTACGTTTATCATACGTACGCTCTGATGGTGATTTTTCAGCACCAGATGATAGTCTCCACAAAAATCGCTAGCCTTCCACGGGCAGGCAATGACGAATATCAGGTCGGGATGTGATGGTTTACCAAAACCGGCAACTGTCATGCGCCTCGCTGACCGATATCATAGTGGGGCATAGACAGCAGATTTACCTTTGAGTCATTACCCGTGTAGCATCACCTTATATGAAAAGTCGTAACTGTTTAGGTAGCCCATTGGAAGCTGCCGCTCAGAACGTTGGCTAACTCATTAACCACGTTCCGACCGTTCTTTCGCATCGTAGAGATAAAGCCCGAAATACGCGCATACACTCTCGCTCCGCTTTCGGTCCGAAAG
>JBBRMP010000171.1:0-12272 GCA_038230755.1 Cytophagales bacterium | reverse complement strand
CGCGGCCAATTATTCATCGAGCGTGTTCCCGTTTCTGACGTCGGGCGCGGCCAATCTGTTGCGGTCGTTTGGGTCGAAGGAACTCGTTGACCGGTTCACGCCCATGATGTATGCCGGGCGGTGGCAGGGCACCATGGCCCTTACCGAACCCGATGCCGGGTCGTCGCTTTCCGACATTACGACCAGCGCCGAACCGACGGATATTGACGGAGAATACCGGATTCGGGGCCAGAAAATTTATATTTCGGCGGGTGACCACGATGCCTGCGAAAACGTGATACACCTCATGCTGGCCAAGATCAAAGGTGGTCCCGCCGGAGCAAAGGGTATCTCGCTGTTTGCCGTACCACAGAAGCGGCAGGCCGGAAGTGAACTGGTTGATAATGAAGTACAAACAGCGGGGGTTTACCACAAAATGGGCTACAAAGGGGCACCCATTGCCCACCTCATGGTTGGCTCTGGCGAGGGGGCCGTGGGCTACCTCGTGGGCGAACCGCATCAGGGACTGCGCTACATGTTTCAGATGATGAACGAGGCCCGCGTGGGCGTGGGCATGAACGCCGTTTCTATCGGTACTGCCGCCTACTATGCTTCGCTTCAGTACGCCCGCGAACGGCCTCAGGGTCGCCCCGTGGCCGAGAAAGTGCCGGGAAGTCCGCAGGTGCCCATTATCCGCCATGCCGACGTGCGCCGCATGTTGCTGTTCCAGAAATCGGTGCTGGAAGGGTCGTTGGGCCTGTTGTTGCAGTGCAGCTACTACGCCGATGTGGCCCACGCCGGTGAGGGCGAAGCGGCCCAGAGCGCATCCCTGCTGCTGGATCTGCTCACGCCCATTGCTAAATCATACCCGTCAGAAATGGGCTGCCTCACCACGAGTGCAGCGGTGCAGATTCTGGGCGGCGCAGGCTATACGACCGATTTTCCCGTCGAACAGTTTTACCGCGAAGCCCGCATTCACCCCATCCACGAGGGTACCACGGGTATTCATGGACTGGATCTGTTGGGCCGAAAAGTGACCCAGCACGGCGGAAAAGGCGTTCAACTCCTTTTTGGCGAGATGCAGAAAGCCATTGCTGAGGCCACGATTCATCCCGAACTGACCCCACTGGCAAACCAACTGGGAGAGGCCATCAGCCGCCTCACCCACGTCACAACTCACCTCCTTGGCCTTGCCGCTGATCCGAACGCCTTCCTCGCCGATGCTACGCTCTACCTGGAGCTGTTCGGGATTGTTACTTTGTCGTGGCAATGGCTCCGGCAGGCTACCGTAGCCCAAATTGCCCTCCCCACTGCCCACGGCGACGACGCGGCATTCTACCACGGCAAAATCATGGCCGCCCGCTACTTCTACGAATATGAACTGCCGAAAACGATCTCGTTGGCTCACCGCCTCCAATCTGCGGATCGGGTCACGCTGGAGATGCAGGGGGACTGGTTCTAAACCATCACCAACCCATCGACTTTGTCGATTCAGGCAGGCTCATGATAAATTCAGTGAACATATCGGCTTCACTAATAACACGCAGTGATCCACCGTGCCCTTTCGTGATAATATCGTAGCTGAGTGACAGGCCCAGTCCTACACCTTTACCAGTGGGTTTTGTCGTGAAAAACGGTTGAAAAACTTTTTCTTTCAGTGTGTTCTGTATACCCGTTCCGTTGTCATGAATACGAATCTCAATGGTCGTGTCGAGGCGTTTTGTGCTCACGGTCAACGTTGGGCTGTAGACCGCTTCCGCAACCTGTGAGAAGCCGGAAACGACCAGTTTGTGCTTCTCCCGCATCGCATAAAACGCATTCGTAAACATATTCAGCAAGACCCGGCTAATTTCTTGCGGAGCAATGTCAACCATACCTACCGCCGAGTCCAGGTTTAATAAGCGTTCACAAGAGAACGTAGTGTCTTTGGCCTGTGTGCGCTGATAGAATAGCTGTAGCTGCGCTCCAATCAGGTCATTTAAGTCAGTGGGTTGTTTTTTTCCGGAATAGTTGCGGCTATGCTCCAGCATCCCATTCACAATGGCTGCGGCTCGTTCACCGTGCTGAGTGATTCTGTGGAGGTTCTGGCTTAGGTCATTCGCAATGGCCAAGATGTCGTTCATATTTCCTGCACCAACCTCACACCTAAGCTCGTCGATCAGCTCTAGGCTGACTTCTGAGAAATTGGTAACGAAGTTGAGCGGGTTCTGAATCTCGTGGGCAATGCCCGCCGTTAGCTCCCCCAGGCTCGCCAGCTTCTCCTGCTGAATGAGTTGAGCCTGCGTTGCCCTGAGTACATGCAGCGACTGGTTGAGTTGGCCGGTACGTTCGTTCACCCGTTGTTCAAGCGTTTCGGCATGTTGTATCAGTTCATCTTTAGACTGATTCAGGGATTGAGCCATACGATTGAAATGCTGGGTTACAATGCCTATCTCGTCCAGCATATCAGGAACCACCTGCACAGATAAATCACCCTGATCGGCCTGCTGAATGCCTATCATCAACCGGTGCAGGGGTTGCATAAAGCTTACTTTCAGAATAATCGGAAACAGGATCAGCACGAAGGTAGCCGACCCAAGCGCCACCCAAAGCAGCCGGACCAGGATGGGCTGGTCGAGTAGGCGCTGGGCAATATTTGCCGGGGCTATTGAATTGGTAGTGAAGGGAACCACCACCATGATAATAAGCGACAAAATACACATGACACTGGCGAACGTAAACCCAACCAGTTTATCCCGAAACCGGATAGGAAACGTGGAGTAGAGCGTATAAACGATCATATTTATCTGCATCAGCAACCAAAATCCAACGGAATAGGTCAGCATGACCCACGTATGCGATGCGCCGGGGTAGATCACCAAAAAAGAAATAACCAGCAGGCAAAATGAACTCATTGCCAGTAATAAAACAGGCGCGTCTGAGGCCATATTATTTCGTCTGAAATAGACACTTTTCCGCAGCAGCACAAGCAGCACCCATACCAAATTTATGATTGAAAAAAGGCCCGCCAGCGTATTGACAAACGGCCCGTAGGTGACCGATGAGAGGCCTGTCTGATCCTGAATAAAGTGAAACCAGCCAACACTGCCTAGATAAACAGCCCCAATGGCGAAAGAGATGTAGCGTACCCACTGGCGTTCCCGCTCGAATACTCTGATAGGAAACAGGTAAGCGAGCTGGACAAAACTAATGCCTGATGTTATTAGCCCCAGGTTAAACAGGGTATTGGTATACCGATAGGTCAGTTCTCTGAAATCAGGATGAAGCCCGCCGCTAAAGAAGCCCATGCCATGCCAGAAAAGCAGCGCCAGCAGATTGACGATTAACCAGCGCTTGTAATCTGATATCCCCTTCGAGCGCCACAGGCCAAAAACAAACAGCGCTGCCGTCATCATCATGACAAGGGCCATCAACGAGAACGAACTGAGCAGAAAGAAGCTCATGGTTATGCAACTAGTTTGAACCTGTAGGCTTAGGTGGGAGCGGTGGTATGGTCTTGGTGTCGAGTAGCACCTCTATTCCTAGCCAGGCTCCCTTGAGCAGCGGTACGTCGAGTGCCTGAGTAAAATCGACGGGCGCATAACTACTATCGACATACTGTTTGGTCATCAGACCGAGCGACATATACGTCGTGGCTACGAGCTGACTACAGAAGTACGTACCGGGGAAGACAGACACGTTTTGAAACCGACCGGCCAAAAAGCTCATCAGCAGGCCCTGGCTGTTATCGCCGTTTGAACTGGGTAAACTTGCCGGATGGAGCAATTGAATCACTGATTTCAGCGCGGTGAACATCACTTTTGAGCGGGGGTGCATAAACTTCCGGGTTGCGAAAGAGCCATCGAATTGTACAGCAAAATTATTGGCTATCCGGTCCGTTACCCGTGTAAGCTGAGGACCCAACTTGGGCGTTTTCAGGATCACATCCTCCACGTTATCGGGCGTGTTGGCTTCCCAGAGCAAGCGTGTCTGTGGATCAACGTCAGGGATTGCCAGATCACCGGCCACGACAACCATGCCCACGTGCGACCATTGGCTGCTGGTTAGTGCTTCGGCTTCCTGACTCGTAGACAGAATGCCTTGCATCAGAATAAGATCAAACGTTTGCAGGTTGGCTAAAAAATCGACTAGGGGAAGCGGGCGCTTGGTTAGCATGGTTGTTACTATAAGTTGACAGGGAGAAAGTTAGCCTATGTCAAGTAATTAATAGCCAAGTATAGCGCTGTAAGGGCCTCAAAATGAACGTGGTAAATACTCTGCCTTACATCGGTAATTGATTAGTAAGTTTTTTGTAAAAGACAGTTCATAGCCATTTCTACACAATCCATAAACTCAACGCCATCACCCCGGCGAGGCCGCAGACGGATACCAGCGTCTCCATCACTGACCAGGTTTTGAGCGTATCGGCCATTGATAACTGAAAGTATTCCCGAAAAAGCCAGAAGCCCGTATCGTTGACGTGCGAAAACATCATGCTCCCCGCCCCAATGCTCAGCACCATCAAATTTGGCTCAACACCCGACGATTTTAACAAGGGCAACATAATCCCCGCCGTCGTAATCCCCGACACGGTCGATGACCCCACGCACACCCGGATGATGGCCGCAATGCTCCACCCGATGACATACGGATGCAGCGACGAGCCTTGCATGAGGTCGGCAATGGATTGGCTCACCCCGGCATCGGTCAGTACTTGTTTCAAGGCACCCGCCCCACCGAAAATCAGAAAGAGCATGGCCACCTCTTTCACCGACTCCGCCAGCAGATTTCCAACGTTTCCCATTGTCGTACTACGTTGAATACCAAGCGTATAAATCGCAACCAATACCGATAATAGCATACTCACCACAGGTTCGCCCAGGAATAAAATCGTTTGTCGGGCTACGGAACCGTCGGGCAGATAAGGACTTAGTAACGTGCTCAGGCTAATGAGCAAAATAGGGAGCAATACCGTCAGGAAACTCACCCCCGCCGAGGGCATCTGCTCGTCGGTTAAGTCGGGGGCAATCAGCGCCTGATTGGGCTGCGTAGTGTATCGTTTCAGCGTCGATCCAAACAGAATGCCGGACACGAGAATGGCGGGTATGGCCACGAGGATGCCATAGAATAGCGTCAGACCCATATCGGCGTTGAACTGTTTCAAAATAGCCAGCGGAGCCGGGTGCGGCGGCAAATACCCCTGCGTAACTGACAGCGACGCCAGCATGGGTATGCCCACATAGACCGCCGAGAGTTTGTAGCGCTGCGCCACGGTGATCACCAGGGGGGCTAGTAACAAAAAGCCCACCGAATAAAACAGCGGCAACCCGACGATGAACCCCGTCAGCATAAACGCCCACCGGATGTTGCGCGTGCCGGACAGCCCGATCAGCGTGGTAGCAATCCGTTGGGCAGCACCGCTTTGCGCCACCAGTTTCCCCAGCATGGCCCCCAGCGTAATAATGCCCAGAATAGACCCCAACGTACTGCCAATGCCTTTTTGTATAGAATCGACAATGGCCAGCGGGGACATTCCCAGCGCCAACCCCACGCCCAGCGCGACCAGCAAAAAAGCCAGAAAAGCAGGCAGTCGTACATACGATATCAGCAGCACAAGGGCAACGATACCCAGCATGGTAATGAGTAATGACATAGCGTAAGGGTGGGCTGAACCAGCGTCTTTCGTGTGTAAAGCTACCGTCGAACCTGACTCAAATTGGCACTTATCCAGTCTGGGTGCAACAGCGACACCAGGCCGTACTCCTGTGGGTCAGCTACTTTTCGACAACGGCAGCTAACGAATCTGCCTACGCGGGTGCAGCATCTATTCCTCACACAAGGGGCAACGCCGTTGCTTATGCCGTTTTTTTTGATTGCGACGGTCGTCGCCCAGTTTCTCAGGGTTGACTGGTAGGCCCACTCTTCACCAGAGGGGCTTCGGGCGTGTTGCCAAAGGGGACGTTCAAGGGCAGGATGCTTCTGTTGTCGTCTTTGTGGGAGCGGGGATGTTTCCGATAGTAGGGAAGTTTACGTGCGCCGATAAAAACGGTTCCCGCGTCACGGTAAAAACAACCCATAGCTTTACTAAATCTGGCACGTACTTCACCATCTTGCGTGTCATTTCTCAGCGGGAAGGCAATGCAAAGATGCCATATACCCGGATTCAGAACATGATCCGGGTGCAGGTGGTAGGTAGCTACAAACAGGTTTAAACAACGAAGGGGAATGAAAACCAATTTGAACAAAGCCGTATGGGTGTTATATGCAGTCGGCGTCCTGCTGTTTGCGACCGCTTCCACATTGGCACAACCGACTACCAAACACCGGCTGGTTGTGATTACCGACATCGGCAACGAGCCTGACGACTTTCAGTCCATGATTCGGTTGCTGTTATATGCCAACCAAATTGACCTGGAAGGGCTTATCGCTTCGACATCTATTCATCAAAAAGAACACGCCCGGCCCGAACTCATCAAAAAAGTCATTGCGGGTTATGCCCTCGTGCAGCCCAACTTGTTGAACCATGAACCGGGCTTTCCATCGGCTCCAACCCTGATGAGTTTGGTTAAAAAAGGCCTGCCCGTGTATGGCATGGATGGCGTGGGGAAAGGCAAAGATTCCGAAGGGTCAAACTGGCTAATCAGTCGGCTGGCGCAACCAGACCGTCGCCCGTTGTGGGTAGCGGTTTGGGGCGGGGCCAACACACTGGCGCAGGCACTCTGGACACTACGAGCCACCAAACCCGAAGCAGAAGTCCGGCGGATGATTGGCAAACTGCGCGTCTACACGATTGCAGACCAGGATAACACCGGTACCTGGATACGGAAAAACTTCCCCGAACTGTTCTACATCGTCAGTCCGGGAGTGTATCAGGATGCCACCTGGAGTGCCATTGCCGGGCCGCAAAAAGGCGCTAACAACGACGTAGTGAGCAATACCTGGCTGGCAGAGTACATTCAGCAGGGCCACGGGCCATTGGGGGCGCTTTATCCCGACGTGGCGTATGGGATGGAAGGCGACACGCCGTCGTGGCTTACGCTGATTCCGAACGGACTTGGTGACCCCGAACACCCCAACTGGGGCGGCTGGGGTGGCCGCTATGAACTTTATAAACCTCCATTTGATCCAAAGAAAACCTGGATTGTACCGCTGGAGGAGGAGACAAGGCCCTTTTGGACGGATGCGCAGGATGAATTTACCCCACGCGTACAGGCTAAATGGGGACGATCTATCATACCAGATAGCATTACCTACAAAAACAACCACGTGACACTCTGGCGATGGCGCGAGGCATTTCAGAACGATTTTTCGGCCAGAATGACTTGGTGTACAGCAAGTTATAAACAAGCTAATCACCCGCCCATTGCCCGGCTGGCCATGCCCGAACAGTTTGCCGTAAAATCGGGTGATACCTTTTCACTGGATGGCAGCACGTCTACCGACCCCGATGGCGATGGGTTGAGTTACCAGTGGTTTCAATATCTGGAAGCAGGTACATCGAAAAAAGTGATCCCGATTAGTACCGAAAACATCGCCACCCTACCCGACCTCAAAGCCCCGGATGTAGATAGTGCCCAGACCGTCCATTTTATCCTGAAAGTGACCGACAAGGGAACGCCAGGACTAACCCGCTATAAACGGGTCATTGTGACGGTGCTGCCCAGATAAGCCGAAGGGGTATAGCGCGAAGCCAGCCGGTGTCAGCAATACGCCGGTTCATATAACCCATGACTTGATTGAAAATTTGGGTCTATTTCATCGTCCAGCAAAGGGCATTCTCTACCAGCCGAACAAAATTGGTATTCTGCCAAACGGCGGCAGAATGGCCCATCGACGTATAAATGGTTTTGCCCTTGCCCACCGACCGATACCAGGCAACGGGATGGTAGCTGCCCATGCCGAAATTTTTGTCCTTGATCCACAGCATGTTACCGTTAGGAATGATCTTGTCGCCGTTGATATACGAGACGATGTGCATGTCTTTGGGTTGGCTCAGGAAGACATACCATTCGTCTTCGTGCGCCCACGAAGTAGATACGTTTTTGGTCAGGGTCGTATCCACGTTGGTCTCGATATGCACGTCGGCTTTCTGGAATTGCGGGTTGAGCGGATGGTGCGAAAAGCGAGTGCCCAGCAAATTGGTCTCGTACCACGGCCAGCGGTGCGAACCGTCACCGGCCCCGTGAATACCCAGTAACGCGCCGCCATCTTCTACGTACTGTTGAAGGGCTTTTTCTTGCTCCTCGTTCAGGACCGGACCCGTAGAGTTGTTGAAAATAACCGCCTTGAATTGGCGAAGTTGTTCAGGGTTGAACACGCCGCCATCTTCCGTTTCGTAGACGAACCAGTGATTCCGCCGAGCCATTTGGGAGAAGACTGTCTTCGACGCCTCAATGGACTCCCCATGCCGGAAGCCTGTCGTTTTCGAGAAGACCAGAATGGCAGGTTGACCTGCCGGAAAGTCAATCACCGGCTTCTCGGTTTCGTAGGTCACGAGGAAGCCGTACTGAACTTTATAGATGAAGAGGCCAGCCGCTGCAACCAGCAACAGGACGAGGCCGAGCAGGCTCCAAAGGATGATTTTAAGCGTTCTTTTCATGATGATAATGGGTTAGGGTCCATCGCCTTAATGCATATTCGATCTGTTTTCGATTGGCTAGAACGAATACCGCACCCCCGCCTGGGCTTGCCAGCGCGAGTTGAGCGGGTCGATTTGCCAGGGAGTACCGCCCTGATTTTTGAAGTTGACGACGGGATTTATTCCGTCTATTTTGATGAAATCGAGTAGCGCATAACCAGAGTTTTGCACGTTGGGCACGAAATATTGCCGCCCCCAATCCGCGTTGAGCAGGTTGATCACGTCGAGGGTGAGTTCCAGCTTATGCACCCGCTGCCCCGCCTGCCGAAGCAGATAAATCGCCGCCCGCAGGTCGAGCTGGTGATTCCAGGGGGTACGGGCTTCGTTGCGAACGGCATATTGGCCCCGGTGGTTGCTCAGGTACGCATCGTTATTGATATAGGCGTCGAGTTGTGTCCACTGCTGTTGCGCCGTAACAAGTTGATTCGCCGCGTCGCGGTAATCCTGCAACACAATCTGCGACTGAGTGGCGGGCACGAACAGCAAGTCGTTTTTGGCCGAGCCGTCGCGGTTTACGTCGCCTTCATACACAAACGAAAATGGGCTGCCTGACCGCGCCGTGTACACCAGCCCAAACGACCCGCCCACGGCCCGCGTCAGGGCAAACTGGTGGGAGAAATAGGCCGCCAGTTTGTGCCGCAGGTCGAAGTTGGAATGGGCTAGGGACGGGCTGTTGGCTACCAGCGACTGGTTCCATTCATGGTTGGCCGCCAGCGAGTTACGCATCCCGGCAGCAATGTCTTTGCTTTCGCCGTAGGTGTAGCTGGCCATCGCGTCGAGCTTGTTGCGCACCTGTTTCCGCACCGATAAGGTCAGGTTATAACTGTAGCCCTGGTGAGTGTTTTTCAGCAGAAATACGTTCGTAAACGCCGGGTTGATTTTGGCCGCATTGCCCGTTGCCAGAAAGTAGGACCGGCTGTCGGCCCCGCTGAAATGCCCCACGGAATCCTTGAAATTGATCGACTGGAACAGTACATTGTCGATCACGGTGGAATAAACGCCTTCCAGCGTAACCGACAGATTATGAGGTAGTTTAATGTCTACACCCAGGTTCGTTTTATAATCGCGGGGCATTTTGAACCCGTTATCCACCAAGCTCACCTCCGACAAACCCGGCTGCACCGATTGCAGACTGGCCAGGTCGCTGGTGAGCGGCAGCACCCCCGTTGGTTTCAGGTCGATGTTGCGGTAAAGACTGCCCGACTGGAAGTGCGAACAGGCGTACCAGACAAATGGAATCCGGCCCGTAAACAGGCCCGTGCCACCGCGTAACTGCACCCGGTTGCCCAGCCGGTAGTTGAACCCCACGCGCGGGTTCAGTTGTGGCACCCCGCCAAACTGGTTTTTGTAGCCCGACAACTGCGGCGATTTGGCCAGGTTGGCATCCAGCGGCGTGGGGTCGGGATGTACCTGCATATCGACCCACAAACCCGCCTGCACCGTCAGGCTGGGCGAAATCTGGTAGTCGTCCTGCGCGTAGGCGCTCAGGAGCATGATCCGGAAATTGGCCGAGGGGGTGTTTTTGTTCAGGTCATAACCGTTGTTGACCACGTTGTCGATACCCCGCACCCGGCTGGGCTTATTGGCGAAAAAATTGGCGGGCGAACCGTACTGCCAGCGCCCATTCCAGGCACTCAGAAAATCGTAGTCGATGTAGTTGATTTCGTTGTTGGTGCCCAGCGTCAGCGTATGCTTGTTTTTGTAGATGCTGAGGTTGTCGGTAAGTTGCAACGTGTTGATAATCAGGTCATAGATAGACGCTTTGCGGTAGGTGCCGACAAAGATGGTGTTGGCCATGTTGTAGGTAATTTCGAGGTGAGGAAACACCGCCCCGTCAAACGTCCGGGCGTCTTTGATGGTGTTCAGCCCCACAATCCGCTTGTTGGACACGCGGGACGAAAACTGGCTTTTCAGTTCCAGTACCAGACTGTTGGTACGGCTGGTGTGACGGTAGCCCTGATTGCCGCAGTTGAAAAAATTGGGCGTCCGTTCCAGGTTGTCGGCAAAACCGGCCACGTAGTTGTTGCGCAGCGAAAGCTGGTGTTTGTCAGAGATGATGTAGTCGAGTTTGAGCAGGAATTTGTCGCTGCTGCGCAGGATGTTGGTTTTGCCAAACGTGCCGGGGTCGTAGTGGTAGCGGGCTTTGAGGGTGTCGGCAATTTGCTGCACCAGGGCCACGGGAATGTTCACGCCGGGGTTGCCGGGGGCGTTCAGCACGGGTTCTTCGCGCTGCGACCGTTCGTAGCTGGCAAAATAAAACAGCTTGTTTTTGATGATCGGTCCGCCCAGGCTGAACCCCGCCTGCGCGTCGTAGTAGGTGGGAATGGCCGTGCGGGCTTCGTCGGCGCTATAGCCCTTGAGCGCCTGATTGCGGCCAAACGCATAGGCACTGCCCGACAGCGTGTTGGTGCCGCTTTTGGTGATGGCGTTGATGTTGGCTCCCGTAAAATTATCCAGCGTGACATCGAACGGCGAGATAATGACCAACACCTCATCGACGGCATCGAGCGAGATGGGCTGCGTACCGGCCAGGGCCCCCGGCGTACCCGACGCCACCGACCCCGCCGCCCCGCTGGCCGGTTCCTGAAAACCGAGTAGATCGTTGGTGGCCACGCCGTCGATGCTCAGGTTGTTGAAGTGGCAGTTGCTGCCGCCAAACGAGCCGAGGTTTCCCTGCGAAATTAGCCGCGTGGCATCCTGTAGGCTACGGTTCAGCGTGGGCGTATTCCGAATGGTGTTGGCCGTAAGGTTGACACTCTGCCCGTTTTTTTCGTTCGACAGCGCATCGTTGCGACCACTGGTAACGATAACAGCTTGCAAGTCAAGTGTTTGCTGGTGTAGTAGTACGTTCTGGCGGGTGGCTCCGCCCAACTGAACTGACAAACCGGGGAATTGCACATCCTCAAAACCGACGGCAGAAATACGTACCGCGTAGGGTCCGCCGGGGCGGAGGTTGGCCAGCACAAAATGCCCGTCGGCAAAGGTGGTGGTGCCCTGCTGTGCGCCGGTTGGGCCATAGGTCACGCGCACCGTAGCGCCGGGGATGGAGTGCTGATGGTCGTCGAGAACAATGCCTTCAATGGAGCCGGTCGTTACCTGTGCCCAGACTACCGACGACGACGCGGTGAAGATGAACAGAAACGGACGTGAGCGGGAGGATAAAAGCGCGTAGACTGACGTCATTGAGTATAAATCGGGAAGAAAAACCGAATGTACTCATATACGCCATGCACGACCTTGTTGGATGCGGCCAGGTAACGAGATTTAACGCTGATTCACTGTTTAGGGGCCACCAACCAATCACCTGAATCAAACCGCCTCCGCTTCGCCAACTGATTCCCTGGCGGGGGTGGTTCTTTGCGGAATATAGTGTGGAAAAAGCTGCCCAACTTCATTTGGAGTACGCCTAGGAGTGTGGTACGCCCTATTATTACCGATCACTATTGTTATTATGGAAAGGGAAGAAGAACTTCGGACACCATGGCCTACTTCCGCATCGTTCTTCGCTATAAATAGTAATACTACTTCAGAATCATCATGTCGTATCTTTGATTGATGAACTACTCCGTCCTGATCACTGAAGACCTATCAGTATTACAATTGCTTGAAAAACAGCAGGCCGACGCTCAATTCCGCGACTATGTCCGCTTCCTGCGCTTGCTCAAGGAGGGGAAGG
>JBBRMP010000170.1:0-12449 GCA_038230755.1 Cytophagales bacterium | reverse complement strand
TGTCAAGTTTTTGGCGATATTTATTTTTTGTACTCTGCCGGGCTGCTGACCGCCCTTCCCCCCTTTCAGAGCCAGCTTCCAGGCCGAAGCCTAATGCTGTTTCCGTTGATTGGGAGTGCAAAAGTAGGCCTTTACACACACCGTGTCAAGGAACACTTAAAAGAAAGTGGTTAACAAAGTCAGGGTCGGTTCGTTAGCCACTTTCTGTCAGCTATTTAGCTCTCGACATTTTTTCAAACTTTTTTCAGCAGGTGATTCTTCTTGCCTTTTGAAACGAGTAGAAAGCGGTCCTGAAGCCACTCAACATCAGCGGAAGCAGCCGGGTCTGCTACTTTCACTTTATTTAAACTCACCGCACTTTGGCTAATTGCCCGCCTGGCTTCGCCCTTAGACCCATAGACTTCTCCTCTGGAAGCCACCGATAATAAGTCAGTAATGTCTTTGCAGGCCGCTAATTCATCAGCGCCGATAGCTGTTTGGGGTACACCATCGAAAATAACATCGAACTCATCAATGGCAATTAACCGGAGCGTATCGATGGTGGCTTTCCCAAAAAGGACTTCAGAAGCCTTTATAGCCAGGTTGTACCCAGCTTGACCATGCACACGGGTTGTGACATCCTGGGCAATGGCCTTTTGCAATATCCGCAGGTGAGGCGCTTCGGTATGTTGGGCCTCAAGACGTTCAACCGTGGGTTGATCCAGTAGCGTAAATACCCGGATAAGTCGGGCACAGTCACTATCGGTAGCGTTAAGCCAGAATTGGTAAAACTGGTAGGGTGACGTGAGAGCCGAATCGAGCCAGACGTTGCCGGATTCTGATTTTCCGAATTTGGTGCCATCAGCTTTGGTGACGAGGGGTGTTGTAAGTGCAAAAGCGCGGTCATTTTCGCCGTCAATACCTCTCTCCTCTTTTCGGCGGATCAATTCGGTCCCGGTGGTGATGTTGCCCCACTGGTCGGAGCCACCCATTTGTAGGCGAACGCCCCGGTGCTTGTAGAGATGATAGAAATCGTAACCCTGTAATAGCTGGTAAGAGAACTCGGTGAAGGAGATGCCCGTTTCGAGGCGGTTCTTGACCGAATCTTTGGCCATCATATAATTTACGGTCAGGTGTTTCCCGGCTTCGCGGAGGAAACCGAGAAACGAAATCTCTTTGAACCAGTCGTAATTATTGACCATTTCGGCAGAGTTTGGGCTTTCGTCGAAAACCAGAAACCGGGCCAGTTGCGTCCGGATGCCGTCCTGATTATACCGCAGGATGTCTTCCGACAAAAAATCACGCTCGGCAGCTTTGCCCGATGGGTCGCCGATCATGCCGGTGGCTCCGCCCACAAGGGCAAACGGTTTATGGCCCGCCCGCTGAAAATGAACCAGCAACATGATGGTGGCGAGATTGCCGATGTGCAACGAGGCAGCCGTGGGGTCAAAGCCAATGTACCCAGCGGTCATTTCTTTGGTTAGCTGCTCTTCGGTGCCGGGCGTCATGTCGTTGAGCATGCCCCGCCAGCGGAGTTCGTCAATGAAGTTCATAAGGGATCATTGAGCGAATGAGTAACAGATTGACGAACGCCGAACCGTTACCCGTTCACTCATTTACTGTGGTAGTAATAGCGACGAGTCGCCGTAGCTGAGAAAGCGGTAGCCTTTTTCGAGGGCTTCCATATATACAGTACGCCATTGGGGTCCGACCAGTGCCGAAATGAGCACGATGAGCGTGGAACCCGGCTGATGAAAATTGGTAACGATACCCCGACACAGTTTCATCTGATAGCCGGGCGTTATGTAGATAGCCGTATGAGCCGTCAGGCTAGCCAAATTATTTATCTGTAAATACGTCAGCACGGCCTGGATAGCCTCCATAGCCGGGGGACGTTCATCAGCAGGTACGTTATAGGCGTACTCCTGATTCAGCCAAAACGGGTTCTCCTCGTTCCGCAGTAATCGTACGCCAAACCAATACAGGCTTTCGAGGGATCGCATCGATGTGGTGCCGACGGGCAAAATATGGTCGATATGAGCGAGGATTTGCGTTAGGTTCGCCTGGGTATAAATTACCTGTTCGGCGTGCATCGTGTGCGCCCGGACGTCGTCGGTTTTGATGGGCTGGAACGTGCCCGCGCCTACGTGGAGGGTAAGCGCGTCGTGGCCGATGTTGCGGTTGGCCAGTTCGGCGAAGATTTCTTTCGTGAAATGCAACCCGGCGGTGGGGGCAGCGACGGCTCCCTCCTGTTTGGCATACACGGTCTGGTAGGTCTGCCGGTCGGCGGGAAGGGCGTCGCGTTTGAGGTAGGGCGGCAGGGGCATTTGTCCAGCCTGTTGTATCACCTCGGCAAAAGTCTGGTCGGCGGGTTGCCAGTCGAAACGGACTTCGTTTTGGTCGGGGTTGGCCCATTCGGCAATCAGGATAGTGTCATTCAGAGCCAACACCAGGGTTTCGCCTTCTTTCCAGCGTTTACGGTTGCCAATCATGCACTGCCAGACAGCGCTGCCTTTGTCCAGCATGGCTTCGGCAATCAGGCGCGGTTTCCCGTCAACATCGGCGGGATTTAACAGGAACAGTTCGATGACAGCCCCCGTGGCACGGGTGAAGATCAGCCTCGCGGGTATGACTTTCGTCTGGTTGAAAATCAGAAAGCTATCAGCAGGCAACAGGTCGGGTAGTTCACGAAAGGTGTGGTGGCTAATTTGCCCCTGCCGATACACCAGCAGTTTCGACTGGTCGCGTTGGGACAGCGGAAACCGGGCAATCCGTTCGTCGGGTAAATCATACTGAAACTGGTCCAGGGGTAATTCAGGGGACATATTCGACCGGGGGTTTCAGCAGTAGCCGGATGGGCAATGACACGACGACAACGGCCAGAATAGCGGTACTCACGGGCAGCAGCCAGGTGTATTCAGACGGGCCAACGTTGGTAAGGTCGCTGCGATTCAGGAACGAAAGCACCATGAGGCCCAGGCCTAGAATGGTGTTGAACGCGGCGGAAAGGGCATAAAACCAGTTCACATAAACGGCTACCAGCTCCTGACGAAAGCCTTGCCATTTCTCAGGGCTTGGGTTGGGAATACGCTCGGCGGGGAGCTTTGGAAACAACCGCACAACGGCATTTGTCAGGATATAAACCAGCAAAAAGATGCCGATACTGGTGTAGAAAATTGTTTCGCGGCCCACATACTGTACTGCCTGACCAATACTGTTGAACCGAATAGCCACGTCAGCAGGAAACGAAATATAATTACTGTACAGCGACCCAACGAAGCCCAAAATGGACAAAATCCGCCAGGTGCGGACAAAAAATGAACCAGCGCGCATAGCTACGGTTTACAAGTTGAATAAGAGGACAAAGGTAGCCCCATCAACATGAAAATATATACCCGCACCGGCGATGCCGGGCAAACGTCGCTCATTGGCGGTCGTCGTGTGAGCAAAGCCGATCTGCGCATCGATACCTACGGCACTGTGGACGAATTGAACTCGTGGGTGGGTCTATTGCGCGATCAGCCCGTGAATGCAAACCGCCGCGTGTTGCTGAAAGAGATTCAGGACCGGCTCTTTACGGCGGGTGCCGAACTGGCTACAGACCCCGACAAAGCCCCCCGGCAAGCCATGCCTGCCATTATTGAGGGCGATATTGTTCGGCTGGAAAACGCAATGGATGAGATGGACGAGGTCCTGCCCGAACTCCGCAAATTCGTATTGCCAGGTGGCCATCAGTCAGTGTCATTCGCCCATTTGGCCCGCACCGTTTGCCGCCGTGCCGAACGCCTGACCATCGACCTCAACGAACATTCAGCCGTTGATGCACTGGTTATCAAGTATTTAAATCGCCTCTCTGACTACCTATTCGTCCTCAGCCGCAAAATGGCCCTGGAACTGGACGCCGAAGAGGTGAGTTGGGAACCGCGCATTTAGTGTCTAACGGAGCGATTTGCTCCGTTAGTTTGCGTGAGCCAAGCGGAGCAAATCGCTCCGTTAGACAGTCACTCCCTGCCCAGCATAGTACGGTCTACGGAATAGAGATTGGCCTGTTGGGTCCAGACGAGGACGAAAAAGATAACGGAATAGAGGAGTTGTGTGCCCACCACGTCCCACTTCTGCTGGAACGACATACCTACGATAAATGACATCATGAGCAACATAGCCGCCACCAGCGTATAGCGGGTGGACAGGCCGATGGTGAGCAGGATGCCAATAATCAGTTCGATATAGCTTAGCGCCGTGCCAAAGACATAAACCAGCGGTGCGGGAATAGGAGTTTTGGCAAAATCGGCAACCATCTTGTCCCGAAAAGTCCCCGCTCCGCTGAAGAAGCGCGGAATAGCGTGGAAGATGAAACAGATGCCCATGGTGAGGCGAAGCAGCAGATAGGCTAAAAATTGGTCAGTCGTTTTCATTCGTACAGGCAGTCACTTGGGTACAGAATAAAACGACGGCAAGCCTCTTTTAGCCATCCGGGCACAGAAATTGTTTAGTTTGTGGTTAACGGTCTGGTACAGAGCCGCCTTTTCTTTACATTTGTTGTCAAAGCAACTAAATAACAAAACAGCCGTAAGTCAGTAAGTCGTAGGTCGTAAGTGGCTCACGCACAAGTCATATTTTCATGCCTGCCACTTACGACCTGCGACTTAGGGATTTACGACTTCCTTTCCCATGACGACTGACTTGCTCCAGATTGAGATGCAGAAGGTTCCGCAGAGCCGCATCAAGGAAGTTGATTTCAATAACCTCCCGTTCGGTAAGCACTTTGCCGACCATATGTTCGTGGCCGACTATGTAGACGGTCAGTGGACCGACCTGCGCGTGGTGCCATTCGGCGATTTCGCGTTCAATCCGGCCCTCTCGTCGCTGCACTACGGTCAGTCGATTTTTGAGGGGATGAAAGCGTATAAAAACGACGAAGGCGAAGTGCTTATGTTCCGCCCACTCGACAACTGGGCGCGGATGAACGAATCGGCCAGGCGGATGTGCATGGCTACGATTCCCGAAGATGTGTTCATGGGCGGTCTTGAAGCGTTACTCCGCACCGATGCGGATTGGGTGCCCGATCAGCCCGGCAGTTCGCTCTACATTCGCCCGTATATGTTTGCCACGGATGTGTTTTTGGGCGTGGCTCCGTCGAGGACGTACCGCTTCTGCATTTTCACGTGTCCGGTGGGCGTTTATTACAGCAAGCCGCTGAAAGTGAAAGTGGAGATGGAGTACATCCGGTCGGCACCGGGTGGCGTGGGCTATGCCAAATGCGCGGGCAACTATGCCGGTTCGATGTACCCCACAATGCTGGCACAACAGGCTGGTTATGACCAGCTTATCTGGACCGACGCCACTGAACACCAGTACATTGAAGAGTCGGGCACGATGAACGTGATGTTTATCATCGACGGGAAACTAGTTACCCCCGCACCGTCAGACTCGATCCTGAAGGGCGTCACCCGTGACAGTGTGTTGCAGATTGCGCGTAGCTGGGGTATCGCTGTTGAAGAACGGAATGTGTCGATCACCGAAGTCATCGACGGCATTGGGAACGGTCGTTTGACCGAGGCATTCGGCGCGGGTACTGCCGTGGTGGTGTCGCCGTTTCAGGTGATTGGCTACAACGGTACCGATTATATGCTGCCCGAACGTGCCCCCACTGATTCTTTCGCGGTTCGTGCCAAAGAATACATGACCGACCTCCGCACCGGCAAAATCGCCGACGAGTTTGGCTGGACGTATAAAGTGTAGCCATTGGTATTCCCCTTTATGACGCTACACGAATTTATCCAGTCGGCATTGGCCGAAGACGTTGGCGACGGTGATCATACCTCGCTCAGTACCATCCCTGCCGACGCGCAGAAACGCGCCCGGTTGCTGGTGAAAGAAGCCGGGATTCTGGCCGGCGTTGCGGTGGCGCAGGCCATTTTTACCGAAGTAGACCCCACCTTCCAAGTCGATGTGCTGATGCAGGACGGGGCCGTCATGAAGCCTGGCGACATTGTCCTGACCGTGGCTGGCAACGCCCGAAACATCCTGACCGCCGAGCGGCTCGTGCTGAACTGTATGCAACGGATGAGCGGCATTGCCACCCAAACCCGGCAGATGATGAACATCCTGGAAGGCACCCGCTGTAAGCTGCTCGACACCCGCAAGACCACCCCCAACTTTCGGATCTGCGAGAAGATGGCCGTGAAAATTGGCGGCGGCGTAAACCACCGATTTGGGCTGTATGACATGATTTTGATCAAAGACAACCACGTCGATTATGCAGGGAGTGTAACCAAAGCCGTTACGTTGGCCGTGCAGTATCTGGCCGATACGGGTCGGAATCTGCCCATCGAGGTGGAAGTTCGGAACCGCGCCGAAGTAGACGAAGCCCTCGCCGTGGGCCACCTCACCCGGATGCTGCTGGACAATTTCCAGCCCGCCGACCTCCGCGACATGGTGCGCCTCATCAACGGACGCGTCATCACCGAAGCCTCCGGCGGCATCAACCTCGACAACCTACGCGCCTATGCCGAAACGGGTGTCGACTACATCTCATCGGGGGCGTTAACGCACCATGTGAAGAGCCTGGATTTGAGTTTGAAAGCGTACTGAATAATCCGGCAAAACGGTTGTCATTCAGCCAATTGACGTTTACTTCTTACCCTCATTGCGGCACCGGTCGCTGCAATAAATAACGTTGTCCCAGTCGCGTTCCCATTTTTTGCGCCAGGCAAAAGGACGGTTGCAAACGGGGCATATTTTGGTCGGCAACTCCGACTTTTTGCGCATCTTCATTGGCTGAATTCTACATAAAAAATGCCCCACAGATCACCGGTGGGGCATTTTTCGTTTGAACGATTCTGTGTCAGTTTAACGCATTTTTCAGGTCTTTTGTCTCGTCGATTCGCTTCTCATACGCCGAGTTGACGGTGGCGGCGTATTTTTTCACCGCGTCGTTGGTTGCGTCGTCGTTGAGGTCGTCGGCGGCATTGGCGGCTTTCTTGACTACTTTATTCAACTCGTCCAGGTACTTGACGTCGAAAGCGGTGCCTGCATTTTCTTTCTGAAGCGATTTCACCTGGCTACGTCCGTCGTTGGAGAGGCTGGCGGGCAGGTCTATTTTGAGGGCTTTAGCCAGATTGCTCAACTCGCGGTCCTGCGTATCGCCTTCCCGCAGCATCCGCTGGGCATATGCTTTCACCGACGGATTGATGGCCTTTTTGGCGGCTTCGTCGCTAAGCTGGCGCACGGTCATGTTCAGGCTGGCGAGATCGACCATCTTATTAGCCATTTGCACAGCATCGTCTTTAGCATCTTTACTAATGGCCGACGACTGCCCGTTTATCCGGGCCTTGTTGGTATCGTCGGCTTTGTCCGTGCTATCTTTGGAACAGCTTGACACGAAAGCTAACACGCTGATTAGTAGCAGAAATAAGCCGACGGTAGTGATGCCGACAAAGCCCGTTCGGGTGGTTGAGTTATTCATGGTTCATAACGTTCGTTTATGCCTCACAAACAGCACAATTACCCTACTTGTTTACCAGACAAATTAAACGGCTACCTGTAACAGCGCTAGCCATGCCTCGTGTACCTGATTGGCAGCTAACAAGTTATGCGCTTTGTGGTGGACTACATCGGGCATATACTGGCACCCGTTACGGGCCTCGTCGCGCAGGGCACGGAATGTATCGGTGGCGCCATACCCGGCAACTTCAGCAGCATCGGGCAGGGCCTGTACACTGCCCAGTTTACCCAGGTCGTTGCCCGTCAGAATCTTGCTTTCCCGAACCGCTTTTGGTAGCGCGTCGAAGCCAATACCCATCCGGGGTCGGCCCACTTCAAAGAGGGCGTCGCCATTGGCGCGCACGTACCAATCGGCCCCCATGCGGCCCACAAGGTCTATTTTGCGGGGATCAACCAAGCCGTTTTTGCCAAAAATAGCTTCGTCGAAATGACCCACCAGCACCTCGGCCAGCACCACTGTACCTGCGCCGGGGCCGTTGCCGGTAGGAATAATTTGCCGCACCACGCACTCGAACGCCGCCGGAGCCTCGGCCACACGCGGGGGGCGAACTTGATCTGATTTCACTTCGGTGAAACCCGCTTTCCCGAACTCATTCACATGCCGGTCGAACTCGGCGCTGGCCAGCGACATCTGTTCCACCATGGCATGATTGACGATGTTGATGACGACCTCCGGCACGTCTTCAATGTTGAGCAGCGTGTGCTTTTTATGTCCATTCCGGTTCAGGTTGGGCGAAAACAGCAGCATAGGCGGGTTGGAGCCGATGACGTTGAAAAAGCTGAACGGGCTGAGGTTCACGTGGCCATCGGCGCTGATAGTCGAGGCAAACGCAATGGGCCGGGGGCCAACGGTGCCAATCAGATACCGGTAAAAGTCGAGTTGAGGCAGGCTATTGGCGGGAATGGTTTTCATAAACGTTACGCACTGAAATTCTGGTAAATAGAATCCATGATGCGGGTGAAGTGGAGGTAATCGTCGTCGCTGAGTTCGCCCCACCCCTGCCGCCTGATATCGACCACCACAGGCAATAACTGAGCGTATATCGTTTCGCCGTCGAGGGTGAGGAAGATGAGGAACTTACGGCGGTCATCGTCGTCCATTCGGCGTTCAGCGAGGCCCTTTTTGGTCAGAATGTCAATAATGCGCGTCACGGTGGGGGCATCTTTGGTGGTCAGCTCCCCCAACTGATTCTGGCTGATGCCGGGGTTGCGGTGGAGGTGGTCGATGAGCACCCATTGATCCACGGTGAGGTCGGACCCGGCTTCGACAAAGCGTTTTTGCAGGGCATACCGGATGCGCTTGATGGCGGTGTCGATCTTGAAAAAATACGCGCGCTCGTCGGAAGGGTGGGTCATTGCGGTGGGCAGGAAACTACATGCAGTCAATTTATATCGACTGGCAAGTTAATCAACACTGTCCCACACCAATGTCCTACCGATAGACAAGGGCAAAAGCCGCGTAAAAATTCAGGGATTGGTCCAGCCATATTATAGTTTGCTCACTTTCCAGGTGTAAAACTGCCCGGTGTCGGTCTGTACCCGCAACAAATAAATGCCAGCGGGCAACGTACCCAGATCAAGCGACTGTCGCCAGGTTGGCTTAGGAGAAGTTAGCTGCTGAACAACGCGCCCAGGCAGATCATAGAGTTGTACCGCCGTAATCAATACTGAGCCAGATGCGTCAATCCGAACGATGCCCGTGGTTGGGTTTGGGCTAACCATTATGTCGTTGCCCGGATATGGTTCATTGCCCAAAATCAGCGATAGCGTAAGCGTATTTTTCAACGTACCTGTGGCGCAGTTGGCATCACTCAGCGACGACACACCGACCATAAAGCTGCCCTGTGGCGTAGCCCTGAACCAGCCGGTATAGGGCGAGGTAGCGGCCTGCACCAACTGCCCATCCCAGCGGGTAAACCGCCAGGGCGGCGTACCTGTCAGCGTAACCACTATCTGCGTACTATCGCCGGGATTGAGCATTGGGCGTGTGGTGCTGAGTTTGGCGGTGGGCAATGCCGCCACGTTGACCAGTACCGAATCACGAGAGCGCATGGCGGGGCGGGTTGCTTCAGCAAAAAGGATGTACGCACCCGTTGGCAGCGTAGTGGGCAGCGGAATGGCCCCGCCTCCCGGCGACAACGTCCCTACTGCCAGCGTGGTTGATTGCGTACCTGAGCGCAGCAACACACGGTACTGATTGCCCGCCTCAACGTACCCCGCAACGCTGATGGGAACCAGAATCGAGTCGCCGGGGCAATAGGTTGCCTTGCGGAGGCGACCCACGTTCAGCCTCGGCAGTACCGTGAGGCTGAGGCCTACCTCATCGCCCGAACAGCCACTATCGTAACAACGTACCCGGTAGGTGGTGTTGGCCGTTGGGCTGACAGACAGTTGATTTGACCCTTGCACGAGTTGATTGGTTCGGGTCTCGACTGCGCTGCTCCACGACCAAATGGCACTTGTGCAGCCCTCCGCTTTTAGGGTTGTCGTTTCGCCAATTTCGATGATAGGCTTTGCCGCAGAGGGTCTGGCCAATGCAGGTACTACCACGCTGATAGCGACCGAATCGACGGAACGCACGGCGGGCTTTGTGCTTTCGATATAGAACACATAGCGGCCCGCCGCCAGACTGGCTGTGATGGGTATGCTCACATCGGCGGTGGTAGAAACCGGCGCGGTGCGGACTGTTTGCGTGGCAGATTTCAGTACGCCTATGTATTGATTGCCTGCCTCCACGCTGCCCGTCAGACTGAGGGTAGCCGTTAGGCGATCATTAATGCAGAAGATGGTTTTGTTGACTTTTGCCACGCTCAAGCGGGGGCGTACTGCCACAGATGTGGTAGCCTCGCTGCCCGAACAGCCTTCATCGTAGCAACGTACCCGGTAGGTGGTGCTGGCCGTTGGCGTAACCGTCAGTTCGTTGGTCGCTTTTTGCAGCAAATCGGTGGTTGACCCCGCTACGCTGCTCCACGACCAGATGGCACTGCTGCACCCCTCAGCTTTGAGCGTAACGGCTTCACCTACCTCGATACTATTTTTTGTAGCCACCACTTTGGGCGTAGTAATTGCGCCGCAGGGGTTGAACCGGATAGCCTGGAAACCAGTCCCGTACAGCCAGACGATGCCTTGCTTGTCAATCACCATATCGCCCAACGGATAGGTTAACGTGGGCAACTGTCCGATTTCTCTCCACACCTGGCCATCATATCGCCAAAGTCGGCTACCCGTTGCGTTTGTTGGTGAGCCAAGTACAAAAAAGTTGCCCATAGCGTCAGCCCCATACGACGAGACAGACGAGAAGGGAACTGATGAGCGGGGTACGTTAGTCCATTGCTGCCCATTGGATTTCGGCATTAGTGCAAATAACCCTAAGTTATACTGCCAGACCCACAAATTTCCCGGACTATCAACAACTATCGGGCCAATAGTTTGGCTCAGTTGTGGTGTGTTGTCTTTTGAAAACCGGCGTTGTGTTTTTGTTAGAAGGTCATACTCAACAAGTTCATACTGCGCGTTTTGATGATTAAGTTGCCGCATCCAGACCGAGCTTTGTCGTGGTGCATATTGGTCAATTCGATCATTTGTCTCATAAATCTTTGTTAAGCCATCACCCTGCTGAACATACAGGGTAGTTGGGTTTCCAAACAGGCGAAGCCTATTATCGAACCACGTGAAATAAGCATCCTTCGGTTTGATCACCATTCGTTGGTTGAGGGTATCCGCTCCGGCCATGAGGCGGCCAACCTGACTTGCCGAAAAAATTAGGCTCTGGCCACCGCCAGAGACTGAAATTCCGTTGGTCAACCAAAGTTCCCCATCGGCATTGCCATCAAGGTAAAGTTGATCAGAGCCAATGGCCCCTTTTGTGGTGGTTCGATTAACGGGCCGGGTAGTCGCTTTCTCAGCATCATATTCATACAAGGCACCATCCTCCAGTTGTAGCCAGGTGGCCTTGGTAGTTGGAACCACCCTACTGACAGACGTTGGTAGTAACCCTTTCACGGTCTTACTATTTATAAATTGCCACTGCCCGTTAGTGTACCGTTTCCAGTACGGAACCCGCTGACTATCTCTATCAATGCACCCGGCGGATAATCAGAAATAGTACTGACACTCAATTCTTGCACCCGTACATAATACTGCGTGTTGGGTTGTAAACCAGTTAGCATCGTCTTGCCGAAACCGTTTAAACGAACCATCGACTGTTGCTGAACTACGTTTTTGAACTGCATATCCGTAGCAATAGTCACCTGTGCCTGAAGCTCGGTACCAGTAGCAATTGTGAATCGATAAAAAATTGGAAATGACAGTGGAGCAGCGTCATTGAAAGGCAAGCCAAGAATAGGAAAGCTACTATTACCTGAAAAGGGATTTCTAAAGAAACGACGTACTGACCAGCCACTGAATGAATTATTCTTCCAACTGCGAACATAGGCGTGGATAACTCCGCTTTGAATATACCTAAGTGAGGCCGTGGGTTGTGTAGTAGTAAACGATTCTATCGAAGACGAATTGGTCCACTGAGAATTTTCAGCCGCATTAGTCACTCGCCATTCATAGCTCGTTGCGCCCTCTATGGGTTGTACCGATACTGACAGTAACAAGTTGTGTGGAATTAGCCGTTGATCGGGTGTTGGCAATACCCATACGGGTGCCTCACCAGCAGCCAATTCGACACGTACCTGGCAGGCAACTGACCAACCTGAAGTGCCAAACGAGTTTGTCGCTCGTAGCCGGATGTACGCGTCGCCATTAGTTTGAATAGTTTTTCGCAACGACCCCAAATCGTATATATTTATTTCCGAGGAATCGATTAAGTAATCAAACAATTTTATTTATATATTTACGTTATGAGACCAAACCGTTATGTTACTTTAGATCAGGATGAGGTAACCACATTACAAGAAGGCTGGAAAAATGCACAGCATACCCAATTCCAAGAACGTTGTCATTGCCTAATTTTG
>JBBRMP010000169.1:0-12471 GCA_038230755.1 Cytophagales bacterium | reverse complement strand
CTTTTGGAACATGATAAAACTAATTTGTTTAAAATGAGGGCGCAAAGGTAGCAAAAAACAGGAAGTAAAAAAAGCCCCCTTCGGGGCGGTCCCGCGTCCGGGCTAGGGGGCTTTTTTTACTTCACCGTAAACTCCCCCTGCCCAATGCGGAACCCTTCGGAATAGATCTCGATGGTGTGGCGGCCTTCGTTGAAACGCTGCCCACCCCGGCCATACGTGAACGATACCTGCTGCCCCGAATTGTCGTAGTCGATGCGCTGCATGGCCGTGTAAACCATGTCTTTGTTGGCGTACGTGAACTCGCCCGAACCTGTGGCCATATCAGCAATGACGGCGCCGGTAGGGTCCAGAATGCGGAGGTAGATGTCTTTTGCGTTTTGCCCGGTGAGCGGGTTCTGCGGCAGGCGAAACGATACCTTCACTTTGTCGAGCCGCTTTGCTTTGTAGTTACCACCATCTTTCTCTTTGCCTTTGGCGTTGAGGGCCGTCACCATAATATCCTCGGCGTGAAGGGCGGCGGCCACGGTGACTTTGTCGGCGAGTTCGCGATTTTGGGCTTTCACCTGCCGGGTTTGGCTGGCGTAGCTTTCCACGGTGTCGACCAGTGTTTTTCGCTCCGTTCGCAAAGTACTATTTTCGCTTTTGAGCGTCGTGTTATCCTCGTTCAAAATGCCATTCTCCTCGCGTAATCGGGCTATTTCGACGTCCTTTTCGGCCAGCAGGTTCTGGTATCGATTGATCTTTTGCTGGTACGCCCGCCCGTCGAAATTCGATACGTCGCGGAGTTTCACCCGGTCGGTTTCGATCTGCTCTTTCACTTTCAGGAGCGAATCGACACTACCACCGAGTTGCTGAATCTCCGCGATCTTGGCATCGAGCTGACCGGCAATGGAATCAAGCTTCATCTTGGTTACCAGCACCTCTTCGGTTTTGGCGGCGATGGTAGCATCTTTGGTCTTGTTGTTTTCTTTCTCCTGATACCAGAAATACAACAACATTACGTTCAGGGCGGCCAGCGCCAATAGGGCAATGATGAGGAAATTACGGCTACTATTTTGTTTTACGGGTCTTTGTTCCATAACAGGATACGTGGAGATGCGGTTAGAGAGGAAACGGTAGCCCACCCGAAATTGGTATAAAGTGGCGTTGCTTTGGGCCGTTGGCGGCGAAAAACTACGCCATTCTATTTGTAACTCAAACCATAGTACCCACATTCTTCCCGAACGGCAATGACCGTTTACCCCCGAATCGAATGACTATTGCCGAATCCATCGCTCACATTGAGGCCCAGCTAGCTGGCCGGGCTATGCTTGTTGCCGTTACTAAAACAAAGCCTGTGCCCCTGTTGCAGGAGGCCTACGATGCTGGCTGCCGCCATTTTGGTGAAAATCGTGTGCAGGAAATGGTTGACAAACAGCCCCAACTCCCCGCCGACGTGCAGTGGCACCAGATTGGTCATCTGCAAACCAATAAGGTCAAATACATTGCCCCGTTTGTGGGCCTCATCGAGTCGGTCGATAGCCTGAAATTGCTGGAGGCCATTGATAAAGAGGCCCGTAAGAACGACCGGGTGATCGAGTGTTTGCTCCAGATTTTCATTGCCCAGGAAGAAACCAAGTTTGGGTTTTCGTCGGAAGAAGCCATCGACCTGCTCCAGTCGCCCCCCCTCGACGCGCTGCAAAACATCCGCATCGTGGGCCTGATGGGTATTGCCACCAACACTGACGATACGGCACAGATTAGAACCGAATTCGCGGGTTTAAAACAACTCTATGACGCCCTAAAGTCCATTGAACGCCCCAACGTGGCCTTCCGCGAATTATCGATGGGTATGAGCAGCGACTACCTGATGGCCGTGAAAGCAGGCAGCACCATGGTGCGCGTAGGCAGTGCTATCTTCGGCAGCAGAAACTGAAAACTCATTTATGGACAAATTCTTTCTTCAGGCCGGGTCTTTACTGGGCCTCATCGGGGTGGGCATTGGCGCGTTTGGTGCGCACAGTCTGCGGGCTAAACTAACGGCAGCAGGCCGGATGGACACGTTCGAGACGGCGGTGAAATACCAATTTTATCATGCCCTGGCGCTGGTGTTGGTGGGTATACTGATGCAGCAACTGACCAGCAACCCCGCCGCCCTGAAATACCTGAACTGGTCGGGCTACGGCTTCCTGATTGGTGTGCTTATCTTCTCTGGCTCGCTCTACGTACTCTGCCTGACCGGCGTAACGTGGCTGGGAGCCATCACGCCCCTCGGTGGCCTGTTTATGATTGCTGGCTGGGCGTTGCTGTTTTGGGCGGTGAGGGGAATGTAAGAATCATTCATTTACATCCCCTTCAATTGCGCTACCAACACCGCATTTATCCGCACGTAGCTTTCTTGGGTCCAGCCCGCGATGTGGGGCGTGAGAATGACCCGGTCCGACTGGCGGAGGTAATCGAAATTGGCCTGCTGAAGGGGGGTGAGCGTCTGTAGCTTTTCATTTTCCAGCACGTCCAGGCAAGCCCCGCGTACTTTGCCCGATTGCAGCCCCGCCACCACCGCCGATAGTGAGACCACCTCACCGCGTGACGCATTGACCAGAAAAAACGGGTTGCCCATCCGGGCCAGAAACGCCTCGTCGATCCAGTGGCGGGTGTCGTCGGTGAGGGGCACGTGGAGGCTGAGGAGGTCGGCTTCGGTCATGATTTGTTTCACCGTGGCTTCCTGGGCGTACTGGTCGGAGTAATTTGTGCGGAACTTGTCGTAGGCCAGCACCCGGCATCCAAAACCGCTGAGACGACGGGCGGTGGCCTGACCGTTGTTACCATAGCCAAACAGGCCCACGGTCTTGCCCATTAGCTCCACGCCCCGGTTGCCTTCGCGGTCCCAGATGCCCTGTCGCACCTCACGGTCGGCCTTCACGATGTTGTTGAAAAGGGCCAGTAACATGCCCAAAACGTGCTCAGCCACGGCATCCCGGTTGCCGGTGCCCGCGTGGAACACCCGAATACCCCGACGGTTGGCGGCGTCCATATCGATCAAATCCAGCCCGGCACCGGCCCGGCCTATGTAGCGCAGGTTGGGTGCCACGGCCAGCATAGCGGCATCGGCGGTGGTTTTCGAGCGAATGATCAACCCTTCGTAGGGCGCGATGGCGGCCAGAATACCAGCCCGGTCAAGGGTGGGTTGGTAGGTATACGTGAACCCTGCTTCGTGGAGCATAGCAAAGAGCGAGGGGTGCATTTCATCGGCAATCAGAATAGTAGGCGGCGGCGTGTGCATGTGTGGAAGTTTGTAACTTGCAACGACAATAATCCGAATCAATACGTAATAACCAAGCCGCAAAGCCAGAATTAAGGAACGCCCCACGGGCCATCCTATTCACTGGTTTTGCGCTCGCAACAGGCCCTATTTTTGCGGCTGTTGCGCCAGAAGGTCAATGGAAGAACAAGCAAACCCAGTAAACCGTCAGGGTGGAGATGGCCCCGACAAGCAGGCCGAACAGGGTGGCGAGCGGCCCGGCGGTGGTGGCGGGCGAAACCGAAATCGCAACCGGAACCGGGGTCGTGACCGTAACCGCGACCGGCAGCCGCAGGGCGAACGGGTTGACGGCGAAACGATTGAATCAGCCGAAGTCGTTGACGGGCAGCCAGATGCAGCGGTGGCAGCAACGCCTCGCCCGCCTCAGCCCACGCGCGAAGCGAACGCCCGCCCGGAACGCCCCCCCCGCGACAACGACGAACGGGGTGACAGACCGCCCCGCGATACGGCCGAACGGGGTGAACGCCCCCCCCGCGAACCGCGCCCAAATCAATCGGAGCGGGGTGGGCAGGACCGACAACCCAATGACCGCCCGCGCGAGAACCGGAACGAACGCAGTAGTCCAGAGCGTACCCGCGACCGGGATCGGCAGTTTGCTGACCGGCAGCGCGACAATCGGAACGAGCGGTCTGTGCCGGAGCGGCCCGTCCGGGTGGCCTCGCCCGATTTTTATATCGACAAAGACGACGATATAAACCCCGCTGATCTGCGGCCCGTTGACCAGGTTCGGAGCGGTTCGGTGTTTGAGCAGTATGACGATGAACCCGCCCGCATGGCCCCTGCGGCTCTGCCACCCGTGTCTGACCAGGAGCGGCTGGTGATCGGCATTACCCTCGGCGACTACAACGGGGTGGGGCCGGAAGTGATTCTTAAGGCACTGCAAAACGATCAGTTACTACGCATGTGTACGCCCATCATCTACGGCTCCATGCGGGTATTGAATCGGTATCGCAACCTGCTGAACATGAAAGACTGGACGCTCAATGGCATTCAGCAGGCGTCGCAGGCGAGTCATAAGCATACCAACGTCATCACCTGTTTCAGCGAAACGATTCCCGTTTCTGTGCCGGTGGTTGCGGCCAAGTCGGCCCCCGCCGCCGTGGTAGAACCGGTTGTTGCTGATGATCAGACTGAGCCAGAAAACGAAACTGCCCAGGAAGTCGCGACACCAGAGCCGTCGGAAGTAGTTAGCGAAGTAGCGCCGGAGCCAACGCCTGCACCAGTTGCGTCGTCACAAACGATTGACATTCAGCCGGGTAAGGTGACACCCGAAGCGGGTGCCGCCGCATTGGCCTGTCTGAATCGGGCGGTGGAAGACCTCAAGGCCGGGCATTTGCACGCCATCGTGACCGCGCCCATTAACAAGCACAATATTCAGTCGGAGACGTTTACGTTTCCGGGTCATACCGAATACCTCGCCAACGCCTTTGGCGTACCCGACGACCTGATGTTTATGGTCAGCGAGAACCTTAAAATCGGCGTCGTTACGGGGCATGTGCCGCTGGGGAAAGTGCGTCAGTACATCACCAAACAGGCCATTCAAACCAAACTCGATTTCATGTTTCAGTCGCTGAAGCAGGATTTTGGTATCGATAGGCCCAAGATTGCGGTGCTTGGCCTGAACCCCCACGCGGGCGAAAACGGGCTGATTGGCCACGAAGAAAAGGACATCATTACGCCCCTCATCAACGAGATGCGCAAGAAAGGCGAGCTACTTTACGGCCCCTTCCCCGCCGACGGATTTTTCGGTACACGCTCGTACCGCAAATACGACGCCGTGCTGGCCATGTACCACGATCAGGGCCTGATTCCATTCAAAGCCATCGCCTTTGACGAGGGCGTAAACTTCACGGCGGGCCTGCCTATCGTGCGCACCTCACCCGACCACGGCACCGCCTACGACATTGCCGGTAAAGGCCTTGCCGACGAAACGTCCATGATTCAGGCCATCTACACTGCCGTCGATGTGGCCCGTCGGCGCAAAGAATACCAGGAATTAGCCGCAAACGCACTCAAAAAATAGTAGTCTCCCTACGTATGCTAACATCAATGACCGGCTTCGGCACGGCG
The DNA here is from genome assembly GCA_038230755.1 of Cytophagales bacterium. Taxonomy (GTDB): domain Bacteria; phylum Bacteroidota; class Bacteroidia; order Cytophagales; family Spirosomataceae; genus Fibrella. The sequence continues at coordinate 7,100 of JBBRMP010000169.1, read as the reverse complement.
ACAGTTGACGCGAATGGCTTCTTGGCCACCGCTGAAGTGAAAACCCTGAACTCTAAGTTCTTAGATATTTTCTGCCGCCTCCCGCGTGGCTTTTCCGACCGCGAAATCGAGGTGCGTAACCTGCTCACGCAACGCCTGGAGCGTGGCAAAGTCGAATTTAACCTGAGCGTGACCCGCATCACCGACGTACGGCCTGCGCTAACCGTAAACCGGCCACTGGTGCAGGCTTACTTTAAAGACCTGGATCAGAGCGCCACAGAGTCGGGCGTGGTGATGTCGGCGGATGCGCTGTTTAAACTGGCCCTGGCCATGCCCAACGCTTATTTGAGCGAGAGCAGCAGCCAAACCGACACCGCGCAGGAAGACTGGGCGGTGGTTCAGGAGGCCATCAATCAGGCCATCACGGGCTGTCAGGAATTCCGGCGGCAGGAGGGCGCTTCGCTGGAAAGCAAGCTGACGGAATACATCCAGAGCATCACCGCCCGCCTCGCCGACGTGGAGGCGCAGGATGCCGAACGTATCCCCAATGTGCGCGAACGGATGCGGGCTGGCGTGGTGGAACTGCTTGGTGGTGAAGACTTTGACCGGAACCGGTTCGAGCAGGAACTGGTCTATTACGTGGAGAAGCTGGACATTTCGGAAGAAAAAGTACGGCTGAAAAATCACCTGAGCTATTTCATGGAAGTCTTGGAATCGTCGGAGGCGAACGGCAAAAAGCTGAACTTCATCGCCCAGGAAATTGGCCGCGAGATCAACACCATCGGCTCGAAAGCCAACGACGCCACCGTGCAGCGGTTTGTGGTGCAGATGAAAGACGAACTGGAAAAGATCAAAGAGCAGACGTTAAATGTGATTTGAAGGCAGTCTTCTGTGTTTTCATGAAAAAGCCCGGCCAAAATTGGTCGGGCTTTTTCATGAAAACACGGGAAAAGGATAGTCAATGCTGAAGCCAATCGCGGAAACTAGCGGGTCTGTGATGCAGTAGGCTATACCAGATGGCAAGTGAGAAATAAACAAACAGGCCGGTGCCCAGGATAGCTAGCTTTCCGGTAAAGTTGGTAGCGCTCAGATAGATTACTCCGGTTATGGGTATGACCATTGAGGCTACGAACGTAATGGCGAGTTTTGCGATTCGTTTGATCATCGTTCTATCTGGTTCATTCGACATATAGGCGATTTGTAGATTAGCCCGAACACTGATGGCGACCAGGTGACTTAAATTCACTTTTCTTTAATCGCCGTAATCTGCACGTTTTGAGCGGCATAACGAGCTTCAGGCACATCGGTGGCACCGGGTTTTTTGATCTGCGTTTTTTGCTTCATCAACGTCCCGCTGAAGAGTACGGGTAGGCCCGCCGGGTTATTCATGCCGTAATCCATTGCCTGTTTCTGCATCTCGTCGGAGAGGTTGGTGGGGTATAAAACAGCGTTTTTGGCCCATTTGGGCAGTTTTAGCACGTACTGGTAGCACCCACGGCCACACACTTCCACTACCAGCATGGCGGGTTTATTCACAAAATCCGGCTTCGGTTTGGGCGTGGCCGCAAGCTGAGAAACGGCGGCAGCTAGTAACAAAGCGAGTATCATTTTCATGTGTTTGGCGGTTAATGGTGTCTATGACGCCTGATTCAACTGGTACAGTAGCCGACGACCGCCTGTTGGCAGCTTATTACGAAAACCACGACACCCTCACGCTGGCGCAGTTACTGCTCGGTTGTGAACTGGTGCATGACAGCCCCGACGGACGCACGGCGGGCATCATCGTAGAAACAGAGGGTTATATTGTGGGCGATCCGGCCTGCCATGCCTACCGCCGCGAGACCACCCGCAACGCCGCCATGTTTGGCCCGCCCGGTACGCTCTACGTGTACCAAATCTACAACCATTATAACTGCATCAACGTGGTCACCGGCCCCTTTGGCGTGGGCGAAGCGGTACTGATTCGGGCGCTGGAACCCACCGAGGGCGTTGACCTGATGACCTTGCGGCGCAACGAAGCGTTTAAAACCGGCTTTGAACGCTACCGCCAAAATACCATCGACCCCGGCACGACGGCGGGCTTTCGCAACCTTTGTAACGGCCCCGGAAAGCTGACTATATCCTTGGGAATCAGTCGTGTAACTGATAATTTCTCATCGTTGATTACGGGGCCAATCTACATCCGGCCACGGGTGCTGACCGATTTCGAGATGGTGACGACCACGCGCATTGGCATCACGCAGGGGACTGGCTTGCCTTACCGGTACTACGTTCGGGGGAACCGCTACGTGAGTAAGCTGTAGGCCGTGATTAGTATGTTCAGAGGGAAGCGTAATAGGCAAACACGGACGCCAACCCGCTTTCCCGTTTCAAATCGGGCTTTTTTTCTTTTATAAACGCGTCAATAGCCACGTGCTGATTGTCCATCAATTCGAGCAGCGACTTTTTGCTGGCGGAAAACTTCTGGGCGCGGTTTCCTTTGGCTACATACCAGTCGTGCTTCTTGACCAGCACATCGTCTTTGATGCCGATGTTAAGGGCCACATTGAAGTCAGCTTTTTTAATCGTAACCGTGTGGTGTTGAAGTAATTGTATTTTTCCGGACACGATCTGTTCAAAGAAGCCGATCAGCTCATCGGCTTCTCCCCGAAACTCGCGGACGTTTATAAACCGGGTGGTGCTACCCTGTTGATTGTTGATGGCGAAACGCAGCACACTGGCCGCCTTAGCCGCCCGAATGTCGTTGGCTCCCGCCCGGAATTCAACTTCCTGCGCGTAGAGATCATAGCGAATGGGCACCCCGGCCAGTGAGTCAGCAGCGCCAATGCGGCCATAGAACCGTACGTTGCCCGCCTGAAACGTGGTATCGTAATACGTATCGCCGATCAACTTGCCGACTTCACCCGCCACGCCATAGAGTATGCCCGTTGCTGGAATGGTTAGACCGCTGAAGTTGATTCGGTCGCGGGTGGTTTGGGTCATCCCTCCGGTCTGTGCCAGCAGAACTGGAGCGGGTAGTACGAGCAGTAAGTAGACAAGTAACGGGCGCATGGTTGGTTCGTTCTGGTTTGTGCTGCTAAATAACGCAAAAGGTGAATTAGTCTGAACAGTAGCCCGTTGCCGGGATTTTATCTGACGGACCATCCATCGGCCCGGCAGGTTGGTTTAACCGATTATGGACCCGTCGCTTTCTGCCGCTCCGGTTCGGTTGCCGCGCTTTCCGCTGGTGCTGAGTCAAAACCGCCCGTTGCGGTTTGTTGCCTTTTTCTACCTCTACGTCATGCAGGGTGTTCCAGCCGGTTTTGCTACCACCGCCCTGGCCAACTACATTGCCGCCGAGGGGATTTCGGCCAGGCAGGTCGGCACATTCGTGGCCATGCAGGGCTTGCCGTGGTCGTTTCAATTCATTTGGGGACCGTTCATCGACAAGTACCAAAGCAGCCCGATGGGTCGGCGGCGGCCGTGGGTGGTTGGGGCGCAGTTGATGGCCGTGCTGGCGTCGTTGGGTATGCTCACGATCAGCAACCCGGCGGGTAATGTGTATTTGCTGGGCCTGGCGTTTCTGGTCCACAGCACGGTGGCGTCGGTGCAGGACGCAAGTGTGGATGCGATGGCTATTTCCACCATTCCCGAACACGAGCGCGGCCGTATCAACGCCTTCATGCGGGGTGGTTTTCTGGCCGGCATGGCCCTTGGCTCGGCGGGACTGGCGGTGGTGTTGCGCAACGAAGGTTTTCACGCGGCGGTGCTCACTCAATCGGCGTTTTTGCTAGTGCTTACAGTGGTTACGTTTTTTATCCGCGAACAGCCCACCGATTCATTGTTACCAACTAAAAATCAGTTAATTACGCCGCAGGAAGCGCAGCATAATCATAGTATTCGATGGCTGTTTACCACGCTTTTCCGGGGCCTTACCACCCGCGAAAGCCTGCGCCTGTTCTTGCCCATTTTGCTGGTGTATTCGTGCCAGAACGCCTTTATCCGGGCCTATAATTTTCACCTTGTCAGCCAACTGCACTGGGACCCTACCGAACTCTCGCAGCTAACGGGCAGCTACGGCATCCTGATTGTACTGGTCATTCTGCTTGGCGGTGGCTGGGCAGCGGACCGTTTTGGGGCTAAACGGCTGTTACCCTGGGTGATCGGGACGAATTTTTTGGTCCTGCTCGCCTTCAGTCTGGCGGCTCCCTACTGGGCCGACCACCGCGTGGCGTCGGCGGTGGCAGTGGTCTGGAACATGCTCGACCCCAGCCTGAGCATGGTGGCCATCCCGATTCTGATGGCACTCTGTCGGCGTGACGTGGAGGGGTCGCAGTTCACGACGTATATGGCCTTCGTGAATTTGTCAGATATCATCGGCGCGTTTTTGGCGGGCCATGCGCAGGAGTATGTAACGGCCCCCACCATCGGCCTCGGCACGGCCATTTTGGCGGGGGTGGGCTTGGCCTGGATTGTCTGGCCAAAGCGGAAAACGGCTTCTGCTGTTTAATTTCGCCCAAATGATGCCTGACCTCGCTACCCTGCTTACCATTTGTGCGTGCTCGTTTTTAGCTGGTTTCATCGACTCCATCGTGGGTGGTGGCGGGTTGGTGCAAACCCCGGCGCTGCTCATCAACCTACCCAACTACCCCTTGCCCACCCTGTTGGGTACCACCAAATTGCCGAGTCTGGCGGGCACCCTCACGGGGGCGGTGCAATACACAAAGCGGGTGGTGGTGCAATGGCGCTTGCTGTGGCCGATGGCCGTGGCCGCCTTTCTGGCCTCGGCGGCGGGGTCGTTCACCCTCACGCGGGTGCCAAACGCGTTTATGCGACCCCTGGCACTGGTCATTTTAAGCTGCGTGTTCCTGTATACGTTGCTCAATCGCAATTTCGGACAACATGCCGAGAAGGTTTTGTCGGTCAGGCAGTTGCGCGTGCGGATGCTAACGCTGGGAAGCGTACTGGGTTTCTACGACGGCTTTTCCGGGCCAGGTACGGGCAGCTTTCTGGTCATGGGTTTTGTGGGCTGGCTGGGGTTCGATTTCCTGCGGGCCTCTGCCCACGCCAAATGGGTCAACGTGGCTACGAATACGGCGAGCCTGCTCTTCTTCGCGTCGAGCGGTCACGTACTCTATGCGGTGGCCCTGCCCATGGCCGTGGCCAACTTGTCGGGGGCGGTAGTGGGCGTACGGCTGGCTTTGTTGCGGGGCAACGGGTTTATCCGTGTATTTTTCCTCTGCGTCATTGCCGCTACTATTCTTCGCTTCTCTTACGACGTCTGGCACAATTGACTCGCATACCGCTTAATAAAAAGGATTTTACCCCGTAGACACTGCGTATGTCACGTAATCTATGAATGAGTAGGAAGTCTTTGGCGAAAAATATAATTATACTAAGAAAGGCCAGAAGCGTAAAATTATACAGGTGTCAATAAATGGGGTGAACTGAGCGAACTACCCCGGATTGTACTTATTACGAATATTTTATAACTACCCATATTATAGACTTTGTTGAATTTAGATAAAATAGTACTTTCCAGCGATTTCAGGCATGTTGGGTGCTTATTGATCCATCATGTGTCACTACGACTACAGGGCCATTTAAACAGTTTTAAGGCATTTTTAAGAAACCATTGAGCATTTTTTGCCTCGATTGAGTTTACAATGGACAAAAGACCCTGTTTGTACTTTTCACGGTTGGCCGTACCCTCGATTTAACAATAAAGGTGCCTTTGACCCAATCCGAAACCAGTACATTAGCGTATACAATGCTATGTCTATCTTGTAAGCAGGATAAACAGGCATTGCCCGATTGACCACTCAACTATTGACTTTTTCTCATACTCACGTGCCGTTATGACGAATGACGTTTCTTTCCCTACGCCTCACCAACCCAACCACTCATTCCAGATTGTGGAGGCCGAATCGCCAAGTGTGCGGCCGGTGCTGATGCGTTACCTGCGTCAGTGGCCCTGGTTTGTGCTATCTATCGCATTGGGGTTAGCTGGTGCCTACGTGTACCTGCTCTACAAACAACCCACCTACCGGTCGCAGGCCAGTTTGCTCATCATGGATGAGAAAAAAGGCACCGACCAGGGCAGTATGCTCCGCGAATTGCAGGTCACGTCGCCCAAGAAAGTGGTGGAGAATGAGATCGAAATTCTCAAATCGTCGACGCTCATGACGCGGGTGGTTGATAAACTGCACCTCGATAAGCAGTATTTCGTGCAAACCAAATACGGCAAGCGTGAAGTGTTTGGTGCCGATGCCCCCGCTCAGGTGGTGGTGGAAAAAGCCAACCCTGATTTATACGAAAAACCGCTGACCTTGACGTTTGCCGACGCCAAAACGGTGCGCATCAACGGACTGTCGTTTCCAACGAACCAGATGGTGGAGACGCCATTGGGTACGCTACGTGTAAACGCTAAAGACACGGTATCGGCCCGCACGCCCGTGATGACGGTGCAGGTGTCGAAAACGGCGGATATGGCGGCGGGCTATGCCGACCGGTTGAAGGCCGAACCCACCAGCAAAACATCGTCGGTGGTGGTGCTGACCATCGAAGATGCCGTTCCTGCCAAAGGAGAAGCCATTTTGAACGAAGTAATCCGCGAATACAACGAGGCCGCCATTGTTGACAAGAACAAGGTGGCCCGCAACACCATCAAGTTTATTCAGGAGCGTCTGAGTGCTGTGGGCGGTGCCTTGTCGGGTGTGGAACGGAAAGTGGAATCGTACAAAACGAGCCAGGGTATCACCGACCTGAGCGCTCAGGCACAGACGTTTTTATTGTCGTCGAAAGAGAACGATGCCAAACTGAACGAGGTAAACATTCAGTTGGCCGCCCTCAACGACGTGCAACGCTACATCAGCAGCCAGCCCGACAACCGGGGTGGTACGCCCGCCACGGTGGGTTTGAACGACCCCACGTTGCTTGGGCAGATCTCGAAAATGTCGGATTTGGAAAACAAGCGCGAAGAGCTGGGTCGGAACATGAACGATGGTAGCCCGGCGCTGCAAACGCTGGATGCCCAGATCAAAAAGACAAAAAATAACATTAGCGAATCGGTGTCGACCATGAAGTCGCAACTGACGTCGTCGAAACAGGGCTACACGGCCAAAAACAGCGAAATCGAGGGG
>JBBRMP010000168.1:0-12571 GCA_038230755.1 Cytophagales bacterium | reverse complement strand
CGTATTGTCAAAGATAGAAGCCGTAATTATCGTTTTGGCTTTCGAGAGAACTTGATGAAAACTGCTTGTGGGTTATACAATTTCAGAAAAACACACCCTTCAATTGTACAAAAACAAGAAATAGTGTGTTAAAAACCTCTAGTGATTAATAGCCTAAAGTAATCAAACAACCCGACACCAACGGGTGTATTGATTGGTTAGCTATCAGAAGGTCCCTTTTTTGTTTTACCTGGCCACCATGGCCCAGTATCATGCTTTAGTTTGGCGGTGTAAGGCCTTACTTCATGTTACACCGTCGCCGATTCGCAGACGTAGGTGGGGATGATGCCGGTGGCCTGGATGCGGAGGTCCACGTCGGCGGGGGGGGTATTGCCGGTGAGGACGAGGGCGGTGTCGAAGCCGAATTTATTGCCGCCCAGAATGTCACTTTTCAGGGTGTCTCCCACCATCAGGATGTCGCTTTTGGTGATTGGCATACGTTCGCGCAACAAGTCATAGGCGAACATAAATAGCTGCGCATCAGGCTTTCCAAAGCGGATAAACTGCTTGCCCATAATCCGTTCCAGCATGTCAGCTACGGCCCCGATGGCCACGGCCACCTGACTGCCCGCCACGGGGTACGTTGCATCGGTGTTGGCTACGATGACGGGGATATTGCGCCGCCGGAGCAGGTTCACGGTCTTGTTGAGGTCGGTATTCCAGTCGAAGCCTTCGTCGTCGAGAAGCACAAGCGCGGTGATGTCGTCGGCATGGTCGAGGTCCACGTCACGGATGGGCAGGGCGTGGAGGTCGGCGTTTTCGATGTAGTGAGCCGAGGTGTCGGTGCCCAGATACGCCACCGTGCCGTGGTTTACTTTCAACTGCAAATATTCCCGCGCCAGCATCCCCGACGACACAATGCAATCGGCGGTGATCATGGGCAGTCCCAGCCGGGCGTATGATTCGGCGAGTTGGTTGGGGCTGCGCGAGGCATCGTTGGTGAGCACGTAGAAGGGCTTTTCCATCTCCACAAGGTACGTTATTGTCCGGTCAACGCCGGGGATGAGGCCATGCGCGTTTTTCAACACCCCGTAGGCATCGAAGAAAATGGCTTTATACTGGTCGAGGAGCGTGGCGAAGGGAGTCATGGTGGGGTATTTTACAGTCCCAGCCGTGCCAAAATCGGTTCCACGCTGAACCCTTCGATGGAAGGCAGGTGGATCGTGTAGGCGTCGTGCTGGAGCTTGTTGGCGTAGGTATCGGCGAAAAAATAGCGACCGTATTTGATCACGTAATTGAGGATGAAGAACCGGTACGCTTCGGGCAAAAACCGGATTTCGCGCTCAGTGAGGGGATAAATTTTGTGGTACTCTTCCAGAAACCAGCCAAACCGTTCTTCCGCCAGCGGGCCGATGTAGTACGAAAACACCGTCCGGTCGCCAGCATCGGAGCAAACGCGGCTGAAAAAATAGAAGTCCAGCACCCGGTAGCTGATACGGAACCAGTCGTAGTCCCAGCGCGAAAACAGTTTCAGATCATCCGTTACGGAGAAGTTGCCGATGTTCCAGTCCACGAAAACGGGCATGGTCTCCACAGTTTTAGCCACCAGTTTCTGCCGGTTTTCGAGAAACAACTGGCAATGGTGCCGGATGGTGTCGGCGTGGGCGTGGTGCTCGGCCTGCCCGGCTTCGGTGTTCAGTAAATCGAGCAGTCCCTGAATATCGGACCGCAACGTTTTGGCATATTTCGGCAACACCGACGACGCCCGCGCACAGGCCAGGTGGAAGCGGGCCATCTCGGCACCGAGCTTGCGAATGTGGCTTTCGTCGAGGCGACGGGGCATCCGCTCCTGGGTACGTATCGGGTTATAAAACACCACCCACGCGTCGGTAGTGCCATCTTGATGCCGGTAGATGAACACCTGCCCATTGCGCATCAGCGACTTGGCCAGCACATTTTCAAAGGGATAGAGCAGGTTGTTTGCCAGCGCATGGATGATGCGGTGATCGTCTTTAAACTGTTCGAATTTCCCAAAAAATGACAGCTTGGCAATGACATTATCGCCCCCGTCGAGGGTTATTCGGAAGACGTGATTGGTGGAAACGAGGGCACTGATGTCCTCCACAGTCTCTACCGACCGGCTCGGATCGAACGCCGCCCACGCTTGCTTGATGATAATGGGGTAATCCATTTTTTAAGTTTTCAGTTTTCAGTTTAAAGTTTTTAGTTGCCGTGAGTTTGGTGCAAAGTCCCTTAAAGGATGCTGGTACGTGAAACAACTCAAAACTGAAAACTCAAAACTCAAAACTCAAAACTGACTTTATATGATTTCAAAATACCGCTTCAACTCCCAATCGCTGACCTGACGGGCGTATTGCCGGTGTTCCCAGTCGCGGGTTTGGCAAAAATGATTAACGAAGCCCGCGCCGAATAGTTCGGCGGCAATGGGCGAGTCGCGCATGAGGTCGGTGGCGGCGCGGAGGTTGGGGGCGATACGTCCATTGGCGGCATTCTCATAGCCGTTGCCGGTCGTGGGTGGCACATCGAGCGAGAGGCCGTGACGAATGCCGTAGAGACCCGACGCGAGGGCCGCGCTCATGGCCAGATACGGGTTGGTATCGGCCCCCGGCACGCGCATTTCCACGCGGGTGTAGGCATCGGATTGGTTCAGCACACGCATCGCCACGGTCCGATTGTCGAACCCCCAGGTGAGCGTGGTGGGTGCCCAGGCCCCTTCCACCAGGCGTTTGTAGCTGTTGACGGTGGGGGCGTACATGGGCAAAATGTGGGGCAAACAATGCAGTTGACCCGCAATATATTGCCGGGCCAGGGTACTCATGTTACCGGGTTGGGTGGGGGCGAAAAACAGGTTTTTCACGTCGTCAGTCGTATCGGTTGGGGTCCAGAGGCTCTGGTGAATATGACCGCTGCAACCGGGCAAATCGGCGTTCCATTTCGCCATAAACGAGGCCATCAACCCGTGTTTATAGGCAATTTCTTTGACCGACGTTTTGAATAAAATAGCCTTATCAGCCGCCCGCAAAGCCGTGTCGTGGTGGATGGCCGCCTCGTACACGCCCGGCCCGGTTTCGGTGTGCAGCCCCTCGATAGGAATGCCGAATTGGGTGAGCCAGTTGAACAAATCGTCGGTAAATGATTGGGCCAGTGCGGGGCGCAGCATAGAATAACCAAACATTCCCGGCGTGAGGGGTGTCAGATCCCGAAAATCCTTCTCCTGCAACGTGTGTGGCGTTTCCTGGAAAACAAAAAACTCAAATTCCTGCGCCATTTCGGCCCGGTAGCCCATCTCCTCGGCCTGCTGCGCCACCCGTTTCATCAGCGACCGGGGGCAGGCTTGTAAGTCATTTTCTGGCCCATTTCCCGACGAGAAATCTGCCAAAAAAAATGGTTTTCCGCCCGCCCATGGTTTCTCGCGGAAGGTGCTCAAGTCAATGCGCACGGGCCGGTCGGGGTAGCCGGTATGCCAGCCAGTGAGGGCAGCGTTGTCGTAGGCGGCGTCGGCCACGTCCCAGCCAAAGACCACGTCGCAAAAGCCGTAGCCGTCGGCCAGTCCCGCCCGGAATTTATCGAGGCTGATAACCTTACCGCGCAACACCCCGTCGATGTCGGCGAAGGCAAATTGAATGGAAGTGATGCCCTGTTCATCGAATTGGGCCAGCAGTTGAGGAGCGTCCATGGGGTAAAGGTAGTTTTCAGTTTTCAGTTTAGGGTTTAGAGTTGCTTCGCATATCGACGTATCCTTGGCCGTATGCGAAGCAACTCTAAACCCTAAACTGAAAACTGAAAACTACCTTTGCCCTATGTCTTCTGTTACGCCTACCGGCACCACGGGTGTCCATTACGAGATTTTTGTGCGGTCGTTTTGTGATAGTAACGGCGACGGCATCGACCCTGAATACGGCACGCTGGCTGATTTTCGGCGGCTGATTTCGGCCGCGCATGAGCGGGGCATTGCGGTTATTTTAGACCTGGTTATTCACCACACCAGCATCCGTCATCCCTGGTTCCAGGAAGCAAAAAAGGGCCCGAATAACCCCTATCGGGCCTTTTACAAGTGGCTCCTGCCCGACGAAATCAAACGCCGTAACCTCGCCACCCGCGACATCACCGCCGATTCGGGCGAGCGCAGCCCGTGGCATTATGCGCCTATTGGAATCGGCGGCGACGATACCCAAAACCCGCTGACGGAGAAGTACTATTGTATGTTCTGGAGCGGGATGCCCGACCTCAATTTCGACCATCAACCCCTGCGCGAGGAAGTCTACAAAATGGCCCGCTACTGGCTCGACATGGGCGTTGATGGGTTCCGATTGGATGCAGCGCGGCACCTGTACCGGGAAAGCGAAGAACCCAAAAATCACCAGTTCTGGGATGAATTCGGGCGGGTGGTACAAGCGGCCAAACCGGGCGCCTACCTCGTGGGCGAAGTCTGGACCCGCCCCGACAAGGTGGCCCCCTATTTTCGGGGGTTGCAGGCCAATTTCAATTTCGATCTGGCCCTCGAACTCGAAGCGGCCATCCGGCGCGGCACCGATTCGGGCGATCTGGTTGCGTTTCTGGCCGATACCCGCGCAGCCTATGGGTCCGTAAACCCCAACTTCATCGACGCGCTGATTTTGTCGAACCACGACCAAAACCGCATCGGCAGTTTGCTCAGCGGCAACGTGGAGAAGCTGAAAGTGGCGGCGAATTTATTGCTAACCCTGCCCGGCAATCCGTACCTCTATTACGGCGAAGAAATCGGGATGCTGGGCCTGAAACCCGACGAATTCATTCGCGAACCATTCCTGTGGGACGTAGGCACAAACGATCCCAAACGCGCCCGAAATGGGCCCAATAACCGGCAGGCCCGTTACTCTACAGCCGAACGGTGCGGCCCCTGGCCCAGCAACAAAACGACCCTCATTCGCTCTATTCGCACTATAAACGGCTGATCGCGTTCCGGAATAGCCACCCTGTGTTAGATGATAACCGCAGCCGACTGGTGCTCACGGGCATCCGGCAGCGGGGCATCGTGGCCTTCGGGCGGCAGTCTTCGGCAGGCGAACGGGTGCTGATTGTCCACAACCTCAGCCCCCAACTTATCGACGTAGTTTTCTCGCCCAACGAGACTTCTTTCAGGCAACTCGTTTTTTCGTCGATAACCGGCGCGAGGGTGCTGGATTCGGGCGTCCGCGTGCCGGGCTATGGGTGTGTGGTGCTGGAGACCGCTATGTAGATAAATCTATCAGCTAATCCAAGAGCCGATTGACCCGTGAGCCGACCAATGGATCGGGCATTCGGTCGGTGTGATTAATAATAATGCATTGTTCCATTTCTTGGATAGGCGCAAAGTCAAACCAGGTACGTTCTTTGAACAAGCGGAAGTTTTCAAGGCAAAAGCCTTTGAGGTGCGCTACAGCAGATTAATTGACAGCTTCTAATTTATCTTTGAACACGGTTACTAATTTGTACTCGCGGCTCATGGCCAGCACATCGTTCCAGATGCTGCCCACGATACGGTGAAAATCACGCATCGATGCATTGCCAATACGTATGTGAATCACACGCGGAGGAGGTTCACTCAGCAACATGCGGTCGGAGAAGTCGGCATCTTTTGTAACGATTGTCATGCCGCGCTCTTTGGCGTACTGCCATATTTCGTAATCGTCTGAATCGTTCTGTAAGTCAATCTGATGGATGTACTCATCAGAGCGCCAATACGAAAAATAATAGGGCAGATTTACGTCAATCAGATAGCTGGGCATTTGTTCAGGCAGCCGCTTTAATGTCCTGAATGATATAACGTTTGTCCATTAGTTCGATGGCAAACCTCTGGCAGGCATCAATGTCTTCCGACTCCAGCATAGGGTATTGATGCAGTAACTCGTCGCGGGGCGTTCCGGCAAACAAAAATTCCAGAACGGTCTGTACAGTGATGCGCATTCCCCGGACAATTGGACGTCCGTTACAGATATTAGGATTGATAGCGATTCGGTCTGTAATGAAAGTAGTCATAAACAATCTTTTTGTAAAGATAACCAAAAAATCTGCCTGCGTTCAATCTGCTTGGATGCTGTACGGGGCCAGACGAACACGTGTTTAGGCAAAGTCCTGCCCGGATAACAGTCGTTTACTCGGCAGTGAACACTCCTTTCCTCCCCTGCCTCCTTTCTCCCTTTCCTCCCTCCGTGTATCTTTACCAAACCGTCTGCCTGAAAGCGCCCTATGCCGCAACTCAGTACGCGCCACCTGCTGGGAATCAACAGCCTCACTACCAACGACATCCAGCTTATTCTGGAGACCGCTACCCAATTTAAAGAGGTCATCAACCGGCCCATCAAGAAGGTACCTTCGCTGCGCGACATTACCATTGCCAACGTTTTTTTCGAGAATTCCACCCGCACCCGGCTCTCGTTTGAACTGGCCGAAAAACGGTTGTCGGCCGACGTGGTCAACTTCTCGGCGTCGGGGAGTTCGGTGAAAAAAGGCGAGACCCTGCTCGACACGGTCAACAATATTCTGGCCATGAAAGTAGACATGATCGTAATGCGCCACAGCAGCCCCGGTGCCCCGCATTACCTCGCCAGCCGCATACCGGCCAACGTGATCAACGCCGGCGACGGCACCCACGAACACCCCACTCAGGCCCTGCTCGACTCGTTTTCGATGCGCGAAAAACTGGGTGATCTAACCGGCAAACGCATCGCCATCATCGGCGACATTACCCATTCGCGGGTGGCGTTGTCGAACATTTATTGCCTACAAAAACAGGGTGCCGATGTGATGGTGTGTGGCCCTACCACGCTCATTCCCAAGCATATGGCGGCACTGGGTGTGCGCATTGGTCACGACGTGCGCGAGGCTCTGGCCTGGTGCGACGTGGCCAACGTGTTGCGCATTCAGCTAGAGCGGCAACAGATCAAATACTTCCCCAGCCTCCGCGAATACAGCCTTTATTACGGCATCAGCCGCCAGATGCTCGACGAGCTAGACCGGCCCATTGTGCTCATGCACCCTGGCCCCATCAACCGGGGCGTCGAACTCACCTCCGACGCCGCCGACTCCCCCCACAGCATCATTCTGGACCAGGTCGAAAATGGCGTCGCCGTGCGCATGGCGGTGTTGTATCTGCTGGCGCAGGAGAGGTGAGTTTAAAGTTGAATGTCTAAAGTTCAACGTTGTGCCGTCCTGAAATAGCTTGCCCTCTAACCGCAAGTTAGTCATGCGCCAACCCAACCAACCCCGTGCCTTCCAGCTTCGCAAGAGACGCGTCTTCAGTGAAGCGTTTAAACGCGAGAAAGTGGCCCAAATCGCGGCTGGACACTACTCCATTGCCCAATTTTGTCAACTTTGGTCCGTCTCCACCGCCTCGGTCTACCGCTGGATCTATCGCTACTCCCCGGATCACCAAAAGGGAACCACCATGATTGTTCAACTCGATAGTGAAGCGGCGAAAACCCAGCAGTTGCTCCAGGAAGTGGCCCAACTCCAGCAGGCCCTGGACCAGAAGCAGATGATTATCGATTTCCAGAACCAGTTGATCGAACTCGCCTCGAAGGAACTACAACTGGATCTAAAAAAAACGTTCAGTCCCCCACGCTCGAATACTTCCGCCAGCACCGCACTCAACACCCCTATGCCATGAGTGCGCTCTACGCCCACTGCCACATCACTAAGCAGGCCCACTACCAAAGTCGCCAGCGGCAGGCTCAACTCGATGAGCGCCAGACGGTAGTCGTGGGGCTCATCCTCCAACTCCGTCAGCTCCATCCCGTCATGGGCCTGCGCACCATCTACGCCCTCACCCAGCCCAAAGGTCTGGGCCGGGAAGTGTTGGAGAACGCCCCTATCGAACGGGTCAATGGCACCATAAAACATCAGTATATGTTGCCCTGGGCAAGTCAAAATTTGGCCGAACTACGCCTGAATGTCGAGCGGGCAGTGGGCACCGCTACTACCCACCGTCCCCATAGCGCTTTGGGTGGGCTAACACCCACTGGCCTTGACGAGCAATTGCCAGGCATGGCTTTGGCTGCTCGTCCTCAGCAGGTGATGTGGACCTATCAGGGCGAGCCCGCAAGTGGCAGTGGGCAACTACCTTTAGTCTTTTGAGTTATGTTACAGTTAATCACCCAAAGGCAAGCTATTTCAGGACAGCACACATCCATGACCTGGCTAACATCTTCGCCGCCGAAAAGAATGCGAAAGACGGCCGTTTCTTTGAGTTGCTCGCTGTATTGAAACCGACTCGGTCCCGACCCGGCGTACCGGCCGTCGCGGAGCAGGTCGCGAATATGATCTTCCATGGTTACGGTCCGCCGCTGCGGTCAGTTTGGGGTGAAAACTGACAACCTATTTCAGGTTAAGACACTCCACCAAGTTCGGGCAATCGCTATACATGAAATCAAAGCAGGGGCACCGTCACGCTGAAATGAGTGTCTGTTTCGGTGATGATGATGGGTCGCCCACTGAGGTAGCCATATAATGACCGGAGGCTGGCCAGACCCTGTTTATTCGACGTGTCAACGAAGTCTTTCCGGTGTAGGGTGTTCATGACTATCAACGTGTCGCCTGCCGTATAAATCTCGATGTGAAGCGGGGTTTCGTCGTCGACAGTGTTGTGCTTGATGGCATTCTCAAGCAGATTCTGGATGGTGACGGGCACAATCTGATGCATCAGCAGCGCCGGATCCACCCTGACGTCAACCTGTAATCCTTCCCCAAAGCGGCCTATTTGCAGGTCGATGTAATGCTGGGCAAAAACCAGTTCGCTCTGAAGACTAACGAGTTCGTTGTCTTTGTTTTGTAGAATGTACCGGTAAATCACCGACAATTTCTTCAGAAAAGCGGATGCTTTCTTAGGCTCAATACTGATCAGGCTGTTGAGCGAGGTCAGGCTGTTGAACAAAAAGTGCGGGTTTAGGTGGTTAATCAGGTTCTGGTACTGAATCCGGGTTTTGTCGCGCTCCAGCCGGGTGGCCTGCATCTGTAACCGATAAATCTGGGCGACCTGCCGGGCACGGTAGCGAAAAAAGCCCACCAGTAGCCCAAGCATGACCAGCAGCACAAGTCCCCAAAACCAGGTGGCCTGGTAGAAACGGGTGGCCATGTGAATCGTTAAGGTACGCGTGGGGGTCTCTACACCTTCCGGCGTAATAGCCTTTACGGTAAAGACGTAATCACCACCGGGCAGGCGGTTATAGACGGCTCCCGTTTGGGGGTTAGCCTCCTGCCAATCGTCATCGTAGCCCGCCAATTTGGCGAGATACCGATGTTTCGTCGTGGTAGAAAGCACACTAAACTCTATCGTAAATGAATTGTCTTCGGCCTTCAGGGGTATGTTGGTTGTGGTGCCGTAGAGGAGCAGCGCACTGTCGGGCAGCACGACACGGTTCAGCAGCACCGTTTCGCGAATGGGCGGCAGCCTCAGGTTTTCGGGTTTAATCTCAACGACATAGCCTTTCTGAACCGACAGGATGTGCCCGTTTCGTAACGGAAACAGGTGCGTGTTGTATTCAATGGTATGTTCATTGATAGGCAACCGAAAGTTGAGTACCTGTTTTCCCCGGTGCGTAATGACCGAAAACAGGTTAAGCCCGGCAACCCAACTATTGCCAAACCGGTCGGGCAAGGCATCTGTCACCTGGCCCAGGGGCATTAATTCATTCTCGGCCCGGACGGAATCACGCTGGTGCAACGGGTCATACTGCACCAGGCCATGCAGGGTAGTCGCCATCAGAAACTGGCCGTTCGGGTCTTCTGCCAACGAATAAATGAAGCTTTCGTAGTCGGTCTGCCGGGTGTCGGTCACCACAAAACAGTCCTGTTGCGGGTCGAAGCGGGCAAAGCCTTCGGGGTAGATATCGAGCCACAACCGCCCCCGCCGATCAAGCAGCGATTGGCGAACCAGGAAATTCGGGTCCGGGCTGGCCGACCGTATGGGGTATGTCTGCCAGCGTTCCTGCGTCAGGTCGTAGGCAAAGGCCAGTTTACCGTCGCCGAAGGCCCAGTAGCGATTGCCCTGGAGCCGAAACGTGCGCAGGTAAACTGATGTCGCTTCGGGCGGTAGCGGCACCTCGCGAAACTGACCGGTCTGTTTGTTGAACCGGTAAACCCAGCTATCCGACCCAACAAAAAGCTCGTCGCCATGTCCATCCAGCCCCGTCACGGGATACCCCCATGTGTAGCGGGCCGTGCGGTTGGGCAGGCGGTATACGGTAAGCTGGTTGGTGCCGGGTACGTAGTGAAGCAAGCCCCGAATAGACGTACCCAGCCACCACGAGCCGTCCGGGTCTTCGGTAAACGTGACGATACCGCGCTCATCGCTCAGCGCCGGGAACAGGTTTTCCAGGTTGTAGACGTCATAGAGTGCCCGTTCGGGATTGGTGTAAGCAATACCGTTGACGGTGCCCAGCCAGATGGTGCCATCGGGGTGCTGCCCGCCCGCCCGAATCAGGTCCGACCCCAGCGCATTGGAGTTGACCTTATCATGGCCTAGTTCGGTAAACCGATCCGTCTGGGCATCGATAAAAAAAGACTTGTTCCCCCACGTGCCCACCCACAAATTGTGGTGCCGGTCCACAAACAGGGCGGCTACTTCAAACTCACTCCGGTCGGCAGGCTCAGGCGGCCGGATGCGTTTGAGTATCCGCTGCCGACGCAGATCGTACACAATAATGCAGTTATCGGTGTTGTCGGAAATCAACAACCGATCCCCGTCCAGGGCCAGGGCGGAGGTAAAGTTGGGCGTGAAGATGGGCAGGTTCAGGGGATTGTAGCGGGAGCTGCTCCACTGCTGGCGATCCGTATCAAAGTAGCACAGTCCACTTCGCTCGGCCATCCAGAACCCGTTGCGGTAGGGGTCTTCCAGCAACCCGTTGGGCAGGGTACGAATCCCGCCGGTGCTGTCGGCGGGATAGCCGGGGAAGTACTGAATAGCACCCGTCTTGGTGGCGTAGCGAAACAGGCCCCGGTTGCGGCTGGTGAACCAGATGTTGCCCGCCCGGTCGCAGCAGACGTTCTTACAAATGCCCAGCGGCTGGTTGTTGACGGTGGTGATAGGCCAGAATTTGCCCGTTGCCTTATCATACCGGCTAACGCCATTTTCAAACCCGCCCCAGATATGCCCCTGCCTGTCTTCGCAGAGGGCATATACCGTGTTATTGGGTAGTGACGTTGGGTTGTTGCGCTGGTGGCGGAATTGGACAAAGTGGGTGCCATCGTACCGGTTGAGGCCGGTGCCGGTGCCGACCCACAGAAAACCGTCGCGGTCGGTCAGCAGGCAGTGCGTGGCCCGAAACGAAAGGCCATCCTGCTCGCGGAGGTGTCCGAACTCGAAGTGAACCGGCCGTTGCTGAGCTGCCACAGGCCCCAATAGCCCCCAGAGTAGTCCGGGAAGCCAAAGGCAACAGCCAACGGCGCGGGGGTTTATTTTTCCAGCCATTTCCTGAACGAAGGGGCTTTGTCGCGGCTGATGTCGATGCTGACCGGGTGATTGGGGGCTTTTAGCAGGAGTTGCAGTTTCAGATTGGCCAGGCCCTTCACGCTCTGCACCGCACTGATGTTGACGATGCAGTGGCGGCTGGCGCGGTAGAACTGGTCGGGGTTGAGCACGGTCTCGATCTCATCGAGCGTATCGTAGTCCAGGATGTAGCGTTCGCCGATGTGAGTCACCATAAAGTTGAGTTCATCCCGGATGACATAGGCAATGTCGGCCACCCGGATGGGCACCCAACTGTTGCGGGCGTTGCCCAGGAAATGCTCTTTGTAAGTAGCCTTGGCGACTGCCGGAGCGTTCAGCGCCTGCATCAGTTGATGGACGTCGATGGTTAACCGGCTCTGGTTTTTTATCAGGGCGCGGGCTTTGGCAATGGCCTGGTGCAATTCATCGGCATCGACGGGTTTGAGCAGGTAGTCGATGCCATTTACTTTGAAGGCGCGGATGGCATGCTCGTTATAGGCCGTGGTGAAAATGATGGGGCACGAGAGCGTAAACTTCTCAAAAATGGTGAAGCTGATCCCGTCGGCGAGTTGAATGTCGGCAAAAATGAGGTCTGGTTCGGCGTTTTCAGCAAACCACCGCAGGGCTGTTTTCACGCTGCCAACGGTGCCAATAATGTGAATGTCCGGGTCAACCTCAGCCAAGCTGGCCGTCAGTTCAAGGGCTACTAATTTTTCGTCTTCGATAATGAGCGCGTTCATGGTGATCGTGGAGTAGGTTGACCAGGGAATGCTAGCTAAAACTCTTATTTTCAGCTAGCATTCGCAAGTTTCCGATACCGAACCGTGTTAATTGGGGGTTCAATGACGTGTAGCCGGAAGTGAACCGTTCGGGCGGTGGGCAAACCGCGATTGACAACTACCGGCGTACGACTGATTACTCAATACCGACGGTTCATCGCCTAAAAGTTGATCGCCGGGGGCGTGATTACGACATTTATCCGGTGAAAGAACGCCTGTCAGGCATGTTTAGGATGACGAAACAACAACTCCGATTAGTGAAACAAAGCTGGAAACTGCTTCGCGAGGTTGACGCGGCGGTGCTGGGCGATGTTTTCTACGGACGATTATTTTTGATGTACCCGTCCTT
>JBBRMP010000167.1:0-12654 GCA_038230755.1 Cytophagales bacterium | reverse complement strand
CACGCGATGGACAACCACTTCCGCACGGCACCGCTGGAACAAAACGTACCCGCCACGCTGGCGTTGCTGGGTATCTGGTACAATAATTTCTACGGTGCGCAGTCAGAAGCTATTCTGCCCTACGATCAATATATGCACCGGTTTGCGGCCTATTTCCAGCAGGGCGACATGGAAAGCAACGGCAAATCGGTAGACCGCGATGGCCATTCAATAACTTACCAGACCGGACCAATAATATGGGGTGAACCCGGCACCAACGGCCAACACGCGTTCTACCAACTCATTCACCAGGGCACCAAACTCATTCCCTGCGACTTTATCGCGCCCGCCATTAGCCACCGGCCAATGGGTGATCACCATAGGATGTTACTGTCGAATTTCTTTGCCCAGACCGAGGCGCTGATGAACGGCAAAACTGAAGACGAAGCCGCCAGAGAACTGCGCAAAACAGGTAAATCGGAAGCCGAAATAGCCCAAATGGCGCCGTTTAAGGCTTTTTCGGGCAACCGGCCTACCAATTCAATTCTGTTGAAGACGATCACGCCCCGCGCCCTCGGTAGCTTGATAGCGATGTACGAACACAAGATTTTTACACAGGGCGTGATTTGGAACATTTTTAGTTTCGACCAGTGGGGCGTGGAATTAGGCAAACAACTGGCCAACAAAATCTTGCCTGAGCTTGAGACAGATACGCCCGTTGAGAGCCACGATAGCTCAACAAACGGATTGATTAACGCCTATAAATCATGGCGAAAAAACTAAAACATTCTAATAAGCCTATAGGTTAAAAGGGTGTGATTTCGATCACACCCTTTTTTTAGTGTCCAACAAAAAACGTTATGAACATGAACAAGTTATTTCTACTAGTCGGCCTCCTGTCGGCTGGTGTGGCCGTGGGCCAGACAAAAGACAAGACGACCAAGATGTCGTCGTCAACAACCAGCACGTCGAATTACAACAATTCGAACACGAGCAACTACAACAGCCAGAATGCTACGTCAGGAACGAACAGCAGCACCAATGGCACCAGCGGTAGCATGAACACAATGGGGTCTGGTAGCACGGGTTCGAACACTACTGGCAGCATGAACACCATGGGTAGCATGAGTTCCGACATGAACAGCACCACGCAGCCAAGTGGCAGCATGGGTAGCACAACCAACGGCACCTATAACAATTCTACGTCGGTGACGCCATCAGGCACCAACAACTACAACACCACGACTGGTGCCAACGGCGCAACCACAACTACGCCAACTACGAGTGGCAATTACAACAACGCGGGCTCTACCTCGAATACGACATATTCGACGGCCACGACCAATGCTTACCCACGCGAGAAGAAGGATTACAAAAATTTCTCGTATGGTATCTACGTAGGTGTAAACTCGACACATTTCCAGGGCGAGAAAGTTGACGCCAATGGGTCTGGTTCAGGCCTGACCGGGCGGCTGGGTTATCAGGCTGGTTTCTTTGTGCGGGGTGGTGGCCGGTTATTCGGGCAGATTGGCGCGGAATACTTTGCATCAAGCTCAGACTATTTCACGTCAGGCCAGGGTACTACCATCAAGAGCATCAACGATAAAATCGACATTAAGTACATCCAGGTGCCGGTTTATGTTGGCTATAAACTGACGGAATCTGACCGGGGTATCTCATCAATCCGGGTGCAGGTGGGTCTGGAGTACGCTAACCAGATTGGCTCAACGGCTGGTCAGTTTGGTAATCTGAATAACCTTCAGTACAAGAGCGGTACGTTTAACGGCCTGGGTCAATTGGGCTTCGACGCTGGCCCAGTGTTTCTGGACCTGACTTACCACTACGGTTTCTCGAACGCCATTGAGCAGAACGCGGGCTTTGCCGGTTCGCAACGTCGCATCCTGAGCGCCAGCGTAGGCTTCAAATTCTAGTCACATACTAGGGCGTTTACACGCTTTCAGTAACTATTGAGCTTCCCGTGGTGCTGTCCATATACCCTTACAGGAGCTGGCAACGCCACGGGAATTCTACTGTTTTGCCCATTTTTTTATCTCAACGACTTATGAAAAATTCAGTTCGGGCCATTGCGCTAATGGCCGCCACGCTGGCTACTACGGCCTCCTTTGCCCAGCAACGTTACGATAACAACCGGGTAGATAACCGGTCTGATCGCCAGACTTACCAACGTGATGACCGGCGCTCTGACACGGAGTATAACGACCGCAATTCGTCGAAACGGTACGACAACCAGGATATGAGTCAGGCCTATGACGAAGGTTTTAACGACGGCATGAAGGCGAACCAAAAGCAGCAGAAGCAATCGCACAGTTCTGATTATAAAAACTTTACGTTTGGTGTCTATGCCGGTGGTAACTCAACCCGTTTTCAGGGCGAAAACGTAGATGGCAGCCAGCTTTCGGGCCGTTTGGGCTATCAGTTGGGCTTTTTTGTACGGGGTGGTGGCCGCCTGTTTGGTCAGATTGGAGCCGAATATATGACCTCCAGCTCTGAATTTTACCAGCCCGGCGACGGCAAAGTGAACGGCATTAAAGACATCACGGGCAACGTAGACCAGCAATACCTACAGGTACCTGCCTACGTGGGGGTGAAGCTGGCACAGTCAGAGCGGGGCATCTCAGGCGTTCGTCTACAGGTGGGTGCCGAGTTTGCTACACCGCTGGCCCGCAATGCCAACATCACGAATTTGACCAACAACAGTTTCAATGATGCCACCCTCAACGGTCTGGCTAACGTTGGGTTCGATGCTGGTCCGCTCCTCATCGACTTTGTGTATCATTACGGTTTCCAGAACGCCTTGAAAGACAACACCACCAACTCGCAACGCCGGGTGCTGGGGGTGAATGTTGGGTTTAAGTTTTGAGTTTACAGTTGTCTAACCAGTCTGTCTGTGCGGTAAACATACCGATGACGCGTCAGGCAACTGAAAACTCAAAACTTCCTTAAACTGAAAACTAAAGCGGGGGGTTGTTAATGGGTTCGAGCTCACTAACAACTCCCCGCTTTAGTATGAATACGCTGTTCCCGATTTTCGTTAAAATAGAGCAGTTACAAATGCTCATTGTGGGTGGTGGCTATGTGGGGCTGGAAAAACTCACGGCTGTACTGGCCAATGCGCCCGCTGCTCCCGTCACGCTGGTCGCCCCCGAAATCAGGGCCGAAATTCATGAGCTGGCGGTGCAACATCCGGGTGTAGTACTGGTGAACGCGGTCTATGACCCTTCCTTTTTGGTCGGAAACGACCTGGTCATTGTGGGCACGAACGACAAGGCCGTGAACCGGCAGATTCAGGCCGACTGCAAAGCCCGCAAGATTCTGGTAAACGTGGCCGACACCCCTGCCCTTTGTGATTTTTACCTCAGTTCGGTCGTAAAAAAAGGCGATCTGAAAATCGCCATTTCTACCAACGGAAAATCGCCCACATTTGCCAAACGCTTCCGCGAGGTACTGGAGGCTATATTGCCTGATTCATTGCAGGAAACCCTCGACAACCTGACCGCTATCCGACAGCAGCTCACCGGCGATTTCGTGGCTAAAATGGACAAGTTGAATGAGATAACGCGGGTGTTACGGAGCGAAGAGCCTAAGGCTTAGCGCACAGGGCTTAATTAGTTCGCTATGCTCACCTTATACTGGTGAATAAACTGCTTGACGGCCGTCCAGCGGCGGCGCGAGATGGAGAGGCGATCGCCAGTAGTGAGCAACACGAAGATGCCCCCCTGCTCCCGCTCAACGGCCACGATGTATCGCGCATTGACAACGCAATTGCGGTGGAGGCGGAAGAAGTGTTTCTTAGGCAGTTTTGGTTCGTAAAATTTCAGCGTACGGGGCATGAGCATTCGCTGGCCATCCTGCCAGTAGAGCCAGGTGTAGTTGGTCTCTGACTGAAGGAAAACGAGACTAGCTACCGGAAAAGATTGCTGCCCCACCTCACGTTGATAAAGGCGTAGATTTTGTAACTCTTCGGCAGTAGCGCGGGTGGATGAAGCAGGTGTAACAGTTGGCATTGACGTTTACGATTTAAGAGGTTCGTTCAGTAAATGAACCAAAGCTATGTGGATATGTCAACTTAAGATAGACTTGCCAATCGCTTTACCGACCAACAGAACGGGTTCGTATGCGAACGTCTTAAATTTGTATGTCAGCGAACTACTAGAACTAGTAGGCTAACCACCGTAGCACCTCAGCGGGGGCGTGGTCAAGCACCACAAAGTAGATGAGTGCGGCCAATACGGCATAGCCAATGGCGAGCCACTTCTTTTTCTGCTCGTAGAGCGAGACGTTGTGGTAATAGTCGTATACCATAGAGGCCGACAGCCCGGCCACCATCATGAAAAAACATAGAATGCCCAGGTCGGTGCGGTAGAAACGCAGGGCAGATAACAGGGGGGCGCCCGCCATCAGGTACAATAGCCAACAACCAAAGCCCGCCCGGTAGAGGTACATGCTCAACCGGGGGTCATTTTTGAGGTCGAATAAATCAGGGGAAACTTTTTCAGACATGGCTATTGTCTATCTATCGAGTAGTGAAGATACACACTTTCCCCCCATATAACCATGACCTCTGCCCCGGTAACACCTACCTACGACACCATGACCGTGGACCTGAATCGGGTTGACGACGCTTTCCATTTTGCTGCCACCGGCGTAGCGGGCGTTACGCTCGATATTGACGGGTCGGTGGCCATTGGTGGGCATAATGCGGGTGCGCGACCCATGGAAATGCTGCTGATGGGCCTGGCCAGTTGCAGCGCTATTGACGTGATCGTGATTTTGAACAAACAGAAACAGGTGGTCCGTGACTTCCGAATGAAAGTAGATGGCCAGCGCGAACACGGTGCTAATCCCTCTCCGTTCAAAACTATCCACCTTACATTTTTATTAAGCGGCGACCTCGATGAGGCCAAAGTGCGCCGCGCCATTGACCTATCGATGGACAAATACTGCTCGGCCACCGCCCAGCTGCGCCCTACCGCCGAGATTACGTGGGATCTGGAAATAAAAGACTAGTTTGGCCTAACTTTTGTAGCTTACATACCTGAACAAACCGACCACTACTATGAAGCAAACACTATTGGGTCTGGCATTACTTGCCACGTTAGCCACTG
This sequence comes from Cytophagales bacterium, assembly GCA_038230755.1. Taxonomy (GTDB): domain Bacteria; phylum Bacteroidota; class Bacteroidia; order Cytophagales; family Spirosomataceae; genus Fibrella. Next base: position 7,549 of record JBBRMP010000167.1, on the reverse strand, counting down.
CCGCTCAGGCGGGAGATACCAAAAAGAGCAAGAAGGATAAAGAGAAAGCCAAGACCGAAAACTGCGAAAAGCAGTGTGAAAAAGGCTCAGGGGGCTCAGGCTGTTGCGCGAAACGAGCGCAGGTTTAAGAATCGCCTCACAAAAAGCCCCACTTCGGTGGGGCTTTTTAATTTTACTAACTTTCCGGCCAGTTCGCGGTTTCGTTTACGAGACGTATCTATTGATTTATGGCCAAGCGCAAGACGACTACCGTGGCAGATGCCACCGCCCCAAGTACCGAATCCACTCCATCTGCCGCACCTGAAACGGCCTATTCGTCAACCCCCGGTACCGAACATAGTGGAGCCTATTCCCGCTTTTCTGATTTAGACATTCACCTCTTCCGCGAGGGCAGGCACGGCAAACTCTACGACAAATTTGGCTCACACGTGGTGACGCACAATGGCGTACAAGGCACGTATTTCGCCGTCTGGGCACCCTCAGCCCGTTACGTAGCCGTTATCGGCGCTTTCAACGGCTGGGACCGGGGCAGCGCCCCCCTGAACGTACGCTGGGATTCATCAGGGATTTGGGAGACGTTTATTCCCAACATCGGCAACGGACAGACCTACAAGTACTTCCTTGTCCACGAAGGAGGCCGCGAGATGGAGAAGGGCGATCCCTACGCCCATTTCTGGGAAGTACCGCCCCAAACGGCCACCAAAGTCTGGGATACCTACTACGAATGGAACGACCAGGACTGGATGGCCAGCCGGGGGCCAAAAAATGCCCTCAACGCGCCCCAATCCATTTATGAGGTGCACATGTCGTCGTGGAAACGCGACCCGTCGAACCCCGCGCGGGAGCTGACCTACGGCGAAATCGCCGATGCGCTGGTGCCGTACGTACAGGATATGGGCTTTACCCACGTGGAGTTTATGCCCGTGATGCACTATCCTTACCCGCCCTCGTGGGGCTATCAGGTAACGGGCTACTACGCGCCCAGCAGCCGGTTTGGCTCGCCACAGGACTTCATGAAACTGGTAGAACGCCTGCACCAGGCGGGCATCGGCGTGATTCTGGACTGGGTGCCTGCTCACTTCCCCGGCGACGCCAACGGCCTGTATGAATTTGATGGCTCGCACCTCTATGAACACCCCGACCCGCGCAAAGGCTACCACCCCGACTGGAAATCGTACATTTTCAACTACGGTCGGCCCGAAGTGCGGTCATTCCTGCTTAGCAACGCCCTGTTCTGGCTCGACCGGTGCCATGCCGATGGCCTGCGTGTGGACGCCGTGGCCTCGATGCTGTACCTCGACTATTCGCGGGAGGCGGGCGAATGGGAGCCGAATATGTTTGGCGGGCGCGAAAACCTGGATGTCATTTCGCTCTTCAAAGAAATCAACGAAGCCGTCTACCGGGACTTTCCCGACGTGCAAACCATTGCCGAGGAATCGACAGCGTTTCCGGGCGTGTCGCGGCCCGTGTTTACGGGTGGGCTGGGCTTCGGCCAGAAGTGGATGATGGGTTGGATGAACGACACGCTCCGCTATTTTGAACGCGAACCCATCAACCGAAAATACCACCAGGACGAGCTGACATTCAGCACGGTATACGGTTTCTCGGAGAATTTCTGCCTGCCCCTGTCGCATGACGAGGTGGTGTATGGCAAGCATTCGCTGGTGGGCAAAATGCCCGGTGACGAATGGCAGCGGTTCGCCAACCTGCGGCTGTTGTTTGGCTATATGTTCACCCACTTTGGCACGAAACTACTCTTTATGGGTGGTGAATTCGGGCAAACGTCGGAATGGAATTTCGACCAGAGTCTGGACTGGCACTTGCTCGACTATGCCCCGCACAAAGGCATGGCGGCGTGTGTGAAGGCGCTGAACAACCTCTACCGCACCGAACCAGCCCTGTATGAGCGCAATTTCGAGGCTAGCGGCTTTGAGTGGATTGACACCACCGACCGTGAAAACAGCGTGATCAGCTACGCCCGGCGGGGCAACAACCCCGACGAGGCCGTTATTGTGGTGCTAAACATGACGCCCATACCGCGCCAAAACTATCGCATCGGCGTTCCCGCCAAAGGCCAGTACCGTGAGATTTTCAACTCCGATGCGACCGAATTCTACGGCAGTGGCCAGTTAAATGCTAACCCATTAGCAACGGAAGACGTACCCCTGCACGGCAAGGAACAGTCATTAAGTTTGACTATTCCCCCGCTAGGCGTGACGGTGATGAAACTGGTGAACGAGTGAATGGCAAAAGAGTGAATAGTGAAAGAGCGGAGGGCTTGCGCGGGAAGTAATTCTCTTTCGCAAACCCTCCGCTCTTTCACCATTCACTCCCGTCTACAACTGATGAAACTGATCCCGGATTTCGGACACCATGCTTTGGAAGGCAGGTTTGGCCAGGATGGTTTTGTCCCAGCAGAGGTCCATCGCGGCCAGGTCGTAGGTGCGCTTGATACGGGCACCGGGAATGATCTGCCCGTTAGCATCACGGTCGCGGCCCATGAGCCAGAGGGTGTCGGAGACGGATGCCGTGGCCACGATGTCGTGCGAGACGATGATGATCGTGTTCAGCTCGTGCGAGTGGGCAATCTCCTGAATCATCTCGGCTACCTCTTCCACCATCAGAATATCGAGGCCACTGAAGGGTTCGTCCAATAGCAAAAAATGGTCTGAACAGAGCAGTTGCTGGGCAATGGCCACGCGCTGCCGCTGCCCGCCCGATAGCTGCGCCGGGTACAAACTTAATCGGTCGAGCATACCGAGGCGGGTCATCACGTCGCGCATCCGGTCCTGGGCTTCCGAGCCGTTGGGGTAGCGTTTTTTGGCGGCCAGCAATAGGTTACTCTCGATGGTGCGGTGGTTGAACAGCGGGTAGTTTTGCTGTACCACGCCCACCATACCCGCCTGCACCGGTTGCAGCGGGTCACCCAATTGTACCGTGCCTGACGTGGGCTGCAAGAGGCCCGCCAGAATCTCGAAAAACTTGGTTTTCCCCACGCCCGACGGACCCAAAAAGCCCACCACCTGCCCGGTGGTCATGCTCATGCGGACTACGTCGCGGACTTCCACCGACAGATCACGCAAAATGGGGTTGCCGCCCAGCGAAAGATTCACGTTATCGGCGCGGAGAATAATATTGGTGCGTCGTGATTGCATCTCAGCGTTGGTCTAGGGTCAACGTAGCATATGGGCAAAAGAGCTTTTTCAGGAAACCGATGCCGTAGTCGAGGGCAATGCCGACGAGCAGGATTACGATCTGGATGGCGAAAACGGCGTCGATGTGGAAGTGTTTGTTCTGGTTCAACAGCATGGTGCCCACGCCGCCTTCGGACCGCGATATGCCCTCCACAAGCGTCAGCAAAGCCCAGGCGATAGCGAAATTCTGCCGGATCACGTCGAACACCTGGTCGAATTTGCCCAGAATAACCACCTCCCACACCACCTGCCATTCCGACATCCGCAGCGTGCGGGCGTGGTTGAGTTCGTTGCGCGTGACGGCCTGCACCACGCCTACCATGTTGGTGACGAAGAAAACCGTGATGCCAAAAACCAGCAGTGACACCTTTAGGCTGTGGCCGCTGTGGGTCATCAGCGTAAACACAAACGAGAGGCCCACGAGGGTCAGAAACCGGAATTTCGTGATCAGAAACGCCAGCGGTTTAAAAAACGGGATGACCGTGGCGTAGGCAATGACCAGCGAAATGACCGTGGCAATAAGCATGGATTCCAGGCTCAGGGCCATGCTCGTCCAGAGTTCCTGAATCAGGTTGTCGTCCTGAATGAGCCGCCCCATCGCCCGCAGAATTTCTACGGGCGTGGGCAGCAACGGCGACTGCGACAAAAACCAGATGATGGCGGCAATGACCACCTGGGCCAGCACCATGATCCCATACGACGACCTGTCGGGCCGCCCGTTGGGCTTTATAAGTTCAGAATAGTTCATCTTATTTCCCCATTACCACCATGACGCGGCGGTTTTTGGCGCGGCCTGCGGGGGTGCTGTTGGGCACAAGCGGGTTATCGGAACCGTGGGCGATCACGCTCAGGCGACCGTCGGGGAAGTTGGTGGGCGATTTCTTTTCCAGCCACTCTTTCACGGCAAAGGCACGGGCTTCCGAGAGCGTCCGGTTCCCGGCGGCATCACCCACGTTGTCGGTGTGGCCGTGGAGTTCTACGCGCAGGTTCGAGGCCACCACCAGGTCGTTGAAGAGCGATTCGAGCGTCTTCTGCGAGGCAGGCGTGAGCTTGTTGCTGCCCGACTGAAATTCGATGTTCCAGGCTTTCTCGGCCACCTTCTGGCGAATGGCATCGTCGTCGTTGAACGTCACTTTGTCGGCATCGGCCTTAACGGTGGTGCGGGCGGCCACGGCTTTCAGGTAGCTCAGGTCAATCACGTCGTCGGCGGGCGGGTACGTAGGCATCAGCTTGGGATACAGTTGTTTAGCCACGTCGCCGAAGAGCGTGTACACGATCTTGTAGACGTTGGTACTCCCCTGCCCCATGCCAAATAATTCGATGTTGTCGCCGAGGTTATGCACCCGCGAACCACCCAGTTCCACCACCTGCCCCTGCTTATCGGCCTGCGATACGCCGTTGTAATATTTCACCCAGTAGGGGCCGGTTTCTTCCTTGTAAATCTTGGCCGAAATCTCGCCCGCCTTGTTCAGCGCTGCCGAATACGACTTCACCTGATCACCGCCTTTGGCCACAGCATCAATGATATTTTCGACCACGGGGCGGTTGTCTTCCATCCATTTTTTGATGCCGATCACCACGCACGGCATCTGCGACCGGTACTCTTTCGTAGACACCACCGACACCAGACCGCCCTTCTTTTCGGCAATCATCACGTCGCCAGGAGTCCAGGTCGCTACCGAATTGACGGCCACGTGCTTGGTCTCGCCGGTGGCTTTGCCGTTGATCACCACGGGGCGGTCTTCGGCGTAGTCGGAGATGTATTTCTGCGCCGCGTCGATGTACGAATCAGCCGCCACAAAGTTCATCGCGTCGGGGTCATAGGTCTTCTCGTCGGGGTTTACTTTGATGCCGTTGTCGCCGCACCATTTCACCACAATGTTCCAATCGCCGTCGCGGAGGTAAGCCGCACACAGCCCACCTTTGGCCGTTTGTGGGTTGTCACGCCAGGCAACAGGCCCCATCAGCTTGTCTTCGCCCAGCGACTTGCCGCAGGTATACACAATCTGCGCTTTGTACTCCGGACCGAGCTTTTCGAGTTCGGGGTTTACGCCCGCCAGAAACGACGGCGCACCGTCGCCCATGATGGTAACGAACTGAATACCCTCGCCCGTTTTGGGGTTGTTTTTGTATTCGGAAGCAAACTTGATCAGCGACGCCTGCATCTGCGGCACGTCGTCTTGCCGAATCAGGTTCAGGTTCACGTTGTTCTTCGCCATCAATGAGCCTTCGGTAGTTTTAGGGCCACCGTTGGCAAAAAACAGGCCCATTTGGGCGTTCCAGGCCCAGCACTGCCAGCGGATTTCGGTCGTGGTGAGGGCGGCCTCCTTGTCGCTCGGCATGTCGGCCTGCGGCACGGTGGCGGCGGCATTTTTAGGCGCGTCGGGCAGGTCGATCCGGGCCACGGACTGCGACTCGGTGACGGATTTTTTGAGTACATAGCCACTGTCGACGATCAACCATTTCAGGCCCCACAGGCCTCCCAGGATGAGTGCAGTGATAAGAATTCGACCAGGTACAGTTAAGCGGCTCATGATTACGTTTTTGTTTGGTTAAAAATGACACTTGTTTGTGTAAGCGACTGAGTAAAAGTACCCCTAATGGGTCTCGGTAGGGTATTAATTCGGACAAATGGCCCCGGCATGGCCTATGTGGTTGCCAGACGGGCCAATCGGCGGTGGGGCTAGTTACACAAAACACGCCTGAAACCATCCCCCACCAACGCCGTTATTACTGCATGACCACTACATTTCTGACTGCCGAATGGCGCAACCTGATCTTTGCCAACTATGCTATTGACCGCCGGGTGCTGGAACCGCTCGTGCCTTTCGGTACGGAACTCGATGCGTTCAATGGCGTTTGCTACGGAAGTCTGGTCGGGTTTTATTTTCAGAATGTGCGCATGTTTGGCCGGGTGACGGTACCGTTTCATACCGAGTTTGAGGAGTTCAACCTGCGCTTTTATGTGCGCCGGAAGTTCGGAGACGGCTGGAAACGGGGTGTTGTGTTCGTAAAAGAAATTGTTCCCAAACGAGCCATTGCAGTGGTAGCCCGCACACTTTATGGCGAACCCTACGCTACCCATCCCATGCGCCACACCGAAACAGTAGATGCTGACAGTCAGCACATTAATTACGAGTGGAAAGTAGGTCGCGACTGGAATCATATCCGCGTCAGCGCCGACCGGGCAGGGCACGCACTGGTGCCTAACAGCGAAGAAGCCTTCATCACCGAACATTATTGGGGCTACACCGGGCGGGGTCCGGGCCGCACGTCGGAATATGAAGTGGTGCATCCGCAGTGGACCATTTTTCCCGTAACGGACTATGACGTAAACTGCAACGTACCCATACTCTACGGCCCTGCTTTTGCGCCCTTTTTCGAGCAGCCGCCCAGTTCCGTTTTCCTGGCCGACGGCTCAGCCGTAGCCATCAAATCGGGCGCAGTGGTGCGGTAGATCATACCAACCAGTTGGCCCGCATTCCAATTTTATAGCGTAATACCACTCCCGTTCATCACAGTATGGCTATTGAGAAAGGCCCAATTTATACTGCCCTCTTCGCCAATCTGGGCATTGCGGTCACCAAATTCGTAGCGGCCAGCATGACGGGCAGTTCGGCCATGATCTCGGAAGGCATTCACTCGCTGGTCGATTCGGGTAACGAGCTGCTGTTGCTGCTGGGCATTTCCCGAAGCCAGAAACCCGCCGATGCCAAACGGCCCTTCGGCTACGGGCGCGAGCTATTTTTCTGGTCATATATCGTGGCGTTGCTCATTTTTGCGGTGGGCGGCGGCGTCTCTTTGTATGAAGGCGTAACGCATTTGCTGGAACCCGAACCCATCAAAAATCCGATCTGGAACTACGCCGTGCTGGGTGTGGCACTGGTGCTGGATGGCTATTCGCTTTACACTGCACTAACGGCCTTCAATAAACAGCGGGGAAATCAACCGTTTTGGAAGTCGGTAATAGATAGCAAGGATCCGGCCACGTTTACGGTGTTGTTTGAAGATGCCGCCGACGTGTTGGGGCTGCTCATTGCACTGGCGGGCGTGATACTCGGTCAAGTGTTCGACAACCCGTACTTCGACGGTATCGCCTCCATCCTGATCGGCCTGTTGCTGGTGGGGATCTCAGTCGTGCTGGCCCGCGAAAGCAAGAGCCTGCTCATGGGCGAGGGCGTGGATGATGACGTGAAAGCACAACTCATTGCCCTCACAACCGCCGACCCCGCCGTGATGTCGGTCCTGAACATGCACACGATTTATATGTCGCCCAACGAAGTAGTGGTGATGCAGCGCGTGGCCTTCGATCCCGCCCTCACCGCCGATCTGGTCAGCCACGCTATCCACCGGAT
>JBBRMP010000166.1:0-12747 GCA_038230755.1 Cytophagales bacterium | reverse complement strand
GACAGGCTCAATGGTACACTAACCAAGTTGTCTGAAGTATACTTTACTGGTTGCCGTGTTACTATAACCCTATCTGACTCCCTTGCATCAGTAACTTTTGAGACGTCAAGTAGGCCTAAGATTTTTATGAGAAAGCCCTGCCTTGGATAGTTCATGTATCGACCAAGAGGCGGACTTAAGACTTGCTTGGAGTCAGTCTGTGAGGAAATACAGCCTATTTATCGGAAACTAGTCTGTTCGCCTTTAAGCTTATTCCCCACACCTAACATAGTACGCGAAGTAGCGGAGATACAAGATCCCAATAATCAACGAAAACTGGTTCCATGATAAATCAAATGAGTGCTTTTTGCGCTGATCAGACAAGCAAGAAACAGACTTGTCATCTTATTTCCAATGGCTGGCTGCTTAAACTTTAAAACTCTTGCCTTCTAGTTGCTGAAATCCACGTCGGGACGGTCGCCTTTGCGGTCGTTGCGCTTGCGGCCATCCTGGGGTTTGCCGAGGGGAATTTGCAGCACAATTTTGTAGAAACGTACCTCGCGGCGGTTAGTCGTGGCCTGATAAGCAAAGGGTTGGTCGTAGATAGAGACAAACCGGCGCGAGTTAAATACGTCGTTGACAATGAGCGATACGCTGGCCCGGTTTTGCCAGAAACCCTTCCGCACCGCCAAATCAGCCCCGTTCACATCCTGCCGGTAGCCCTGCAACGACGCCACCCGTGCGTCGCGGTTGACGGTGGCCTGCGCCGAGATGTTGGCGGGGAATTTATAGGTCAGATTGAGCTTGCCGTTGTACGTCCACGACGAGTTTTGCAACGTGGTCGAGGTCACGCTGAAATTACGGGCGTTGACGTTGACAAAACCGCTCAGGTTACGCCCCAGGGCAAACTTTAGGGTCTGCTCCAGGCCATACTGAATCTCATTGGTGATGTTCTGAAACGTGGTAATCAGCACCGTTGGGTCGGTGGGGGAGGGGCTGGTGATGGGCTTGATCGTGTGGTCTTCCAGGATGTAATAGGCCGTGGCCAGCCAGCTCATTTGTCCCCACGACGACGAATAATTGAACTCGGCGGTGTTCACAAATTCGGGTTGTAGCTGCGGGTTGCCGATGGTAATGTTTTGCCGGTCGTTACTCTGAATGCCCGCAAAAATCTGCCGGAAGCCCGGACGGCCCACTTTACGGCTTAGGCTCAGGCCAATTTCGCGGGTGGGGCTGAGCGTTTTGGTAACTGAAAACGACGGAAAAAACGCCTTGATCAGGTTCTCGCCGTTCTTGCCCGGAAAATTATACCCGAAACTCGTGCCATCGAACCGCGACTGTCCGCTCAGGCTCGACTGCTCTAGCCGGAGGCCCGCCTGCACCCCAAAACCACGACGTAACTGCCTGGTATACTGTACATAAATGGCGTTTACGGTTTCGGTGATGGGCGCATTCTGCGAATAATTCGTCAGCAGATTATAGGTCTGCGTGGCGTTGTCGAGCTGGTTGAAAAAGTACCGCTGATCCCGCGCGAAGGTGAAGCTCCGCAGGCCCACTTCTAGTTTCGACGAGTCGCTCAGCGGATGAACATAATCGAATTGGGCGAGGTACTGGTTGCCCGTGGTTTTGCCGTTGATGAGGTCGCGTTCGGGATAGCCCGGCTGCGAGATACCCGGCAACGTACCCTCGGCGGTCAGGAAAGAGGTGGTGTACCAGTTGGCGGCGTTGTTGATCTGGTTGCGGTTATACGAGGTTGTTAAGCTCAGTTCGCGGCCTTTTTGGGCGAAACGGTGCTTGTAATCAAACTCTAGGCCGAGGTTGGTGAAGTTGTTTTGGGGCACCGTTTGGCGGTCGCCGTAGCCGGTCAGCGTGCGGTTGGCCGAATAGGTCTGATACGGCTGGTTGGTGACCGTATTGAACGCCCCCGCCGCCAGCGTAGCCGCCACCGAAAACACGTTTTTGTCGTTGGCCGTGTACTCGGCTGCCAGCCGCCCGTTCTGGAACTGATTGTCTAGGTTGGTGAGTGTGTTTTGCTCGAAATAATTCAGCGCGTTGCCCGCCGCGTCGCGGTTGATGCGCCGTACTGCGCCCGTGGTGGGGTTTTTAGTCGAATTGACCGCATACAATCCCGTCAGGCCCCAACGGCCGCGCCGCCATTCCACGTTGGCCGAGGCATCGTAGCGGCTGTTGTTGCCCAGCCCCAGCGTGGCAATGCCCGAATAGCCCGGTGCGCGATTTTTCTTTAACACCAGATTCACAATCCCGCCCGACGTAGAAGCATCATACCGGGCCGGTGGGTTGGTAATCACTTCCACCGTTTCGATCTGGTTGGCCGGAATCTGCGCCAGCGTGAGTTGGGTGGGCTTGCCGTTGATGTAAATCGTGGTGGCGAGGTTGCGCAGGGTGGCATTACCGCTTTCGTCGACCGAAATAGACGGTACATTCTTCAGCACGTTTTCGGCAGTACCGCCAATGGTGGTCAAGTTCTTACCCACGTCGAAGGTGCGTTTTTCCATGCTCAGCGATACGGTGCCTTTCTCGGCTTTCACCTGTACTTCCTTCAACTGCTTTGCGTCGGGTTGCACCGACAGCGTGAGTTCAGTGCCCCGCTCGTTTTCGCCAACGGCTCTGTCCTGAGACGTATAGCCCACAAACGACACCCGCAAAATCAGCGGCCCGTCGGGGAGTTTATCCACCGAAAAATGGCCTTTGTCGTCGGTTTGCGCGCCGCCAACCAGGCTGTCTTTTTCGCTGACGTGTTGGTAGGCAGCAACCGTGGCAAAGGGCAGCGGCTGTTTCGTGGCGTCGTCCATCACTTGCCCGCTTACCTTCCCCGGCGTTGTCTGGGCAAAGGTCGGGAATGATAGCAAGAAACTGATAATGAGTGTGTTGACGTGTTTCATGTATATGTCTAACGGAGCGTTGCACCATTGATGTCTAACGGAACGGTCCGCCGCTGCGGCAACGCTCCGTTAGACATCAATGGTGCAACTGATATTTCAGCGCCAGGTTCACGATGCGGCCTTCCTGCGGTGCCCAGAGCGGGGCGAAAGACGGGTTGCGCACGTCGCCGGAATAGACGGGACCAGTGAGATTGATCTGCTGGACGTTGAAGAGGTTTTCGGCATTCAGAATGATGTGCAACGGGCCAAACATCCGCTCCACGGCTAACGCCCAGAAGTAATAATTCGGCACCGACTGGTTGTTGTACAGGTACTGATTACCCACCCAGCTCGACTCGATACCCATACGCCATTTGCCCTCGATGTCGTAGGCCACTGTCAGCGAAAACTTATCGCGGGGGTTAAACGGAATGTAGGTATCGGCACCCGTGTCTACGCGGCGGGCTTCGGTATGGTTATAACCGAGGTACAGCGCCAGGTTGTCATATTCCATCCGCAAATAGGTATCCGTACCAATGCTTCGATAATTGAACGGCGCATTGCGGAGTTCGGTGAGGGGGCGTGGGAAGGGCGTGGGGTTGGTTTGCGGGGCCAGCAGAGCCACCACCGGGTTACTCACATACGTGTAGAAAAAGGCCTGATCAAGCTGAATGGTCAGGTCTTCGCCGATGTGGCCCCGGTAGGCCACGTCCATATTTAGGCCCAGCGACCGTTCGGGCTGGATGTTCGGGGCCAGGGGCAGCAGGTTTCGGTAGCGCGTGCTGGCGGCCTGTTCGCCCGTCACCACGTTGGCAAATACGTTGGGCGTTTTATAGCCCGTGCCCACGCTCGTACGGATGGTGACGTGTTCGCTGGGCTTAGTTAGAATAGACAGCCGGGGCAAAAAGAAATCGCCAAACACATTATGGTGGTCCAGCCGCAGTCCGCCCTGTAGCGTCACGATTTTGCTCAGCGCGTAGTCGTCTTGCACAAACGCACCGACAGTATTATAGGTAAAATCGGTCAGCGGCGATCCGTCGGTGAAGCCTTTCGTGAACTGCTCAGTGGTCAGGTTTAGGCCCGTTACCATTGTATGCTTACCGTGTCTCAGGTAGTCGCTGAGTTCGCCGTAGCCCGACACCTGGCTGGCATCGAAGCGGAAACCGGCGTCGTTTTGCCTGCGGTTAAACGTGCTGAACGTGCCCCGTGCGGTGAGCGTATGGGTTTCGCCGAAGGTGTGGTCATACGTGGCATCGGCGGTGTGGCGTAGCAGGGCGTTGGTCTGGAAATAGGGCCCGGTGCCGTCGGGAACGGTGCCAATGGCCGACACAAACCCACCGTCGCGCTCTTCGGTCACCAGCGCGTAGCCCACGTTGAACCGGTTGGTGGCGTTGGGCGTGAAAAACAGACGCGGGTGAATAGTGAACTGCTCAATCAGTGGCACGTCCGACAGCCCGTCGCCGTTGACGTCAACGGCGGGCTGATTGGTGTAGCCCGCGAAGAGCGTGGCCCCAAACTTATCAGTAAACTGCTTGCTGCCATACACGTTCAAATTACTCTCGCGCAGGGTGCTGCGGTTGGCCACCACGGTCAGTTCGGGTTGGGCACCGGGCTTCCGCGACACCAGGTTAATGAGGCCGCCAACGGCCCCGCCGCCGTAGAGCGTGGAAGCTGACCCTTTCACAATTTCGACCTGCTTCAAATCCAGCGGCGGTATTTGTAACACGCCGAGGTTACCCGAAAAACCTTCGTAGAGCGGCAGGCCATCGCGCAGAATCTGGGTGTATTTAGGGTCTAGTCCCTGCATCCTGACGCCCTGATTATTAGTCGCCAACGACGTGCGCTGAATGTGGATGATGGAGATATCGCCCAGAATACTACCTACGTTACCGGGCACCACGGCGGCCTCTTCGTCCATGTCTTCCTGCCCCAGCACCTCTACTTTAATGGGTAAATCCTCGATGCGCGAATTGGTGCGGGATGATATCACCGTCACTTCTTCCAGCACATCTCCGGCAGTGGCAAGGCGCACCACAATCGCTGAATCGGGACTGCTGAGGGGGAGGGTAAGGGTTAAGGCTTTGGTGGTATAACCGACCAAAGAGACCTGCAACGCCTGCGTACCATTGGGTACATTAAGTTTAGCAATGCCCGAATCATCAGTGACGTTGCCCACCACGGGGCTTTTGGTCGTACGGACGGTGACGCCAATGAGTGGTTGTTGCGTGAGGCTGTCGAGAACCTGAAACGTGACGGGCGACGACTGACCATAACTAACTGTAGCGAAACCAGCCAGCAGGGAAAGCATAATGAGTACTTGCTTGAGCATACCGGATTGTTGTATTCAGTTGCAAAGCTACCGCCTGAATATGAAGCAAATCTGAACAGGATAATTTTTCGTAGCTGTAACTTTCGGGCGGTATTATTCGTATATAAAATTGGCCATTACAGGCCTTCCTGACATGAAAACACTGCTGCTCCTGGCGGGATTTGGTCTTTTCGCCTTCGCCTCCTGCAAACCTGCCGACAGCCCACAGGCTGTGGTTACTCCCCCCACGCCAATCTCGGTTACGCCCGCTGCTGCCGTGACCTATTCGTTTGGCACGACGCCCCTCTGGCAGGACGAATTCAGTTACACCGGCCTGCCCGATTCCACCAAATGGGGTTACGACGTTGGCGGTAGTGGCTGGGGCAACCACGAACTGGAGTACTACACGAAAAACCTCAAAAACGCGCACGTCGAAAACGGCATATTGTCCATTGAAGCCCTGCGCGAAAACGTGGGTAGCCAGCGCTATTCATCAGCGCGGCTGGTGACGAAAGGTAAGGGCGAATGGCTCTATGGCCGTTACGAAATCAGGGCGAAGCTACCAGAGGGTCGCGGCACCTGGCCCGCCATCTGGATGTTGGCCAGCAAGCAGACCTACGGCACGCAATACTGGCCCGACAACGGTGAAATCGACATCATGGAACACGTTGGCTACGACCCTACGGTGGTTCACGGAAGCATGCACACCAAGACGTTCAACTTCACGATCAATACCCAGAAAACGGCCACCCAGCGTGTCAACACGGCTTTGACGGCTTTCCACACCTACGCGCTGGAATGGGACCCCGACAAAATCAAGTTCATCATCGACGAAGACGTGTACCTGGAAGTAGCCCGCGAAAGCAACTGGAACTGGGATCGTTGGCCCTTCGACCAGAAATTTCACCTGCTCCTCAACCTCGCCGTCGGCGGCGACTGGGGCGGTGCCAAAGGCGTCGATGACAGCATTTTTCCCTGCAAGATGGAAGTTGATTATGTCCGGGTGTATCCGTTGGTGAAGAAATAAGTAGTAGCGGGCAGGGCTACTGTCTACTGCACAAACACCACCCGAAACGTGTGCCTCCCATCGGCATAATCATACCCAATTTCCAGCCCGTATAACTGCGCGATTTGCTGCACAAGCGAGAGGCCGAGGCCCGTTGATTCGGGCTGGGCGGGGTTTTTTACGAACCGCTCGAAAAGCTGATACGCGGCGAAGGGCAGGGGTGGGGCGGTGTTCTGAATCTCGAACGCATCGGGCGCAAGCGTCATCTGCACGGTGGTTTGCGGGGTGCTGTGCCGGATGGCGTTCTGGAGTAGGTTGCTGAACAGCACCTCGGCCAGAAACGGGTTCATGGTCATCATCACGCCCGGCGTTTGGTTAAACGCCCAACCCAGATTATGGTGTTCGGCAAAGTCGGCATACACCGTTACGAGCCGCCCAATCAACGCGCTGAGGTCTACCGGCTCGTCGGTGAATTGGTGGCTGTCGATGCGAGTGAGTAGCAGCAAACTTTTGTTGAGCCGCACCAGCCGCCCAATGCCGGCCTGCGCCCGCTCAATGGTCTCGATCTGTTCGGGCGAAAGCGGTTCGGTGCCCAGCAGCCGGTCTAGTTCGTGGCCGGTTATGGTGAGGGGCGTCTGCATCTCGTGGGCAGCATTGTCGGTAAATTGCCGTTGCGCCATAAACTGACTGTGCAGGTTGCGGCTCATCTCATTAAGCGCATTGCTCAACTGCCTGAACTCGGTCACGTCGCTGTCGGCAAAAGGGGCAATGGGCTGTCCAATGGCCGGTTTGGGGTCCAGCCGGTACGCCCGTAGCTGGTCGGTGAGGTGGTAGAACGGTTGCCAGAGTCGCCGCAGTAACCAGCCGTTGAGCAGCAACAATAGCCCCAGCAACACCACAAACGTAACCGTTACGCTGACCGACAGCAGTTGAATGATTTCGTTGAATTCACCCATCGGCTGACTCAACGTGACGCGATAATGCCCGGTCTGCCCCGGTGCGGTGGGAATGGTGACGGCCAGCCGACGGAGGGGGACAATTTCCCGTTCGCGGGGGTCAAAGGCTACCGTATCAGAGAAAATCGGTTTGTCGGCTGTGGGCTGGGCATCAGTTTTTGGCGTAATCTCTGTCCGTAAATTGCTCAGACTGCGCAGGTCAAAACCGGGCTTGCCGGCCTGTTGCTGAATCAGTAACAGATCGCTCCGCAATTGCTCATCAACCTCTGAGCGGATGTTGTCGCGGATGAGCCGTTGCAACACCCATACGCCTCCCACGGCCACTGGAATGGCCACTAAAAGCAGGTAGATGAGCCATTTATGGAGGAGCTTCATGTTTCGCTAAACAAATAGCCCACGCCATACCGCGTTTTCAGGTAATCGGGGCAACCTCTTTCAAGGAGTTTCTTGCGCAGGTTCTTGATGTGGGTATACAAAAAATCGTGCGAATTGGCGAGGTCCATATGGTCGCCCCAGACGTATTCGGCAATGGCTGCTTTGGTGAGGAGCCGGTTGGGATTGGCAATGAAAAACAGGAGCAGTTGGTACTCTTTTTCGGTCAAAATTACGGGTTGTTTTTCCACCAACACCTGATGCGTGAGCGGGTCGATGCTGATGGCCCCAAACTGAATCAGGGTCTGTCCGGCAAAGAGCCGCCGCCGCAAAACAGATTTGATGCGGGCGTTGAGTTCGGGTAAATGAAACGGCTTGGTAAGGTAATCGTCGGCACCCAGTTCCAGTCCGGTGAGCTTGTCGGGCAGCGAATCCTTCGCCGACACGATGATGATACCTGCCCCGGACTGCTCTTTTTTCAACTGCCGCACCACATCCAGTCCGCTGCCGTCGGGCAGGCTAATGTCCACTACCACGCAGTCATACTCATGGTCATAGGCGGTGGTAAGTGCCTGACGGACAGTAGCTGCGATGGTCACGGTATACCCCTCCGCCTCCAGATAGGGCTGCATAGTTTTCCGCAACAGCGGGTCGTCTTCGATGAGGAGGAGTTTCATAAGGCATTTGGCAGTTGGCAGTGGCAGTTGGCAGAAGGTGCTTCCGCAGGCGTATTACGCTTGCGGAAGCACCTTCTGCCAACTGCCACTGCCAACTGCTACTTATTTCTTCACTGGCACCCCAGCTTCGTCAAACAGAACGTCTTTGCCAGAAACTTCGGCTTCGTACAGTTTCTTGCCGGTGGCATCCACGATGATGGCGGCTTCTTTGATCTTTTTACCCGGCATGTTCTTGGCCACGTAGGCACGAATGGTGGCGGGCAACTCAGCCACGGTGATGTCAGTTTCGGTTTCTTTCACCATGCCCTTCGCGTCGATAATCAACGACATGGTCTTGCCGCCGTTCTTGAAGCTGGCTTCGTAGCCACCGTCTTCTTTGTCCCATTTCACGCCCGTGGCGGCTGGGTAGGCCTTTTTTAGGGTCGCTTTGGCGGCAGGTGACTGAGCAAAAACAGTGTTGGCAGTGGCACCAAGCGCCAGCGTCAGCAGCATGGCCGACAGGATTTGTTCCTTGTTCATGTTTATTAGTATGGCCCGTTTTTTGGTAGCCACGGTATAAAGCTATTGACCAATTCTGACGCGGGGCTGAAGACAATACGATTGGTTGGGCATTGGCCGACGTTTCTTTTTTGCCAGTGTTCAGCATGAACCACAGTAGTTCTGTTTGTTGCTTGTGTGTTTGGCTGTTCATTTGTTGTTTGCAGCAGACAAACAGCCAAATAGAACGTCATGGGCCTCATCAAGCCAATTGGCACCCTCGAAAAGAGCTTATCGAAGACCGGACTCGTGCGCCTTGCCGCCGACCATGCCAAACAGATCATCGACAGTGGGCAGTATGATTTGCTGAAAACCTACGTCGAAATGAAGCGGTATGAGGTCTACATCAAGACCATCATTGCCCAGCTTAAAAACCACAGTGTGGCGCAGGCGCAGGAGTTGCGGGCCATTACGCAGCAGCCCACCGTGGCTCCTCTTAGTCCCTCCGCCGATGGTGATGACGTGGGTACTACCGACTCGTTTTCGACCGCCGCCAACCTGCCCGTCCCCACCACCTCGGCTACCTCACTCGATGATTCGGACGATGATGGAGCCGATAACCCCATTGTGCGCCAAAACACGATCAACTACAGCACGGCCAGCGTCCAGATCACCAAACGCACCACCTACGATTTCACGCAGGACGCTGAATGGCAACGCCTTACGGCTGAAATTGCCTCGTTGAAATTCCAGCTCAAGCAGCGCGAAGAATACTTAAAAACCCAGGAAGACACGCCCGCTTTCACGCAGGAGAATGTGTCGGTGAGGCTGTAGGGAAACGGACTGGTCTGTGAAATCATACTGTCGACGTCGTTACCTGTTTTCGCTTCAGGGTGTTGTTCAATTCAGAGTTAAGATGCTAAACAGAATGGTAGCTTGATTTTTAGCCGCTACCATAAGCGTGCATTATCACTCTTAAGCTCCTGGCGTCTCTCCCTTTGGCAATTGTTACCCTTATGCACTCAGATTGCCTTACGACATGTCTTGGCACTTCGCCCACAGCCATATAGTATGCTGTCTTTTGTCCAAGCCCCGGCAAGGGCAAATGTGCCTTTGTTGGGTAGGCTGGTTGTTTCCTCGATCGACGAATAGTTTGCCCAACTTGTTTTCTGCCTTGATAGGGTTAGCCTACTACCTGACAATGCCTCCAGCTTTTTAGCCTGTCGGTCAAATAAACCTTTCTTAGTGGGCATATCAAATGTGTAGGCATCAACTTCACGTCCGTAGAGAGCCGTCGCTGGCTGACTTTCATTATCAAAATCAAACGGTTGCGATTTATAGTGTAAAACGAGAAGGGTACTATCAGCATCCTCTAAGTACCGATAATAGTAGCCTGGTGGCTTATAGCTCAGTTTATACTTGTCGACCATCTCACCCACGGTTAAGTTAAAACATAGGGTCAGACTTTTATAGGTAATGGAGCAGTCGGCTGGTACTGGCTGGCAGGCTGTTAAAGTAAATAGGCCGAAGAGCAGATAGGGGCAATAAGAGGTCATAGGGGTATGTTGAGTGCCTATTGCCTCCCATGTATAAATGTATAAGGCCATTCAGCCATTTCCACCTATAGACCCTTCAAATAAGCGATGCTTTGCGGCACTTGCTGGGCGGCGGCCTGGCTTTCGTCTTCGATGTAGAGGTGGACGACGCCCGATTTGTTGACGGCTTTCAGGATGGCGGGCCAGTCGAGTTGGCCAGTGCCGAGGACCACCGAGTTTTCGTTGGCGAGCTTGCCCTGATCGTTGCCCGGAACACCCTTGCGGACGTCTTTGAGGTGCATGAGCCGGAATCGTTGCGGGTATTTTTCGAGCAGGGTGGCGGGGTTTTGGCCGGGCAAAAACGTCCAGGCAATATCCATTTCAAATGATAAATAATCAGGGTTGGTCAGGCGTACCAGTTCGTCGTAGAGGGTTCCCGTGCCGTAAGGGGTAAATTCGTAGCCGTGGTTATGGTAGCAAAAGGTAAGCTCCTGCTGCCGGGCCAGTTGGCCGAAGGTGTTGAACACCGCCGCCGCCTTGCGCACCATCGTGGTGTCGAACGCACCTTCGTGCGGAATCCAGGCCACGCGAACAAACTGTACGCCCAGCGTTTTGGCGTTTTGTAGCACCTCGGCGGGCTTTTTCTGAATATCGTCGTAGCTCACGCCGTAGCTGCTGCACTTGATACCCCGCTCGTCGAGCCAGGTACGAAACTCCGGCGCGGTCTTGCCGAAGAGGTTGGAAAGCTCCAGATCGGTGATGCCCAACTGCTTGATATGGTCGAGGGTGGCGGGTACGTCTTTGGCAAATTCGTCGCGGAAGGTAAACGACACGATACCCGGATATTGACGGACTAATTTGCCAAATTTCTGAGCAGAAACGGTCAGCGTTTGAGCAACGAGCAGAAGCGTGATAAAGAGCAGTTGGCGCATGATCGGCTATTGATTTTCAAGAAAAGGTAGCCAGTGAACAGACATACCCATTCGTGATTATTTACAACATAACTAGCTGATTTGCAGCAATGTAGTTGACAGGAATGGTGCCATTCAGATGCTGAGAAGCTAATGGTACGCACGGAGCAGCCACATCTCTGACATCTGCAATTGCCGCTGAAGACCAGCTAATCAATACTTCGGAGAACTGCCAGTTTGTCGTTTATTTTGCTTTCGTATTAATCTGCCAACGTATGAAAGACGATTACACGACGATTGATTACATCAAGGCGTTGCTGGTGGGAGGCATGGTATTGGGGCATAGTTTCCAGTTGCTGGGCACGATCATTCCCGGCAACCGCCTGAGTCAGGTATGCTATGCTTACACCGCTTTTGGCAACCTGATTGCCTTTGCGGGCTTCTTTTTCTGCTTCGGTTATGCCTATTGCGCGGCTTATTTCTCAAAAGAATGGGCCGCCGTAGCCGGAAAACTAACCCGTACGGCGGTTGTGTTATTGCTGACCTACTACACTTCGGCGGTGATGGCAACGATTTTCCTACCCACCCGTACGGGCCAGGCTATACCTCTCACCACGAGTCGATTAATCGACGTATTGCTGCTCCGCGACATCGCGTTGTATTCCGAATTTCTGCTGTCATTTTTCATCCTCACGCTGGCATCGCTGCTGTTTTTCGGCTTGTTCAAGCGGCTGTCGTATTCGCGTTGGGGTATGCGGCTGGTAGGGGCGGGGGCCGTGGCGGTTTCGCTGATCATTCCCGCCAATTTCACGCCCCACCCAATGTTGGCGCTACTCATTGGTTCACGCGAGGCCACGGCGTTTCCGGTGGTGCAGCATCTCGTTTTCTTTGTGGCGGGCATATACTTCGCCCGGTTCCACACCCGCTGGGATTGGACAGTAGCCGTTGTCTCGGCGCTGGGTTCGCTGGGAATGATCGGCTATTACGCTGTGAATAAGGCTTTTCCAAGCCGATTTCCGCCCTCCATTGTCTGGATTTGTGGCTCCTGGGGATTCTTATACGCCGTATACCTGCTTGTGGGCTATTGGGTGCGGCGCGGCTGGCAGTCGCCGGTATTGTGGCTCATGGCCCGGAACGCGCTGGTGTTTTTGCTGATCAGCAATCCGTTGCTATTTGCGCTTAGTGCCAAATTGAAACTTCAGCCCATGCCCAGCGTTCTGGTGGGCGTGGTGGTGCTCATTGGCTGCTATTTCATCGTCCACATCGTGCGGCCACCGGTGGTTGTCGTGGCTATGCGGAGGAAGGAAGTGGAAGGAAAAGTCGTAAGGGAGTAGGTAAAGAGTCGTAAGTCTGGGAGTCGTAAGTGCTTCGCGTGCGGATGGCTGAACGCGAAGCACTTACGACTCCCAGACTTACGACTCTTTACCCACCTCTGGCGGAGCAATGCCCGGTTCCACAAAAATCTGCCGAATGTCAGGTACTTCCGTGCGTAACGTATTGGATATCCGGTGGATAGCGTGGCTGACCAGATCGGCGGTGAGGGCGGGATCGAAGGCCACGCGCTGCATCACCACTACTTCGTTGGGCGACATATAAATCGTGTGCATGTTCAGGACCGACATCACGGCGGGGTCGGCGGTTGTG
>JBBRMP010000165.1:0-12766 GCA_038230755.1 Cytophagales bacterium | reverse complement strand
GAATTAACGATATTTGCCCCGTCACAAACATAGCCAAAAAATGAGCCAGGAAACCATTATCTTTTCTATGGCGGGTGTGAGTAAAATTATTCCCCCTAACCGACAAATCCTAAAGAACATATACCTTTCCTTCTTTTACGGCGCCAAAATTGGGGTGCTGGGACTCAACGGTTCCGGCAAGTCTACCCTGCTGAGAATCATCGCTGGTATCGATAAAAGTTACAACGGCGAGGTCGTTTTTTCACCCGGCTATTCGGTCGGAATGCTCGAACAGGAACCCCTGCTGGACCCCACCAAAACCGTCCGAGAGGTGGTGGAAGAAGGCGTTCAGGAGGTGGTCGACCTGCTGAAAGAGTTCGACCAAATCAACGAAGCGTTTGGTGATGCCGATGCCGATTTCGACAAGCTCATCGCCCGGCAGGCCGAGGTGCAGGAGCAACTCGACCACCACAATGCCTGGGAACTCGACACCCGTCTGGAGCGAGCCATGGATGCCCTCCGTACCCCACCTTCCGATGCCCTAGTGGGCACACTGTCGGGGGGTGAAAAACGCCGCGTGGCCCTGTGCCGCCTGCTGCTGAAAGAACCCGACGTACTGCTGCTCGACGAACCCACCAACCACCTCGACGCCGAATCGGTGTTGTGGCTGGAAGATTACCTGCGGCAATACAAAGGCACCGTCATTGCCGTCACCCACGACCGGTACTTCCTCGATAATGTGGCGGGCTGGATTCTGGAGCTTGACCGAGGCGAGGGCATTCCCTGGAAGGGTAACTACAG
This sequence comes from Cytophagales bacterium, assembly GCA_038230755.1. GTDB lineage: Bacteria > Bacteroidota > Bacteroidia > Cytophagales > Spirosomataceae > Fibrella. Next base: position 11,986 of record JBBRMP010000165.1, on the reverse strand, counting down.
CTCGTGGCTCGATCAGAAACAACAACGACTGGCGAAAGAAGAAAAGACCGAGTCGAAGCGGCAAAAGACCCTGCAACGCGAACTGGAATGGGTACGCATGGCCCCCAAAGCCCGGCAGGCCAAGTCGAAAGCCCGCCTCGGTGCCTATGAGCGGATGCTGGACGAAGACTCGAAACAGCGCGACGACAAGCTCGAAATCTTCATCCCCGCTGGTCCGCGCCTGGGTACGAAAGTGATTGAGGCACAGGACGTTGCCAAAGCCTTTGGCGACCGTCTGTTGTTTGAACACCTCGGTTTTAGTTTGCCACAGGCGGGTATTGTAGGCATCATCGGTCCCAACGGGGCGGGCAAAACCACACTCTTCAAACTCATCACCCACGCCTACCAACCCGACGCCGGTACGTTCGATGTGGGCGACACGGTGAAGGTGGCCTACGTGGATCAGGAACACGACGGCCTCGACCCCAATAAGACCGTTTACCAGACCATCGCCGACGGCAACGACTGGATCATGCTGGGCGGGAAGCAGGCCAACGCCCGCGCCTATTGCAGCCGCTTCAACTTCGCCGGGGCCGATCAGGAAAAGAAAATCGGGACACTATCGGGTGGGGAACGGAACCGGGTGCATCTGGCCATGACGTTGAAAGAAGGGGCCAACCTGCTGCTGATGGACGAACCCACCAACGACCTCGACGTGAACACGTTACGGGCGTTGGAAGAGGGCCTGGAGAATTTCGCGGGTTGCGCTGTCATCATTAGCCACGACCGCTGGTTTCTGGACCGCGTTGCCACGCACATCCTCGCCTTCGAGGGTGACAGTCAGGTATACTGGTTCGAGGGTAATTTCTCAGACTACGAAGAAAACCGCCGCAAACGCCTCGGCACTGACGCCACGCCAAAGCGGATCAAGTATAAGAAGCTGGCGTAGGATAATAGTTAGAAACTCAAATAGGAATTAATAACGCGGGACTTGTTGACAATCTCAAGGTCAATAGATTTCACATTAGCAATTCCTATTTGAGCATCTATCTTCCATTGCTGTTGTTAATTACGTCTGTCATATCTCCTAGTCGCTTGTGTGTTCTATTTACTAATGGAAATAAGGACTCATCATTATTTTGCTTTATTAATGTCTCATCATTCTTGCAAGTAGATAAATAATAATTACCGAAAACATCATTGTAGTACGCAATCCACATTGATGCTTCAATTCTCCAAAATATAGTAAATTTACTACCTGATTCTAAAGAGTAACATTTAACGGACTCATCCCAGTGATCTTCTGTCTCTGCATGTGCGATAATTATGTTGAGTGCGGCCCCACGACCTACGTTAGCAACCTCCCACTTTGAACCTATGTCTCTAAAGATCAGTATGGGTTTTTCTAAAGAAGATGCGAAATCTTTTTGCTCTTTGTCTCTTTTTGTGGATTCCTCCCTTTGTTCATCAGCGCGTTTTTGCTCAATATTGTGAATGCTGTATGTCAACATAGATACAACAATTAAGCTGGCAATAGACACTAAAAAGTTTATGTAGTCTCCAAATTGACCCCATACAGCAGGATCTTCAGAAGGGCCATTTTTTGCGAACCTGCATGTATATGCTATAATTCCCCCTGCAATAAAGACAAACCCAATAGACAAACCAATCCAAAATAATTTATTATAGTTTTTCATTTTTTGAAATGTTGGCTAAATAGTTATTTACAAAATTATCCCCTTACTTCTTAGCAACGTATTCAAGTCAAAACTGCATCCAGGTAGGATTTCGACGGTATCGTCCCAGGTGGTGAGTAGCCAGGGTTCGTTGGGGATGGCGATGAGGGTGCGGCGGGTTTTGGTTAATATCCAGATCACTTTCTCGACGCCGAAATCAAGCATTTTTTGCGTTTTGTCGTACACGTATTCTGTTTCACTCACGTTATTCGGTAAATCTATTTTGACATCTATCTCAATGACGACTTTCGGTGCAACCGAGAAATACTTATCGTCTAATGGAGTGGGTAAACTAGCCTGATCGAATACAGTAATATCGTTGGAAAGATTACTGCCCTTGCTGATATGTAAGCCTGGCCCGTTGGTAGCAATTAAAAAATCATCGAAAGAAAAGTGCTTGTATAAAACATAAATCAATAGCGATACAATGGCTGACTGCAATGCACTGGCACCCATAATGTCTTCTTTGGTTTTTTGGCGGGACATAACCAACCGATAACCCCGATAGTAGTAGGGCTTACCGTCAATTTCTTCGTACATCAACGAGGCAGGTATCTTGCGCGATGCCAACGGATGTTGCCCAGGCGTTCGGGTTGTTACGCTCATTTTTAGCTGCTTTTGGTATCAGTAAAGATAGCGCAAACGGGCAAAAAAAGGCCGCCAATCTAGATTGGTGGCCGGTGCGCTCCGCTGGACAGCGATTCAACAATTCACCGCTGAATTAGTAGCCTGACGGTACTGGCAGGCTTGCCATCGGGTGTGATACTGATGAAATACAGGCCGCTGGCTAATGACCCTGTGTCGAGGCGATACGGGGCGTCGGTGGGGGCAGCTACCAGCGTCTGACTCAGAGCACGACCAGCCAAATCGGTAAGGCCGAGGGTGGTGGGCTGGCCTTCGGCGGCTTGCAGGTCGATCAGTACAAAATCCTGAGCTGGGTTCGGCCAAATGCGGTACGTGGGTTCATGGCTGGTAATGATGTCCCAAGCCGACAATCGACCACCACCGATGGGGCAGCCCGTCTGGATGAGCGTCCACTGCTGGCTCGTGGCCGTAGTCGATGTGGCCTGTACAATATTGCCGCCTTCGAGGGTGTTGGCCCCTTTTACGTCGATGGACTTACCCGAATTGCGGTTCGTGAAGGTGAAAAAACCGCCCGTATTGCGCTGAACGACCCATTGCTGGAAGCTGCCACCCCAAAACGTCCATTGTTGTAACGGGCTTTGGTCGGCAGTTGACGCGTTGGGTACGTCGATGCCTTTGCCTGTATGGAGTACCGTGACGCGGTAGTAGCCGGGGTCGGTGGGCTGGATTTTCCATTGCTGCCAGAGCTGGTTTGTGTTGGCATACTGCCGAATAAGGGCACCATCGTTGGACTGACCCGTAGTTACGCCCAGCACCTTGCCACTACTTCGCGACTGAATCACGTAACAGGCCGCAGGGTCTATTTGTGTGACCACCGTTGACGACACCACCGTTGATGATAGGCAACTGCTTTGTTCAATGCGCCATTGCTGTGCCTGTGTGCCGTTGGCTGTGGCCTGATCCACCACACCACCGTCGGCCTGGCTGCTGCCCTGTACGTCGAGCACCTTGCCCGAATGCCGGGCTACGAGTTGGTAGTATCCCTCGGCATCGCGGCTGATGGCCCACTGTTGCTGATAGGCACCCGCGTAGGTCCACTGCTGTATCGGAGCACCGTCGCTTGTTAGCCCCCACTGCACATCCAGCACTTTGTTACTGTGGCCGGCAATAACCTGATAATACCCGTCGGACGTGGGTGTAAACTGCCACTTTTGCCAGGTCTGCCCAGCGTCGGTGCGCTGCCGGACGGTGCCACCATCGGTCAGGTTGCCCGCCTCTACGCCCAGCACCTTGCCACTCACCCGCGCCGTCAGCCGGTAGCAGGTGTTGGGCGTAATCACTACCGATGCCGACGTGGGTGTGGCGGGGGCTGCGCTGACTTCTACGCCGCCCGTCCAGGCACTACCCCGGCGGGTATAGATCCGGAAATAATACAGTTGCCCGGCTGTGAGGTCGGTAGCGACGAGCGATGTAGATACGCCCTGATACAGTACCTTACCCCCGTCAAGCGCGGCTCCGTTGGCCGTGAAACTAGTGTTTGCCGTGTAAACCAGATCAGTGGGGCGGTTCGTGAAACCGGCCCCGGCTTTAGCAACTACCAACACGTTGTCGAAGGTGACGGTGGGGTTGGTCCAATTCAGGCGTACTGCGTTGGTTAACGTGGTAGCAGTCAGACCTGTAATGGCCAGCTTAGGCGAGTTGCAATCGGGGTAGATCTTGACCGAATCCTGGGCAGACAAACCGCCCGCGTCGGTCACTTTGAGTGAGATAAAATAGTAGTACGTCTCCCCGTCGCAGCCTACCGGCGAGATGGTCGCGACTGGCGAAACGGCATTGTTGACAGGCTCGCGGTGTTCGTGGTTGTTGTGTCGTAACGTCACCTGCCAGGTGTATGTTAAGCTAGTCGGCACGTCGTCGGTGACGCTGGCCGTTAGGGTATAACTACTCTCCCTGTCCAATGCATACGGGCTGTTTGTCAGTGGGCTGCTGATTTTGGCGGTGGGTGCAGTATTGTTCAGCGAGACTTGCAGCGTTTTACTATCGGTCAGGCCCTTGCTATCACTCACGGTCAGTTTTACGGTATAGCCGCGCCCGGCGGTGGCCGAAAATACCTTGGTCAGGTTGGCCGCCATTGCTGTAGTGCCATCGCCAAAATCCCATTCATAGGTAAGCGGGTCACCATCGGGGTCGCTTGAACCGCTGCCCGTGAAGGTGACGCTTAGGGGAGATGTCCCCGTCAGCGACGTGGCCATAGCTACTGCCATCGGCGGCCGATTAGCGCCATAAGCGATTTTCATGATCTCGCCGGTATTGATGTTGACGTAGTACAACGCCCCGTCGAGGGGGTTCATTTCCACATCGACAATGCCTTGTCCGGCCCCATTGGGCAGAAAATCTCGTACGACACTCACGGTTCCGTTGGCGTTGAGGGTGGCTGCCCTGATCCAGTTAGCGCCGTAATCGGCAAAGAAATAGGTGTTTTGCCAGGCTGTTGGGAACACCGTGCCGTTGTAATAGGCACCTCCGGTCGAGGCGTTTCCCCGAAACGGTGTACCCACGGTACTGCCGGTGGCTGTTTGGCTGATGGTGGTAGCCGTGGCGAGTGTGCCGCTGAATGTGGGTGTCCGGGCAATGTCCTGCGAATGGTTCCAGTCCAGTGCGGGGCGGCTGTGGATGTAGCGTCGTTGCAGGCCGGGAAGGGGCAAATTACTGCACGGATTGGTTACGGCCATCGTGATAGACGCGGGGTTGGTGGCCTGTTTCAGCAAATCGCTGAAGGTCAGAAAGGGCCTGGGGCAAGTGCCGGTTGTGCCCGTCGAGGCGAGGTTGGGTTCGTCTTTGTTTTCCAGCGTCAGGGCGGCGGTGGCGTAGTTGGCCAGTTCTGAAAGACCTTCATACATGGGCCAGCCCGCGTTTTCTCCTCCGCGCTGTACCACTTGCATATCTTCCCAGGCTCCCCAGCCCACATCGCCCACTAGCAGTGTGCCGGGGTTGCCGTCGGCGGTATTGGTGCTGCCTGTGCCGGGTTGAAGGGTCATGCGGTAGGGGTTACGCAGCCCTAGGGTCCACACCCGCGACTGTGCCGAGCGGGGTTTGGTGGCATCGAAAAAGGGGTTGCTGGGCAGGCCGTCGCCGGTGGTGGGGTTCATGCGCAGGATTTTGCCGCAGTGTGAATTAAGCATCTGCGAACGGAAGGCCCCCACGTTCTCGGCGGGCCGGATGATGCCGTCGGTGAGGGCCGCCTGAAAATATGTATCCGTCGAACTCCCGATGTCCACAACGTTGTAGCTAGCATTGTCGCCGGTAGACAGAAGTAAGGTGCCATCGCGGCCAAAAACCAACGTGCCCCCCGCGTGCGATTCGTGGGTGAGCGGAACGCCTGTGCTGGGACTTTCGCCCAGCAACACCTTGCGGCTGGTAGCATCGGTAGTCAATAAGCCGTTGACGGTGAGTAATCTATAGCGAGCAACCCGGCTGATGGTGGCGTCGAAATACTCGTCTTTGGTGGGTGAATACGCCGCCGTGCCGTAGTTCATCAGATGGTGCCGGTCCACCATGTAATAGAGGTAGACCAACCCGTTTTGGGCATAATTCGGATCTAAACAAAGGCTGAGCAGGCCGAAGTCGCGCCAGTTGCCAACCTCCTCGCTGATGTCGAGGGCCGGGGTCGTTTGCTGAATGTACTGCGTCCCGTTCCAGGCCGATACATACACCTGTCCCGCTTTGTTCCAGACAAATTGCCGCTGCCCGTCGGGTGTAAAAATCACGCCCATCGGAGCAATGTAGCCGTCCTGCGTTTTGCTGCTCGAAAAACCCGTGGGCAACGACTGAGCGTTTAAGTGGGAGGATAGGATGAGACAGGTGAGTAAGGCAACGAACATACGTTGCCAACAATGAATGCGGAAGCCAGATCGTGTGGTAAACATTTCGTCAAATTGTCTATGGGCTATGTATAACAATTAACTGACACTCAACGTAGAAGGCGGCGTTTTACTCGTGTCAGTCCATTTCTTGACTGACATGTTAGCAGTGGTCACAACGTTTGACTGGCATCGAAACGAAAAAACCCCATCAGGATATTCCTGACGGGGTTTTTGCGTTTCGATGCCAGTCTGTTTATTGCTTACTCGGCGGCTTTCTCTTCCAGGGCTGGGGCCTCGCCAACCACATCGGTAGCAGATTCCGCTGGCGCTTCAGCAGTGGCTTCGACTGGTTCGTCAGCCGCCGCTTCTTCAGGTTGCTCAAACACTTCAGGGGCAAACTCGCGCAGGATACCATACCAGCTAATGAGCTTGCGGATGTCTGTATCACGAACGCGCTCACGGTCGTAGTCGGGCAGCACCTGACTCATGAAGTCGGCGAGTTCCGAACCATCGGCTTTTGCCGTAATGGGCAGGTCGTCACCAAACGTGCTGACCACGGCCATAAACACATCGCCCAGTGGTATCGACTGGTCTGCCGAGGCGGCGTCGGGCCGGTCAACGTACATCGAAATGTCGTTCAGCACCGATACGCGGGCCTGCTGACCCATCATAGTTTTGGTTTTTTTGGCGTCGATGGTTTCAACGATAACGCCTGAACGGCCCGGTTTCAGAATCCGGTACAGGCCGGGGTAGCCAGAGACATTGGCTATTGTTTTTAATGCTTCCATACGTAGGGGCAAAGGTACATAGTTGGTGGGGGAAATGACAGTGGTCAGCCCTTGCGGGTAACGCTGGGTACACGCGTGGCGCTGGGTACATAAGCCTGATTCAATTCATCGATGTAATTCAGCACGTCGTCACGGCCTTCGCCCGACACGGCTGAGGTGACAAAATAGAGCGGAAACGTGTCGAAGATGGCAGACATGGCCAGACGGTAGGCATCGAGGGCCATTTGCCGCCCGCCCGATTTCAGTTTCTCAGTCTTGGTGAAGATCATGGCAAAAGGCAATTCCTGCTCACCCAGCCGGGTCATAAAATCGAGGTCGATCTGTTGCGGTGGAATCCGCATGTCGATCAGCACGAAGATGCACTGGATGTTGGGCCGGGTGGTGAGGTAGCCCGAAATGATTTTGGCAAACTGGTCGCGGATGGTTTTGGGCACTTTGGCGAAACCGAAACCGGGCAAATCGACCAGATACCAGTGCTTTTCGAGCTTGGTGTTACCGTTGATGGTGAAGTGGTTGATGAGCTGCGTCTTACCCGGTTTTCCCGACGTTTTGGCGAGGTCATTTTTTTGTACCAGCCGGTTGATCAACGATGATTTACCCACGTTGGACCGGCCAATAAACGCATATTCGGGGCGGTCGGGTTTGGGGCATTTGGCGGGGTCAGTATTGCTGATTACGAACTCAGCCGAGTGAATTTTCATGCGGCAAAGGTAAGGATAAAAGCAGGGGAACGCGGATTGGGCGGATGAGGCGGATTTTTCGTCATCCGCGTTCCCCTGAAACCTATCGTAAATCCACGACTTCCACGCCGGGGTATTTGTTTTTGTCGAAGACGAAATAGTTGTCGGCGAGGGCGGGGTTTGGCGTGAACTTGCTAATGGAATAGGTCGTTTTTTTGCCGTTTTTGTCCGTAATCTGCCAGCTCCGGGCCAGTTTGTCGCCTTTGTCTACGCTGATTTGAAGGTTGGCAATCTGGGCGTTTTTCTTGTCGGGTTTCAACTCGATCACGTCAACGGCCCGCCCGCCAATTTTCTGGTCACGGAGGTAGCTGTAGGTAAACCCCTTTTTATAAATCGAATAGATTTTGGTGGGATTGAAGTCGCCGGTAGCGCTGGCGTCGTAATCCTGCACGTTCACCTCGTTCGACTCTTTTACGTACGTCGACATCACGCTGCCGTCGGTGAAGACTTCCTGCCCGGCGGTTTTAAGGCGGAACATACGGCCTTTCACGGTAATATCGCCCTTGTAGGTTTCTCCACCGCTGAGGTAGCTAAACGTGGCCTGGTAGCTGGTCAGGGCCTTGTATTTGGCACTCATCGCGTCTAAAATGGCTTCGGCCCGTTTGTCTTTTTGGGCCAATGCCGATCCCGTTGTGCCAAGCACCAGCAGGACCATATACATTACTTGTTTCATCGGAACGGATTCAGTGCCCACTGTGGGCTGGCAAATCGCTAAAATTGGCGAATCGATCTCTTCTTAGACGATTTTTACTACCGGAAAGTTTAAAAAGCCGTTTTACGGTTCCTGAATCAACATGGTAATACGAATTTTTTATCATATGTTAGGCTTTTTATCGGTCTAAATGCACCGCCCGGCTCACTGGTAAGTTGGTTAGCGGGGTATTCTAGCCTATTTTTAGTAACTTAGCTCACAGCTAACCAGCTACCGTAACACTAAATGAACCAGCATGTCTCAGAGTAACATTTTTCTAGTCGATGACGATGAAGACGATATTTATCTGGCCCGGCTTACCTTCAATGAACACTTTTCTGACTGGAAACTGACGAGCTTCAATGACGGTCAGGAGTTAATCGACTACCTGTCGGTAAACACTGTGCAGGCACTACCTGATCTAATCATCCTAGACCTTAACATGCCCCGTCTCACCGGTTTTGAGACTCTTTCGTTGCTGAAACAACATAGCCACTGGCACCGAATTCCCGTGGCTATACTGACCACGTCGAGCCACGCCGAAGACCGCACCCGAAGCGAGGCGCTTGGTGCCTGTACCTTTATGACGAAACCCGCCTCCATTGAGCAACTCGCCCGCGTCATCGCCGATGGTAAGGCCATTTGCCAAGCAGAATAAGGATTGTGAATGGCAGATTGTGAATTGTGGTTGACGCCAAAGTAGACTGCGCCGGCGTCAGCCACAATTCACAATCAGTTTAGGTTTTTCAACATCTCTTCCAGATGCCCCATGTCATGCACCAGTACGTCGCGGGCTTTGCTGCCTTCGAAGGGGCCGACGATGCCCGCTTTTTCGAGCTGGTCTATCAGGCGTCCGGCACGGTTATAACCGAGCTTTAACCGCCGCTGAATCAGCGAGGTGCTACCCTGCTGGTGGGTTACAATCAATCGGGCAGCCTCGTCGAACATGGCGTCGCGGTTGGCGAGATCCACGTCTTTTTCGTCCAGGCTGGGGTTGCCCGCATCGTCGCCGTAGAATTCGGGGAGGGGATAAGCCTCGTCGTAGCCGCGTTGGGCACCCACAAACGCGCAGATGTCTTCAATCTCGTTGGTATCCACAAACGGGCATTGCAACCGGATAATGTCGGAATTGGACGAGAGCAGCATGTCGCCCATGCCCACGAGCTGTTCGGCCCCGCCCGCGTCGAGGATGGTGCGGGAATCGATTTTGGAGGTCACTTTAAACGACAGCCGCGCCGGGAAGTTAGCCTTGATCAGGCCCGTAATCACGTTGACCGAAGGCCGTTGCGTGGCTACCACGAGGTGAATGCCGATGGCCCGCGCCAACTGCGCCAACCGGGCAATGGGCTGTTCGACTTCCTTTCCCGCCGTCATCATCAGATCGGCCAGTTCGTCGATGATCAGGACGATATAGGGCAGGTAGGCATGGCCCTTTTCGGGGTTCAGGCGGCGGTTTACGAACTTGGTATTGTACTCTTTGATGTTCCGCACCTCGGCATCTTTCAGCAGGTTATAGCGATTATCCATCTCGATGCACAGTGAGTTCAGCGTGTTCACCACTTTCTTGGTGTCGGTGATGATGGCCTCTTCGGCATCGGGGAGTTTGGCCAGGAAATGCCGCTCTATTTTGTTAAACAACGTCAGTTCCACCTTCTTCGGGTCCACGAGAACGAACTTCAACTGCGCCGGGTGTTTTTTATACAACAAGCTGGTCAGCAGCACGTTAAGGCCCACCGACTTGCCTTGTCCCGTGGCCCCGGCCATGAGCAGGTGGGGCATTTTGGCCAGATCGACCACCAGCACTTCGTTGGCAATGGTTTTGCCCAGGACGACGGGTAAATCCATGCTCGCTTTCTGGAATTTCTCCGACGCGATCATGGACCGCATCGACACCATTTCGCGGTTTTTGTTGGGCACCTCAATTCCGATTGTCCCTTTGCCGGGCATGGGCGCAATGATCCGGATACCCAGGGCCGCCAGGTTCAGGGCAATGTCATCTTCGAGGCTCTTGATTTTCGAGATACGCACCCCGTCGGCGGGTACAATTTCGTAGAGCGTCACGGTTGGCCCGATGGTAGCGTGGATACGCTGAATGCCGATGTTGAACTTACCCAGCGTGTCGACAATGCGGTCTTTGTTGGCCTCCAGTTCGTCGGCAGATACCTGCGCTTTCTGGTTTTCGGGGTAATTGGTGAGCAGGTCTACCGTGGGAATCTGGTAATAGGGCAGATCGAGGGTAGGGTCGTAGAGACCGTGCTGCGCCACCAGATCGACCTCGGCAAACATATCGGGTTCAAACGGCGGCGTCACCGCCGAGATAGGGGTCGTATCGGTGAGTTCCAGACCCTCGGTTATGGTCATTACCAGGTCGCCCCGGCCGTTGACAGGGTTATTTGTGGATGACGTTGCGCTGTCGAGGGGTTCCGAAAGGGTGAGTGGCAGCGTGTTGCCGTTGCGGTCAGGGAGGGTATCGGTCAGCAAATTAGCGGGGGTGTCGGCGGGTTCGGCGTAAGGGTCAGCTACCCCGTTTTCGGTGGCCGACAGTGGCTCATCGTAGGGATCGTTTTCATGACCATACTGATTGTTTTTGCTGCTTTTGGGGGCAGTCGGAACCGCGTTTTCGGTCTCATCGTCGGTTGGTTGAGTGGTACGCGAGAAAATCGAAAGGCTGGTGATGTCGAAGTAGAAAACGGCGAAAGCAAAGCCCAGGAAGCTAATCAGCACAATACTACCAAAGCCCAGCAGGCCGTAGAGTAGCCGGTTAATTTCGTAGCCAACGCCGCCGCACCACACGCTGCCCGCAATGACTGAGTTGGTGGCCATGACCACATAGCCCAGCACCAGACTGACCCAAACGGCCAGAAAAAGGGCTACCTGCGTGGTGCGTGCCAGGGGCAGCGGCTCACGACCCGACGTGAGTTTGAAGCCCGCCAAAAACACGATGAGGGGTAGGCCCAGGGCACCAATACCAAACCAGCGAAACAGAAATACATAGGCCACGCGGGCACCAAGCAACCCTACCCAGTTTTGCACGGCCTTACCCGCCTCCTTCACCGATTCATCGGTGCCAATTAGGCTTTGGTCGGCGGGGCCGGTGAAGAGGTAGGAGACAAAGGCCACCATCAGACCCACGGCCAGCAGCATCAGCAGCACACCCACGGTGAGGTTGGTGCGTTGGTCGGTCCGTACCCGCTCAAAAGGCTCCATCCATGCGCGGGGTGGGGCTGGATTTTTCTCCCGCCGACCAGCCCGCTTTGACGGAGTAGCCTGATCGGAGCGGGGCGTATTCTGGCGGGACGAGGCCGTGGTGGGTTGCGACATGGATTGAGGACGGAAGGAGCTGTCTGTAAAAATAACGCCGCCAGCCCCCGATAGGCACTGTGGCAGGCGGAAAAAAGTTCGTAGGGGGCATGAGACTGGCTGGGACTTACCTGTAGAGCAGTAAATCTACCTTGTTACCTTAGTTAAGTAATCGAACAATTTTATTTATATATTTACGTTATGAGACCAAACCGTTATGTTACTTTAGATCAGGATGAGGTAACCACATTACAAGAAGGCTGGAAAAATGCACAGCATACCCAATTCCAAGAACGTTGTCATT
>JBBRMP010000164.1:0-12766 GCA_038230755.1 Cytophagales bacterium | reverse complement strand
TTGTCAAATCGCTTTTTGTCGTACCCAGTAGCCGACCGCCACTGGCGTTCCGTTTTCAGGTCACTAATTGAAATTTTCATGACTAAATTTATAAAACTTCCTACGTCGCAACAAGTCTAAGGAATAAAATTCACATGAGTTTACACCTAAATTCGATTTTTGACATAGTAAAAACAGATTTTTGCAGCTTGATCGATTTCAAGTTGCGTGGAGATACTATAGAAATTAATACAGCAATACCAACTTTAACAAGTTCTTATATATCTGTCTTCGTGAGTTTTAGAGAAGATACTTACATAGTTTCTGATGGAGGATGGTTTGACAAAAACATGTATGAAAGTATTGATGCAGACGAATCTGATATCCAAAGACGAATCATCGGTCAATACAAGGTACATTTTCAGATTAAAGAAACTAAATCAGACGATGGCACAAGATATTATTACAAAACTACGAAAGAACTGAAACTAATTTCAGCGTTGGTTTATGATGTAGGGCATTATATCGCCTCTGCCGTTAATTCCCAGAATATTGCTTATCGAGAAAATGACGATTTTGAAGAAAAAAAGCACTTCCACAATAATTTGAATGGCTTTTTTAAAGAGAAATTTGGTTCAAATAAAGTTGAATTTAATACATCTGTTAAAATTGATGATGTTCACAAAATAAAATTTAACGCAGTAGTTCGCCCTAACGTTCGTAGTAATTATTTCATCATGTACGTAACAGGTTCGCGCTCAAGCTTTTTTAGAAAAGATTTAACTGAAGCTACTGTTAATTTCGAAATTATTAATGAGTATGGAGTAAAACCTGAATATTTCCGAAAACTAGCAATAGTCAACTCAGGCGCAGCAGGTTATGACAAGTTGAAAAATGACATATATATACGTAAACTGACCTCTGCTTTGGGTAGGCCACCTATCATGATTCAGAACAATAGCGATAATATGAAGTTGCTCGAAGCTATTTCGCTGAAATAAGAATGGGTTATATATTGTTGTCCATTATGCACAAACATTAGGTAGCTATCATGCGCCTTTTTCAACGCAATTGGTCTCAGCACGTATCGTCGGTGATTGTACAACTAGTAAGTGAACTCAGTCTCAGGTGAAATTCAACATGGGCGTTAGGCAAGCCCGGAAAGTAACCCCTATTTTTACCGTACGATCAACCTGTTTCTCAACTTCCGTATGGTACACTGTGTCTGTGGGCTTCGGCCAATGTTTAGTTCTGTTTTTGTGGTGCTGTTCAGCCTGCTTTTGTTCGTGCCTGCGTTGGGACAAGTTCGTGCGAAGAGTGCTGTGACACAGTCGGTTAGTCAAGCCGATATTAGCCGTTGGCAGCAGCAGGCTAAACAAGTTACGATCACCCGCGACACCTGGGGCGTGCCACACATTTACGGGAAGACGGATGCCGACGTGGTGTTCGGGCTGCTGTTTACGCAGTGCGAAGATGATTTTGGCCGGGTGGAGGAAAACTACATCACGGCCATTGGGCGGCTGGCCGAGATCGAGGGTGAGTCGGCCCTGTATCACGACCTGCGGGCGCGGTTGTTTCTGGACTCGGCGCAGGCAGTGGCCATTTATCGGAAAAGTCCCGTCTGGATGAAAAGTCTCCTCGACGCCTTCGCCGACGGCACCAATTACTACCTCTATACTCACCCCAACGTGAAGCCCAAACTGCTGACCCGCTTTGAACCCTGGATGCCACTGCTGTTCAGCGAAGGCAGCATCGGCGGCAACATCAGCGCGGTATCTGTCGACCGGATCAAGGCGTTCTATGAACAGCGCAAATTCACGTCGTCAACCACCGATGTGAACCCCTACGAGCGCGAATCCATCGGCTCGAACGGGTTTGCCATTGCACCCAATAAGAGCGCAACCAAGAACGCACTCCTGCTGATTAACCCGCACACATCGTTCTATTTCCGGTCGGAAGTACAGATGGTGAGTCAGGCGGGGCTGAACGCGTACGGGGCCGTGACGTGGGGACAATTCTTTGTTTATCAGGGCTTTAACGAAAACTGCGGCTGGATGCACACCACCAGTTATGCCGATTCGATGGACGAATACCTGGAGACAATCGAGAAAAAAGGGGATGCCTATGTCTACAAACACGGCTCAGATACGAAGCCTGTTCGGGCGCAAAAAGTACGGCTGCCCTATAAGTCGGGTAAGGGTGTGGCGTACAAAGAGTTCACGATGTATTTCACGCAGCACGGACCAATTGCGGGCGAGACAGACGGCAAATGGATTGCCATCGACATGATGAACGCGCCGTTGAATGCCCTGTCGCAGTCGTATTTGCGCACGAAAGCAACGGGTTATGACAGCTACAAACAGGTGATGCGGCTGAACGGCAACGCGTCGAATAACACCGTTTTCGCGGATAAAAACGGCACGATTGCCTACTGGCACGGTAATTTCATGCCCCGCCGCGACCCCAAATTTGATTGGGAGCAACCCGTTGATGGGGCAAATCCGGCAACGGACTGGAAAGGGCTGCACCTGGTAGAAGACATCGTGCAGGTGCGCAACCCGGCGTCGGGCTGGATTCAAAATTGCAACGCTACGCCATTCACGGTATCCGGCACGAGCAGCCCCGACCCGAAAAAGTACCCCGCCTACATGGCCCCCGATGCCCAGAATTACCGGGGTATCAACGCCGACCGGGTGCTGAGCCACAAGTCGATCTTCACCCTCGACACGCTCATTGCCGCTGCCAACGACCCGCACCTCGCCGCCTTCGACGACCTGCTGCCGCCCCTGCTGAACGCCTGGCAAACCGTTTCGGGTGAAACCGTTAACCAGAGACCGGAACTGACCGAAGCTATGCAAATCCTGAAAAGCTGGGACCGCAATTATGGCACAGCTTCCGTTGGGCAAACGCTGGCCATTTACTGGGCCGAAAAGCTGCAACGTATGGCCCGTAGCCGCGCCACTGCCGATCAGCATATGGACAACATGGGACTAATGGCGATGACCACCCAAAACACGTCGGCACAGGAGAAAATCACCGCTCTCGCCGAAGTACTAGCTGACCTGACCCGCGATTTTGGCACCTGGAAACTGCCCTGGGGCGACGTAAACCGTTACCAACGCCTTACGGGCAAGACGCAGGAAAGCTACGACGACAGTCAGGCGAGCATTCCGGTGGGCTTCACCTCATCGGCGTGGGGGTCGTTGGCGGCCTACGCGGCGAAGACCTACCCGGGCACCAAAAAACGGTACGGCAGCGTGGGCAATAGCTTTGTGGCGGTAGTTGAATTTGGCAAGCGCATCACGGCCCGGTCGGTGGTGACGGGCGGACAAAGCAGCAAACCTGGCACCGTTCATTTCACCGACCAGGCTCCGCTCTACTGCACCGGCCAATTCAAAGACGTTCTCTTTTACCCCGAAGACGTCCAAAAACACGTCGAGCGGACGTACCATCCGGGGGAGTAGGTAAATGAAAAATTGATAATGTAAAATGGCTCCGCGTACCTGGAAAGACGCGGAGCCATTTTACATTATCAATTTTTCATTTACCTAACCGCAACACCCTTGGTCCGCCGAAGGGTGAATGGCACGCAGATGTTGGCGGGACAGATGCAGGTGGTGGGCTGCAAACTCACGGTTACGTCAGTGTAGCAACCATTGCTGTTCGTTACCCGAACGGTGTAGGACTGGGCCACCCCCGGATTCGGCAACATACTGGTTAGTAGTCCATTGGCCGGAATGAGCTGCGGTGGGCCAGAGAGCGAATTAGCCGAATCGAAGGCAGCACCAAGCGAATATTGGTAGGTGTGCGTGGCGTCGAAACCACTCAATACGATCTGCCCGTTCGACTGCACCGTAGTGCCAGTGCAGGTGGCGGCCACCGTTGCGGCCTGGTAAACGGGTAGCACATCCGCTTCGACGATAAAGGGGCAGCACGAAAAATCGGGGCATCCACTACCAGCGTTGTCGATACCCAAACTATATGATCCGGGTGAGTTGACCGTCAACGAGTTGCTGGTTTGTCCGGTAATGAGTACGCCATCTTTATACCAACGATAGCCATCGCGTCCGGCCGCTACCGAAATCACGTATTCGTCGCCGGGACACAGTTTGATGGGCACCGTCGTACAGACCCGAACCACGTCGCTGGCCAGGGTAACCGTGTTGTAGAAAATGCCCGAACCACCCACCGTAACCTGAAACGTCAGCGTGAGGCTTTGCCCAGCATCCAGCGCAGCCACCGACCAGGTGCTGACGGGATTTCCCGGCACGAAGGTGGTGCCCGCCGGTGCCGTTGCCGAACCCGCCACGTAGGTCAGACCCGTCGAGGTTGAATCGCGCACAACAACGTTACTGGCTGGGCCGTTGCCGGAGTTGGTCAGCACCACCGTATACGTGAGCACGTCGCCGGGTTTAGCCAGTGACTTATCGACGCGCAAATCGAGCGTTAAGCTTGATGATATCCTCGTATAACCCTGATCCACAGCCGGATTGTGGGCCCCATCGGTTAGCGATACCGGGCTGGAAGCCCCACTGGGGGCGGTGGCTGAGTAGCCCGCTGGCGTGGCGAAACTAACCGAATACGGTTTGTCGTAGCTAAGGCCAGTGAAGCTATAAACACCCGCCCCATCAGTGATTGTCGAGGCAAGGGGCGTACTAGTGGTGGCATCCATCAGCGTACTCATCACCCCGCCGATGGGTGCATCACCACCGTCATAGCTACCGCTTTTATTTTTATCGTCGTAGGTGCTACCGCTCAGGCTGGCGGTGCCGGTGGTGGCCGTCGTGCAGGAGGTCGACGGCACCGTCACGGCATTGTTACTCAGCGCAATAGCGCCGGCCACGGATAATCCCCGGCCTTCGAGTGAGGCTCCTTCGCCAAAACTGATGGCCCCGTCGGCCACGATGGTTCCCTTGAAAACCGCCCCGGCGCCCACGTCAACGGCTCCGTTCACCCGGAAAAACACATTGTTGGCGCAGGCTCCGTTGGTCAGTTGAATAACGGCTCCGGCGGCTACGGTGAACGCACTATTGAGCCGGATGATGTAGATGCCCGCGCCGTTCAAAACCAATGTTCCGGTCAGCGACGAAGCAGCGGCAGTATTTTGGCAGTAGACCCCCGGCGTAAACACCTGCCCGTTGCCCAGCGTCGGGCTGATCATGGCATTACAAACGGGACCATTCAATGAGGTGTAGGCGGCGGTGACGTCGGTGGCGACCTGATTAGCTTCCGGGCTGCCAGCCAGGCGAATTTGCCCCGTTACCGTTCCAGGCGGAAAACCCGTAAACAGACCCACGTTGGTACCCACGTCGCCGGTAATCATCGACGCGCCTGTGTTGGTAAAGGCCCCGTTGGCGGTAAAAAAGGCGAACGTAGCCGCCGTGCCTATGTTAGGAGACTGCCCGAAAACAGTGACGGGTAAAATCAGCCAAAGCGCACAAAGCAGCCGGGCGAGTAGTGCTTTTTTCATAGTTGCAGAAGGTGAAAAGACAGAGAGAACTAGATGGCGGTAGCAACCCATAGGCTTATTTAACTCTATCGGCCAAGGTTATCTAGTATAGTAGTAGAAACAAAAGTCACGCCAACCTTATCACTATAGCGTATTCGGTAACAATTATGCTTATTTCTGTTGGTAAATCGCCCGAAATAGCCTATTTAAACGGCTCGATAGCTCGTTGTTAGTAAATAAAAAATCATGCCGAAGCGCGATAACGGTCTATGTTATACGATACGATTTTGTTTCCCACCCTAACTATCACGCATACGTTACCGGGCCGTGATACTTCCGTGATAGACTAGGTGGAGTTTTGTGGCTCACTTAACTCGATAGCCACATGATTATTAGCTCCTTTCTCAATCGCCTGTTTGTTGCAGGCATGCTTGTTGCCGCCGCCGCCTGTTCGAAAGACACCTCCGCCACCGTGACCCCCGCCAACGGCCCGATCGGCACCACGACCACGCTAAAAAAAGGCACCCTCAAAGCCGAAAACGGTACGCCCACCGCCGGCATGGTCTCGGTAGTGCGTGACTCGAACAACGACGAATACGTGGCGATGGGGTCCGATTTTAAGTCTGATTTTGGCACCGGCACCGTGGCTGTTTATCTGGCCAAAACGGGGGCCAACGTCAAATCGCAACGAACCACGTCGGCGGGGGCACCCAACGGGCTGGGCAACGTGATGGCGGTGGGGTTCGTGTCGAAAAATGGGCAGCAGTATTTGAAATTACCGGCTGCGTCGAGTGCATTTTCGTATGTGGTATTCTACTGCGAAACCGTTGAAATCAACTTCGGTAATGCGCCGCTACAGTAAGCTGTTGCTGGCTCTTGCGCTGCTGATGGTGGCGCAGGACAGCATGGCGGGTGGCGGCTGGGTACGGAAGAAAAACACGTTCTACGGCAAGCTCCGGGTCAGCAGTTTTCGGACGAACAAATACTACAATCTGGCCGGTGAACTCAACGATCAGGGGGCGCAGTTCCAGCAAACGTCGCTCGATTTGTATGCCGAATATGGCCTTTCCAAGCGACTGACGGTGATTTTAAACGCGCCGCTGTTTCGGTCGAACAAGTTTTCGACCACCAACGCCGCCACCGGAATTGGCGATGTGCTGGTGGAGGCCAAGTACGGCATCCTGACCGGAAACTTCCCCGTGGCCATCAGCGTAGGGGCGCAATTGCCCACGGGTCAGAGCCGGATTCTGGTCAACGACGTCAACCACCCCGGTAGCCAAATTAACCTGCCCATCGGCGATGGTGAGCTAAATATCTGGACCAAACTCCATGCGTCTATTCCGTTTAGCAGCCGCGGTTACGCCAGTTTCGAGGCCGGCTACAACAAGCGGACGCAGGGTTTTTCGGACCAATACACGATGGCCGCCGAGATAGGCTACAAAATCGGCCCGGTATGGACTAACGCTACGTTGCGGCGGCTCACCTCAGTCGGAGTGCCGGATACCAGCAAAGGCTCGTTTGTCTATGGCGAGGGGCTGGAATTCACGGCCTATTCGCTCGGCGCGGCCATTCCGGTCACGAAAAAAACCAGTCTGACGCTCGATTTCAGCAATATGATTGGTCCCTGCAAGAACACGTATTCCGGGTCCATTTTTGGGCTAGGTTTGTCGGTGGAAATGTAAACTTCCTTATGAAACGCGCCCTGGTGATTGAAGATGATGCCGATATTGCCAACCTGGTGATGGTCAGTCTGCGCGATATTAACGTGCAGGCCGACATCATTGGCAACGGGGCCGAGGGGTTGCGCCACGCTACGTTGAAGCCCTACGACATCATCATCCTCGACATCATGCTGCCCGGCATGGATGGTATCGAGGTGTGCCAGCGCATTCGGCAACAGCAGATTACCACGCCGATTCTGATGCTGACGGCTCGCAGTGAAGAGATCGACAAGGTACTGGCTATCGACCTCGGCGCGGATGACTACATGACCAAACCGTTTAGCATCAGGGAATTGCTCTCTCGTGTGAAGGCCCGGATGCGCCGGTTTGAAACCGACCAACAGCCCGGCGCACTCATCCAATTGCCTCGCTATGCCTTCGGCGACCTGACGCTCGACATGGGCACCCGCCGCGTGGCTTTGTCGGGAAAAGTGGTAGATGTGACGGCGAAGGAGTTCGATTTGCTAACCTTGTTTATGAAGCATCCGGGCCGGGCGTTTTCACGGATGGAACTGCTCGAACTGGTCTGGGGCTACTCGTATCAGGGCTACGAACACACGGTCAATTCGCACATTAACCGCCTGAGAATGAAGATCGAGCAGGAACCCGCCGCGCCCAAATACATCCTCACCGTCTGGGCCGTGGGGTACAAGTTTTCGGAAGACGTACAATAAACATGATACCAACCACCCTATTCGCCAAATTGTCGCTCCTGTTTGTCGCTCTAGTGTTGATTATCAGCGCGGTCGACATTTATAGCGTTACACAAACGTCGAAACGGTTTGTGGACGAAACCACGCAACGGGCCAACCTGGGGCTAGCCCAGTCCATTGCCCGCGAAATGCATGTCGACACCGTGACGGGGCAGGTTGAATCAGTGGGCATGAACCAGTTGTTTATGTCGGCCATGACCATCAACCCCATCGTGAAGCTGTTTGTGGTGGACCTCGATGGCAAGATGATTGCCTCGTCGGCAAAGCCCGAAGCCACTAAGTTACAGGCCGTTGCGGCGCAGCCCATTCGCGATTTGCTGGCGGGCAAAAAACCGCTGCCCATCTACAACGACGACCCGCGCAACCCCGACGATCCCAAGATTTTCTCGGTGGCCCCGCTCCTCAAACCCGACGGTTCGCCACTGGCGTATCTCTACATTACCATCGGTACCAACGACCAATTAGACCTAGCTTCGGTGCGGCAGAGCTACATCCTTAGTTCATTATTGCGGAGTCTGGCCATTGCCGGCCTGGTGGTGCTGGTGGCGGGGCTGGTCCTGATTTACTTGCTCACACGCCACGTTCGGGCGTTGAACACTGCCGTTCAGAAGGTGCAGGAGGGCGATTTTTCGGCGCGGGTGGCCGTGGAGTCGAACGACGAAATTGGGCAACTGGGCACGGCGTTCAACAGCATGGCGGCCAAAATTGAATCGGCGCTGGAAACGCTCAGCCGCAACGACAGTCTCCGCCGCGAGCTGGTGGCCAACATTTCGCACGATCTGCGCACGCCGCTGGCCTCCATTGAAGGCTATACCGAAACGATTTTGCTGCGTGGACACATCCTGACCGAGGAAGAACGCAAGACGTATTTGCTCACCATCCTAAAAAACACGCAGAGCCTGGGGCGGCTGGTGTCAGAACTGTTCGAGCTGTCGAAGCTGGAGGCCAAGCAGACCACGCTGCACATCGAGCCGTTTTCGATCACCGAACTCATCCAGGACAACCTGCTCAAATTTGAGCCACAGGCCAATGAGCAGGCCATCCAACTCTCCAGCGACCTGCCCCGCCACACGCCGTTTGTGCTGGCCGACGTGGCGCTGATTGAGCGGGTGCTGCAAAACATCATCGCCAACGCCCTGCAATACACCCCCGAACAGGGCCGCGTCAACATCAGCGTCATTCCCGAAAGCAACCTCGTGCGGGTGAGCGTGGCCGACACGGGTCGGGGTATCACCCCCGAAGACATGCCCCATATTTTCGACCGGTTCTACCGCTCCGGCCCCATGCGCGAAAAAGCCCGTCTGGGTCTTGGATTGGCCATTGCGCACCGGATTGTTCACCTCCACAACAGCCAAATCGACGTGCAAAGCACCCCCAACGTCGGCACGACTTTCTCGTTTCAACTACCGATCTATAATTAAGTGGCAGTTGGCAGTAAGCAGTTGCTTTCCGGTCCGCCGGTGTGGCCAGCAATTTGCTCTTGCGTAAGCAACTGCTTACTGCCACTGCCAACTGCCAACTCCCTCCCCATGTCTCGACGCACATCCCCCTTTATTGAAGCCGACCTGATTACCAGACTGTTGCAACGCGACGAACGGGCGTTTTTGTGGCTCTATCAGCACTACTCCATTAATTTATGTAAAGCCATTCAAGTACTGATCCGAAATGAAGAGCAAACGCGTGACCTGTTGCAGGACGTGTTCGTGAAAATCTGGTCGAATCTGGGCCGGTACGATGCCAGCAAGGGCCGTTTATACACCTGGATGCTCAACGTGGCCCGCAACACAGCCCTTGATGCACTTCGGTCGGGTAAAGCCAAAAACCGTCCCAGCGCCTCGCAAACGCTGTTTTTCGACGAGCCTACACTCCGCACCATCGATCAACAATATCATACCAGCGCCATTAATCCCGATACGATTGGCTTACAGCATCTCGTGGCTCAACTCCCCGCCGACCATCGTGAACTGGTCGATCTGATTTACCTCAACGGCTATACCCAGAAAGAAGCAGCCGAAGTCATAAACGTCCCGGTTGGTACGGTAAAAACGAGGCTTCGTGCGGCGTTGCGCGGTTTGAAAAGTAAAATGACTAGTGAATGATGTACATTGTGCGGGTTCACCATCGCCTAAACACCTGCCATGATTCTCACCCCCACCTTACTATTCCTCGCTGCCTTTATTGCCTATTTATCGGTCGTCGTTGTCCAGCAGGGCACGGTAGCAGTCATCACCGTTTTTGGCAAATATTCCCGCGTCATGGGGCCGGGCCTAAACTTCAAAATCCCATTTGTCGAAGTCGTTCAACGCCGCATTTCCATTCAGAACCGCTCCGTCGAGCTCGCGTTTCAGGCCATCACCGCCGACCAGGCCAACGTCAATTTCAAGGCCATGCTGGTGTATTCGGTGTTGAATCAGGACGAAGAGACAATCAAAAACGTAGCCTTCAAATTCATTGATGAGGCCTCGTTCATGCAAGCCCTGATCCGTACCATCGAAGGCTCGATCCGGAGTTTTGTGGCCACCAAACGGCAGTCTGAAATTCTGTCGCTCCGGTCTGAAATCATCGAACACGTTAAATTCCAGATCGATACGCTGCTTGAAACGTGGGGGTATCACCTCACCGACCTGCAACTGAACGACATTGCGTTTGATGAAGTGATCATGCGGTCGATGGCACAAGTCGTGGCGTCGTCGAACCTGAAAGCCGCCGCCGAGAACGAAGGACAGGCCCTGCTGATTACCAAGACCAAAGCCGCCGAAGCCGAAGGTAACGCCATCAAAATTTCTGCCGAAGCCGAAAAAACGGCTTCGCAGCTACGCGGACAGGGTGTGGCACTTTTCCGCGAAGAGGTCGCCAAGGGCATGGCCGAATCGGCCAAGGTCATGAGCGCCGCTAAACTCGACGCGTCGCTGATTTTGTTCTCGATCTGGACCGAGGCCGTGAAGCATTTCGCCGAATATGGCAAAGGCAACGTGATCTTCCTCGACGGCTCGACCGAGGGCATGGACAAAACGATGAAACAGTTGCTGGCCGTGGAGAAGATGAACATCATTTCCCCACCAGCAGCGCCTACCGCTTGAGTGACTCGATGACGATTTCCTCGAAACCGGGCAGCGTTTTATAGGCGTACGTTGCCCGCCAAGGCGTGTTTTTGTACTCGTATGACACTTCCAGAAACGGCTTCTCGCGGGTACTGGGCGCTAGCCCAATCGTGGAGTCGTTGGGCCTGAAGTTGAACCGCACCGGGATGTTCTGGTAATACTTAAAGTACTCAGGATGGGTCAGATAGCCCAGGGGCGTGACATCATAGGGAATGAAGCCCTCCACGCCAAACAGCGACTTAGCACGCCCCTGCCAGGGACGAAGTTGCGCATAGAGCCAGCGGTCGCGCCGGGCCTGTAGCTGGTCGGAGGTGGGTCCGTTCAGGTACGTCACGGGGGTGGTGGAGCGGGCATTCAGGTTGCCGGGGAACGTGACTTTATTCAGATCGGTCGAGCCGGGCAGGATGTTCAGGCGCTTGAGTTCGGCTAATTCCTTTTTGAAATCGGCGCTGCTGCTGCTGAATTGTAGGTTGTCGCTGTAGACCGAGTACTTTATTTTGTCGTAAAACATCCCGTAGCCACCCCGAATAACGGTGCGGTCGGTCAGTTGGTAATTGACCGCCAGTCGAGGGGCGATGTTGTTGAAATCGCCTTGATTCCCGCCGCCCTTGGTCAGGTTATCGTAGTCATAACGCAGGCCAACCGTCAGGTTCAGATCAGGCCGAACCGCCCAGAGGTCTTCGGCATAGATGCTGTACACGTTTTGCCGTGTTCCAAAAGTAGTGGGACGCAGTTCAACGTCGTAGGTACGCACCGTCACGTCGCGGGGGATGTCATTGACGTCGAGAGCCGAACCGATGTTGCGGGCTTTCAGCGCATCGAGCTGCGCCTGGTTCAGTTGCACATCATAGGTGCCGTAGGGGTTGGCTCCGCCCAGCAGGGCATACTCGGAGGTGATGAATTCAGCACCGGCTTTCAGCGTGTGGTTGCCCCGGCGCAGGGTGAATTTCTGCTGAATCTGATCGGTGTTTTCAATATCGTCGAAGATGGCTCCGCTCTGACCAATGGTGGCAATGGGTACGCCATTGGGGCCACGCACCGTAGCCGACGGGTTGGTGGGGTTCACCGGCTCGCGGTAGTTCCAGCGGAAACGCGAGTGCTGGTAATTGGTTTCGCCCGTTATTTCATCGCCAATCACATACGCGTTTTTGAGCGAAATCAGGTACGTCCGGTTCTTCTGCGCCGCTGCCGCCGATGGAAACAGAATGCCGCCTTCTAAGCCCCCACCCTGCCGCTCGATATCGAAACTGCCGATGTTGGCCCGCAGCGTAGTTTTGAACCGGCCATTCCAAACCTGATCGATTTTACCCGATATGTACGAGAACCGGTTGTAGCCCGTTACCACCTCATCGACACCCAGCGAGGGCACCACCAGCCGGTTGTCTTTGCGGTCGAAGGTCTGCTCCACATTGATGTAGAAAAACGTTTTGTCCTGCTTCAGCGCACCACCCAGCCCAAAACCAAGCTGTTGCCGCTGGAACCCATCTTTCACCGCGTTGCCCGACAAATCGGACGTAGCAAAGCGCGAAGGGCTGTCGATGACCGAGCCGGGGCGGGTCGTCACGTTGATCACGCCGTTGCTGATAAGTAGTTAATTGAGAATAATCGACACTTTTTAAGTGAAGTTAATGACGAATTCTGAGCCTATATTTTTCAAAATGGGTCCTAAAGCTTGATCGAATATTTCTTTGCTATCATAATGATGTGGTTTGAGCCACTCGTACTTAATTTTCCTCCACAAGGTCTCGATAAGATTCAGGTGTGGGCTATAAGTAGGAAGAAACCAGATTAACAAGTCCATCT
>JBBRMP010000163.1:0-12825 GCA_038230755.1 Cytophagales bacterium | reverse complement strand
TTTTACTGATAACCAATTACTTATCCGTGGAAGAAGTCTTTCATCTTCTCGAAGAAGCCTTTGTCGCTTTTGTTGGGCTTGGGTTGGAAATTGGGCGATGAGCGCAGTTTCTCCAGGATCGTCCGTTCTTCGGAGCTAACTGATTTTGGGGTCCAGACGTTGATGTGAATCAGTTGATCGCCGCGACCGTATCCGTTCAATTCCTTGATGCCCTTGCCTTTCAGACGGAGAATCTTGCCACTCTGCGTACCCGGTTCCAGCGTGATCCGCGCCCGACCATCAATCGTGGGTACCTCGACACTCGTGCCCAGGACGGCATCGACAAAGTTGACGTAGAGGTCAAACACCACGTTGGTGCCGTCGCGTTTGAGGTCTTCGTCTTCTTCCTCTTCCACCACAATCAGCAAATCACCCGCCACGCCACCACGCGGGGGCACGTTGCCGCGACCACCTACCGACAATTGAATGCCCTCGGCCACGCCAGCAGGAATCTTGATCGGGATCACGTCTTCCTGCAACACCCGGCCTTCGCCGTGGCACACGTCGCAGCGGTCGGTCACGATCTTGCCTTCGCCGTTGCAGGTAGTACAGGTGGCCGTCGAGACCATCTGACCCAACATGGTGTTGACCACCTTGCGAGTTTGGCCGCTGCCCTGACAGGTTTGGCAGGTTTGCACCGCCGTACCGTTTTTCGAGCCATTGCCGCCGCAGGTCTGGCACGATACGTGGCGCTTTACCTTGATTTTCTTCTCGACGCCGTTGGCAATTTCCTGCAAATCGAGTTTCAGTTTGATGCGCAGGTCGGAGCCACGCCGCACGCGTTGCCGTTGCTGACCGCCTCCCGCGCCACCGCGCCCGAAAAACGAGCCAAACGGTGACTCATCGCCGAAAATGTCGCCAAACTGACTGAAGATATCGTCCATCGACTGGCCACCGGCACCGTAGCCACCGGCAGCACCGCCCATGCCCGCGTGGCCGTATTGGTCGTAACGGGCCTTTTTCTGGTCGTCGCTCAGCACGTCATAGGCTTCGGCGGCTTCCTTGAATTTATCCTCGGCGGTGGGGTCGTCGGGGTTTTTATCCGGGTGATACTTGATGGCCATCTTCCGGTACGCCTTCTTGATGTCGTCCGGTGCGGCGGTTTTGTCAACCCCCAGTATTTCGTAATAGTCGCGTTTATTTGCCATTTGCGTTATGCCCCTATAATCACTTTTGCGTAGCGGATCACTTTGTCGTTGAGGAGGTAGCCCCGCTCTATTTCGTCGATCACCTTGCCTTTCATATCGTCAGTAGGCGCGGGGAACTGCGTCACCGACTCGTGCAAATCGGCGTTGAACACCTCGCCTTTGCTGGTCATGGGTTTCAGGCCTTTCGCTTCCAATACTTTAGTTAGTTTGCTGTAAATCAGTTGAATGCCTTCCAGGGCAGCGCCTGCACTTTTGGCGTTGGCCAGCGCCGGCATGGCCCGCTCGAAATCATCGACCACGGGCAGCAGGGCTACCAGCAGGTTTTCGTTGGCATTGGCAATCAGGTCCAGTTTCTCTTTGGCCGTGCGCCGACGGAAGTTCTCGAAGTCGGCGTAGAGGCGCATGTATTTATCTTTCAACTCGGTCACTTCCGACCCTGCGGCGGCAGTCGGGACAGCATCCACAACGTCGGCAGATGCAGCAGGCTGGGTAGCGTCATCGGTGGTGCCACCGTTGATGGTCTCGGCGGTTTGCGTGTCGATGTTTTCGGTTGAGTTGTCAGTAGACGATGACTGATCGTCCATGAAGTCTTTATTTTCCATACCTAGAGGTCGTATTGTTCCTTAAATCGGGCTGCAAACCTACGCGCAAAACCGATACCAAACCGACCCCGACTGACAAGATGACAGCTTGCCGAACGCACAAAAAAGCCGCCCTGCAACGCATGGACGGCTTTCCGCCTAACCTAAACAAAAGGGATTTAAGGGAATGTGGATGTCGCTGGTGGCTTCGCGTGCGGGCCCTTCGACTCCGCTCAGGGTGACAACGACGTTGAATCAACTCACTAACCTATTTTATTGGCCTGGTACGCCAGCCCGGTGTCACCCTGAGCGGAGTCGAAGGGCCCGCACGCGAAGCCACCAGCGTCAGCAACCATCTTAACCTCAAAACACTAGTTCCCTCCCTTCATGCGCGATTTCAGTTCGTCGGCACCGGAGTTGCGGTCGCGGGCACCTTTCACGTTCTGGTTGCCGAACCGATAGGTGAATGAGGCCCGGATAACGCGGCTTTGCCAGTATGATTTTACCTGGAAGTCGATGTCCTGGAACTGCGCTTTGCCCGTGAAACGATTGGTCCAGAACAGGTCGTTCATGTTCAGGCTGAACCGCCCTTTTTTGTCCCAAACCTGCTTCTGAATACCCAGCGACAGTGCGCCCATGGGTCGGATTTGGTAGAAACCGTACACGCCTGCGCCGTTGTAGTAGCCCGATACCTCCACCGTCATGGTCTTGTTCAGCGTGAAATTCTGGCTCGTGTAGGCGTTCCACGACGTTTGTTGCAGCGTCAGCAACTCGTTGTTATAGAACGTTTTATACTTATTGTAAAAGGCGGATACGTTGGTTTGCATGGTCCACCATTTGGTCACAGGCAGCGGGAAACTGAGCGTCAGGCTCAGGTTATCCTGGTGGTCGATGTTCTCGCTCGTGACGAAGGTTTTGTTCTCGGCGGCAATCTGCCGGGGCACCTCGTCGATGATGGCGTCGGCGATGCGGCTGTAGGCCAGGGTGGTGATGAACGCCTGCTTGTAGGTGTGGGTGAGCTGGAACGAATTGGTGAACTGGGGCCGCAGGTTGGGGTTGCCCTGTTGATAGGTGAACGGGTCCAGGAAAAAGACGAATGGATTGAGCGTCCGGTAGTTAGGCCGGTCGATGCGACGGCTGTAGTTGAACGATAGCGCGTTGCTGGAGTCGAGTTGCTGGGTGAGGAACAGGCTTGGAAACAGGTTGGTGTAATCCCGGCTACGGACGTCGCCCAACGTAACCGAGTTACCCACCGAGTTGGTATGTTCCAGGCGGAGGCCGGTCTGCAACTGCGTTTTCTTGCCCAACGGTGTGCTGTAATTCAGGTAGGCCGCCGTGATACGTTCTGTGTAAATAAACCGGTTCGAGCGATTGGGGTCAATAGCCCAGGCGTCCGATTTTGTCTCGAACGTCAGGTTATTGTCGGACTCGACGCGGCTGGTTTTCAGGCCTGTTTCCCATTTTCCTTTCCCCACGGGGCGGGCATAATCGATTTTGCCCACCAGAATACGGATGTTCGACGGCATGTTGTTACGCACGGAATCGGGGCGACCAGCAGACGTGCCATCGGGCGTATAAAACTGTGTCCCCAGCATCGTGCCCGACTGCCCATTGTAGGTCACGTAGTCTAGGTCGGCGCTGAGTTCGTGGCCTTTTTCGTTGAAGAGGTGTTTCGCGTTGGCGTTGTAATTGAGGTTGGTGAGGTTGCTCATAATCCGGCTGCCCGTGGCGAAGCGGTGTGTTACGGCCAGTTGCTCGTTGAGGATATCGGCATTACTGATGCCGTTTGGCTGGCTTTCATTTTCTATAAAACCGCTTATCAGTGCGCCCAAGGTTGTTTTTTTTGACACGGACCAGTCCACACCCGCCTTGAAATTGTGATTCAGGCTCTGGTTCACCCGCGACGACCGCTGGTCGAAATACGTGACCTGCCCGTTGTAGGGGATGCGGCGGTAGATGTCGTTTCGGTTGAAATTGGTATAGTCGCCGTAGCTGTAGTTGCCGAACAGATTGACCTGCCCCACGCGGTGGTTCAGGTTGAGCGACGAGGTCATCCGGCCCCGGCCATTGGGTTGCAACGTTTGGCCTGCGCCCACCGTGATGCTACCATTCGTGCCGTAGTTCTTGTTCTTTTTGAACTTGATATTGATGATGCCCGAATTGCCCGCCGCGTCGTATTTAGCTGATGGATTGGTGATTACCTCAATTTTTTCGACGTTGTCAGACGGTGTGTTGCGCAGCAGGTTCATCAGTTCCTGGGTCGATAGGTACGACCGTTTTCCGTCTATCTCAACGATTACGCCGCCCTTGCCCCGCACCTTAATGGCCTCGTTCTGCTGATCGACGGTGACGCCAGGGGCTTTTTCCAGCACCTCCAGCAGGGTATTTCCCGCCGCTACTACGCTGTTTTCCACGTTCACGACCAGGCGGTCTACCTGCTGCTCGATGAATGGTTTCCGGGCCGTCACGGTCAGTTCGGCCAGCTTTCTGGTCTCCTCAGCAAGCTGAATAGGCGTAAGTTGAACGGCCTGATGGGCCTCGTCGATGGTGATCAGGTCGCTGAACGTTTTGGTATGGCCCACTTGCTGCGCCGAGATACGGTAGCTCCCCGCCGCCACCCGTTCAAACGAATAGGCACCCACCGCGTCGGCAATGGCCCCTTTCACCAACGAGGAGTCAGTCGATTTCAGCAGCATCAACGTGCTGAATTCGAGTGGTTTGCCTGCTTGCTGGGTCACGTTGCCCGTGATGGTGCCCAGCGTTTGCGCCACTATGTCCGGCAGAACAACCAAGTAAAAGAAGATGCATAAATAGACGATTTTCATGGGGCTGCTTCTGAACGAAGGGTTATGTCGTTGTTGAGTGATGGCTTAAAACTATAGTACCATGCAGTGCATAGTACCTAGTCTTACACGAGCGGTTTGTTCGTGGTGATTAACGGCGGAATCGGCGCTAGCTGTACAGATGCCAGTAGCTTTCGTGGCGTTGCACGGCGCAAAAAAAGCGCGATCCCATCTGGGTCGCGCTTAGCACGTAAATAACTCGTTGTTGGCTGTTCAATCCACCTTATAAGCCACCACCTGATTGCCAAAAAACGTGGGCACCAGCAATAGCTTCCGGCCTTTTATGTAGGTGATATCAGCGGAGCTGACTTTGGCCGCGCGGGTATCTAATAGTTGCTGCTTGGTGCCGTCTTTATCGACGAAGAATACCTGCCCGTTCCAGTCGGAGACGAAATAACCTTTTTTGCCGTCGTTCATGATGCCATCCGTGGCGGCCATGCCGTCGGCGATGGTAGTGATCGCCTGCGTGCCTATGTCGATGCTGCGTAAGGCACCGATTTTGGTGCTGCCCATAAGCAGTTTGTCGTTGCCCATGACCAGCAGTCCATTGGGTTTGGCCAGTTGTTCGCCCTGCATCCAGACCGTCCAGGCCCCGTCTTTAAGGCGATATATTTTATCGAACCGGCTGTCGGAGGCGTAAACCGTGCCGTTGGGGCTCACCGTCACGTCGTTGAGGAACGCGTTTTTCGGCTCAACGGCATCGTATGTTTTCTCGACCTGTCCGGTTTCGCTGTTCAGTTCCAGCAACCGATAGATGTCGGTGACGTAGAGCTTGTTGCGGTGAATGGCCATGCCTTTGGGGGCGTTGAGGCCCGTGGCCCAGTTCAGTTTACGGATGGTGCCGTCGAGGTTCATCAGCGAAATGAAGCCGTTGCCATCGAGGGCATCCGATTTGCCGTCGATATTGGCCACGAAGATCACGTCCTGCGCCGCGTCGTAGAGTACCGATTCGGGCACGCGCAGGATAGTGTCGGAGGCCCAGACTTTGGTGAGCTTTTTGGGTTTTGGTTTTGCCGTGGCGGCTTCGGGACTACCGAAACAGAGGTATGCGACAAGGGTAACAGCAGCGAGCGACGGGTAGCGAGGGGTCATAGAAACGATGTTTCCACAAAGCAACAACCGCCCTGCTCCGTTCGCAATCCTTAGGATAGGATGGGGGCGGGGGTGCGAAAAAAAATGGCCCCGTTTTTGCAACTGGTCAACAAAGGGTCAAACCTAAATAGGACACCTTTACCAGACGTTATTGACACACGTATTAAAATGTTAATATAGTTGGTTCAGTACGAAACATTCTCATAATGAACCGGTTAATGACCTGCCAATCGGTTCTAACCAAACTTTTTATGTACTCAACTCCCTATCCAATGGCTATTTCGGTCTGCCTCAAAGAGAGCATCCGTGACCTTGTTAGGTTGCAGGAATTGTATGACCCTTCAGATGAATTACTGTGGGCATTTTTCAATGCGCGGGTGCTGCTGAACCAGCCCATTGCCGTAGATGATTTCGTGCAGCAAGCCTACACGACTGATCTTTTTATGGGCCACAAGTCTAGCTTGGTGGCGTAGGGGACCGCAAACATTCCCCCGCGCCCTACGGTTGATATGCCAGATTCACCACACTGGACTGACTCATGGCCCTCAACTTACTCACGTACGTAAAATCGCAATTTACCGCTTCGGTTATTGACCAACTTGGCGAACGCCTCGCCGAGACCCCCGCTCATACGTCTGCCGCCGTAGCGGCCACAATTCCCACGGTACTGGGTGCATTAGCCAAACGGACGCAGTCTGTTTCTGACGCCGACGGTATCGTGGAGGTGCTGCGTTCAGGGACCTACAGCAAGGAAGCTACCCCGCTCGATATTGGGCAGGTGACCGATACCGCCGCCGAAACACGTACCGCCGTCTCATCGGGCGATGCGTTTGTGAAGCAGTTGTTCCCCAACCAACTGGATCAGGTGGCCGAACAGATTGCCCGGTTCAGTGGCGTCAACCGGATGTCCGCCCATACACTCATCGACCTCGTTGGTTCGGTCTTGAAAGGTATGCTGGGGCGTCAGGCCCTGGACAATGGCCTTACCGGCCTGAATCTGCACACTATCGTGGCCGGACAAGTCGACGAAATCCGGGCGGGAATGCCAGCAGGACTGGCCTCACTGGGGACGATGCTTGGGTTCGACAAACTGCCTGCTTCGGCATCGGACAAGGAAGCGCAGGGCGTGACCACGTTCATGAGCACCCCCACCAATCCCGATCTGCCCAAAAGTCCGCTGGTAGACCGTGAGCATGAGAATACCAACTGGCTGCGGTGGGCCTTGTATGCCGTTGGCGCGTTGATCCTTTTTCTTGTCGTTCAAAAATGTCGCGAACCAGCATCAGGCACCGAGGGCGTCTTCACTGACACCACGGCCCGTTCGGAACCGCGCAGCGCTGCCGATACCGCCACCACCCGGAAGAACATCGAAGCCTCGAACGGCTCCACGCAGGATACCGCGCGTGGTCCGTTCAAAACCACGGTGGGCACGGGCAGCGGCATGGTGGGCGACAGCACTGCGGGCGTAACGAAGGCCGTAGAACTGCCCGGCGGGCGGCGGCTGAAGGTGCTGGCGAACTCGTTCAACGCCAATCTGGCCGGTTTCATGGCGGGTAAGTCACGGCCTATTCCGCGTACGTTCACATTCGAGAATCTGATGTTCGATACCAATTCGGCGCGGATCACGAAAGAATCGCAGCCCAACGTGAATGACCTCATCGAGATCATGAAGGCGTATCCAACGTTGCAGATCAATATTCAGGGGCATACCGACAATACAGGTGATGCCCCCGCCAACAAAAAACTGTCGCTCAACCGGGCCAACGCCGTAAAAGAAGCCCTGACCGCCGCCGGCGTGTCGGCCACGCGCATGACCACGCAGGGGTACGGTGCCGAAAAGCCCACCGCCACCAACGACGCTGCCGGAGGCCGCCAGAAAAACCGGCGTATCGATGTGGTGGTGGCGAAGCTATAAGACTCGTTAACTTGCAGGGTCAATTAGCCCTTTGTTATGTTTGTCAATGCCATCGACCGCGTCGATCCGTTTACCCGTCCTATTCACTCCATTCTGCGCCTGTTTGGGCACGACGAAATTGTGCCGGGTTCGGCCACCTTATTTTTTGTGAATGAACAGGCTTGCGCCGTCACCTGCAAGCACGTTGCTGAACTGATTGCCAACTCAGACGCTATTTTTGGCCAGTATAACGCCTTCAGGGCCGAACTACGCCAGTTTCAACGCGATAGAAACTACGCGCATATTCAGCAGAAACTGGAAGAAAAATACCAGATGAAAACCGAGACTGTGATTCGCCTGCGCAACATGTTTATGAACTGCGTAGACCAGTTTTCGGAGCTAAAAATAGACTTGCACCCCACCCAGGACCTGGCCATACTGCGCTTCATCGGCTATAACAAACGCCTCTATAAAAGCCACGCCGTGTTCCTCCGCGATAGCAGCCGGGTACGTCCGGGCCGGTCGTTGTGTCGCCTCGGTTATCCCTTTCCTGAATTTACGAACTACACCTACAACACCAAATCCGACGACATCGAGTGGATCGCTGGTGGGCGTGAAACGACGCCCAAATTCCCCATCGACGGTATTGTAACACGCTTATTATCAGACAATGGGGCCGACGTGACGGGTATTGAAATGAGTACACCGGGGCTGCGTGGTCAAAGCGGCGGCCCCCTGTTCGACGTGAACGGGGTGGTCTATGGGATGCAGACCGAGACGCGCCACTTGCACCTGGGGTTTGATATTGAAGACCGGAACGTGCTGGTGAATGGCCGCAAAGCACGGGTGTCTAACTACCCGTTCCTCAATGTAGGTGCCTGTGTTCACGTCGACGTGATCAAGCGTTTCCTGGCCGATAACAGCGTGACTTATTTCGAGGAATAGATTGAGCAAAGCCAGTTTTGACTCACGTCAATCAACTTGCCGGTCGAAGCGTTCCAGCACCAGCGGGAAGATGATAAGTTCGCCATACAACGCACCCGCAATGGCGATGGCCGTGAGCAAGCCCCACAGTTGCACGGTTTTCAGCGAACCGAAAATCATCAGGATGTACCCCGAAAACAGCACGATGGCCGTCAGCACAATGGCGGGTCCGACGTGGGTGATGGTGGCCAGCCGCGCGGCAGCCGGTGAGTTACCAGCGGTGCGGTTTTGCCGGTAGGCGTAAATAAAGTGAACCGAATCATCGACGCAGAAGCTCAGCACAATGGCCCCGATACTGGCCGTGGCCGTGTCGAGGTAGATGCCGAGCCAGCCCATGGCCCCCATCATTACCAGCACCGGAAACAGGTTGGGAATGACCGTGAGCGCGGCCAGTTTAGCGTCGCGGATAAACAGCCACACCAGCCCAAACACCAGCCCGAACGACAGGAGCAAACTGCTGATCTGCGAGTTGGTGACGTAATTGACAATGCCCGCGTACATGGGCTGATAACCAGCCGGTTTCACCCTGGCCACCCGCCCCAGCGTGGCGTCGGCGATGCGCATGAGGATGTCCATTTTGGCGCTTAACTGGTTGGCCGACAGCATGGCCCCGGAGATGGTGATCCGCCCGGTTTGTGAGGGTTCGTGGATGAACTTGCCGGTCAATTGGGGGTAACGCTTTTCTAGCTGCTGATGTGCCTGTTTCAGGGCTGCCGGGCTGCGCAACAACCGCCTGCTTTTGCCTTTATAGATCGCCTCCAGCCCGCCCACATACAGCGACTGAAACCCGAAAATCTGCCCCACGCCCGGCACTGTTTTGGCCGAATCGGCGAAGGCGAGGGTGGCCTGCACCACCGCCACGCTGTAGAGCGCCTGACCCCGCTTG
Organism: Cytophagales bacterium; assembly: GCA_038230755.1. Lineage (GTDB taxonomy): Bacteria > Bacteroidota > Bacteroidia > Cytophagales > Spirosomataceae > Fibrella. Next base: position 3,358 of record JBBRMP010000163.1, on the reverse strand, counting down.
GGTTCGACCAGTAACTCAAGCGGCATGTACGGGCCCCAGGCGGCTTCCATGGCCTTGTGATCCTGCACCACCCGGTGGTTGTCGGGAAAATAGCCCAGCGTATAGGTGTCCGTGCGCAACCACGCCACACCCACGGCAAAGACCGCCATCAGGGCCAGCGACAGGCTGGTGAACAATCCTTTTCGGGCCAGAATAAGGGTCAGTAACCGCGCCAGTCTGTCGCCGGTGAGCAGGGTGATTTTCCGTGATGGCTGGGTGTGGGGCAGGATCAGCACACCCAGCAGATAGGTGAAAAATAAGGACAGCACGATGCCGAGGGCGGCAAACAGGCCGAAGTTTTTCAGAATGGCCATCGGGCTGGTTTCCAGGGCTAGAAACCCGGCGGCGGTGGTGAAGACGGTGAACAGACAGGGCCTGAACACCCGCCGCAGGGCCTCCAGGGCACCATTGGTGGGGCTGAGGCCGGTTTCGCTCAATTGGTTGCGCTCGTTGATGACGTGAATGGCATCCATAACGCCCAGCAACACGATGATGACGGGCAAGAGCACCGTCATGAGGTTGATCCGATACCCGCAGGCCCCGTAGATGCCGAGGGTAAGGTAGGTCGCCAGCGTGACCACGCCGATGGTGTAGACCAGCAGCAGCGGTTTGCGGTAGATCCACCAGAAGAGCAGGAACATGACCAGATACCCAATGCCGAGAAAAAAGCCGAAATCCTGCTGCGAAAGGGCATTTAGCCCGGCGTAGATGATGCCAACCCCCCCAAAATAGACCTGCTTTTCGGGCAATTCCCGCGTCACTGTGGCCTTGATCCGGTCCAGAATCTCGCCCCGCCGCCGGTCGAAATCGGGCAGAGATTTCAGCACAATGATGAAGCGGGCGGTGTGGTAATCGGCAGAAAAAAGTCCGTTTCGCAGCGTGGGCTGGTCGGCCAGTACCGCCCTGACGCTGTCGGGGCGGGCATCCGGGGTTAGCAGCGGAGCCAGCCCGGAGCCGAACACGTCGCGGGTGGGTAGGCTCGCGTTGCCCGGCCCAATCACGCTCGCCACGTCGGGGATGGCCTCCAGTGACTCGGTAAGGCGGATAAACGCCCTGAAATAAGCCGGTGACAGCACGGTCTGCTCGTCCTGTACCATGGCAATGACGACTTCATCGTTGCCAAACCGTTGCTGAAAATCGTGGTAAGCAACCAGGTTGGGGTCGCCGTCTAAAAACCAGACGGTCAGGCTATTATCGACCACGAGAGCCGCCTGAACCCCCGGCCACAGCAAGGCACCAACGACCAGCGTCAGCAGCAACAGCACGTACCTGATTTTGTAGAAAATGACCATAGGGGAGGGGTGCGAGAGCTGGATGGGTAGCACCGGTTTATCATAAAACTACCCATCGTCGGCAGATTATGTATACAGGATGGGGTAATTATGGTATTTTTCGACTACATGAACCTATCCAACCTCGTTGCTTACCTCCATCAGCGCTTCCCGGTGGTGAATATGGCCCTGTTTGCAGTCCTGTTTCTGACGGTTTATTCAGTGGCCAGTTTTTTCTGGCCCGCTGCCAAACTGACTCATTTCGGCGGGTACGAAGCCTTGGGCATGGTGGCGGTGATCTCGTTTTTTTTCCGGCTGCGGGTGTTCGACGAAATCAAAGACTACGCGCTCGATGCGGTCAACCACCCCGACCGGGTGCTGCAATCGGGCCGGGTAAGCCTGGGCCAACTGCTGCGGGTGTCGCTGGTGGGGGGCGTGGTCGAGGTCGCGTGGTCGGCGCTCATGGGGTGGCCCACGCTGGGTTGCTGGGTGCTGGCCGTGGCGTATAGCCTGCTGATGCGCTACGAATTTTTTGTGGGCCACTACCTGAAAAAACGGCTGCTGCTCTATGCGATCACCCACATGCTCATCATGCCGCTGGTAATCGGGTGGATCTGGTCGGCCTATGCCCCTGCGCACCTGTCGCAGCCGCTGCTGTTGCTGGCCGCGTTGAGCCTGCTGGGTGGGTTTTCGTTCGAGATGGCCCGCAAAATTCACGCCCCCGACGCCGAGCGCGACGGTATCGATTCATACTCTAAATCAATGGGTTACGCCCCGGCCATCGTCACCGTGCTGCTGGTGTTGCTGGTGGGGGTAGGGGTGCAGGGCTACCTGCTGAATGGGCTGAACGCCAGCCGGTTGCCCTTCGTCATCATCGGGTTGCTCTACCTGCTCACGGTGGGGGTCTACCTCGTTTCGCTCACGAGACCGGGCGAAAAAACGCTGAAACTGGCCGAATTGCTGGTGTCGCTGGGGATGCTGGTGAGCTATGTGTCCATCATTCTGGTGGTTAATTTCTGAACCCAATGCTGCTATCTGGTCCACTTTCGGGGAAAAAACAAACCGTTGGCGGGAAGGCCACGGGGCTGTATGCCCTCCAGAAACTGGCGGAGGCCGTGCCCCCGTTTGTGGTGATCCCCGCCGAAACATTCGACCCGCTGCTGCGCGATTTACCAACGGACGATACGGCCATTATTACCCGACAACGGGCATTGCGGGCGTTTGCGCTGTCTCCCGCTGACCAGGCCGACCTTGCCAACGTGCTGACTGACTGGGGTTTTCCCGCCCAGGCCGTGGTGGTCCGCTCGTCGGTGGCTGACGAAGATGGTGATGCCAACGCGTTTCCCGGCCTGATGGACTCGTTCCTCAACCTGACCACCCTCCCCGATGTCTACAACGCCATTGCCACGTGTGCCGCCAGTGCCTATTCCGACCGGGCCGTGGCCTACCGGAAGTTGAAAAACCTGACCCTCGCCGCGCGGCCAGCGGTTATCATTCAGCAGCAGGTTACGCCCGTGGCCAGTGGCGTACTGTTCACCACGTTTCCCGATTATCCGCAGGAAATGGCCGTTCACGCCACGCCAGGTTTTAGCGAGGGACTGCTGGACGGCCAACAGGAAGCCGACGAATTTTACTGGCTAAAACAGTCGGGCCAACTCCACCGAACCCGACTGGCCCACAAGCCGCAGCAACTGGTGGCCCGTCCCGAATCAGGTCTGCAATCGGTAGCGGTGTCACCCGACAAGCAAGCTACTTCATGCCTGACAGCGGGTCAATTAACAGACCTGTTTCAGCTTGGTATGAGGCTGGAAACGGCGTTTGGCCACCCGCAGGATGTGGAGTTTGTCGCCACGGCTGCCGGGATTTTTGTGGTGCAGTCGCGCCCCATCACGCAGCCCATTCCGGAGGTCATCGTGTATGACAACGCCAACATTCAGGAGAGCTATTGCGGCGTCACCACGCCGCTGACGTTCAGCTTTGCCAGCCGCGCCTACGCCACCGTCTATCGGCAGACGATGCAGACGCTGGGGCTGTCGCCCGCCAGGATT
>JBBRMP010000162.1:0-12851 GCA_038230755.1 Cytophagales bacterium | reverse complement strand
GTTGACAACAAAATATCGAGGCAAGTCGATGAAAAGATTTGACGAAAGTATCGAACTTTGTGCAGGTTTGTGGAATTTTAAATTAAATAGTCGAAAGAATTAGACCGCAAGGCACTGATAATGAGGCTAAACAAGTCTAATCCCTTTTCTGACTGGATAGGTCGCGAATGAATTACCAGGTTATGACATCGAATTGTCATTTTATCCTGCTATTCACTTCATAAACACTAAAAGAATCATTCCAATGAAACCCACCACTCACATCATTATTGTTTTGCTGATAGCCAGTATTTTGGTCCCTACTGTTTTTGCGTGTGCCCAAGCCCCCGACGTGCCTGAGCAATACCACGAAAGCGACCGTTTGACACAGGCATGTTTATGGATAACCACCATCGAATCAACCTGACAATGGCCGTGCGCCGCTCAAATCGGGTATCTATTTTGGTGAAAGACGCCCGAAACGCCGTGTTGTATGAAGAACGGGTAAAGCGAACTACCCCAAGCTACTGGCGAAAATTCAACTTCGACGAATCGAAAGCAGGCACGTACACGTTTGAAATCAGCGATGGTCAGGAAACCATTGTTCGGGAAATCGAAGCGGTCGATACCCCCGCCGTTGAGCCGTAGCGATTTCTTCTGTACGGGCCACAAATCGGTCATTGACTGATCTGAAAACTCAATACCCATACCAGTCGCCCCACCACGCTTTGAGGGTCTTGCGGATGTCATTTTCGCGCGGATTTTGGCCGGGTTCGTAGAGTTTATGGCCCTCCAGCTCGTCGGGGAGGTAGTTTTGCTGGCTGAAATTGCCGTTGTAATCGTGGGCGTACTGGTAGCCTTTTCCGTAATCCAATTGCTTCATCAGCTTGGTGGGGGCGTTGCGCAGATGCAGCGGCACGGGCAGGTGAGCCGTTTTTTCGGCCAGGGCCATCGCGGCATCTATGGCCACATAACTGGCGTTACTCTTTGGCGACGTGGCTAGATAGACCGCCACCTGCGAGAGGATAATGCGGCCTTCGGGCATACCGATCACGCGGATAGCCTGCATGGCGTCGGTGGCCATAATCAGGGCGGTGGGGTTAGCGTTACCGATGTCTTCCGAGGCCAGAATCAGCATTCGGCGGGCAATGAAAACGGGGTCTTCGCCCGCCACCAGCATCCGCGCCATCCAGTACAGCGCCGCGTTGGGGTCTGATCCCCGGAGCGATTTGATAAACGCCGAAATGATGTCGTAATGCTGCTCGCCCGACTTGTCATACCGGGCAATATTTTGCTGCGCCACGCTCGTTACGTACTCATCCGCCACGACCAGTTCGTCGGCACCAACGTGGTTCAACACGACCAGTTCAAGCAGATTGAGCAGTTTTCGGCCATCACCACCCGACAATCGTAGCAGGGCGTCGTACTCGGCAATCCGCACCGGGCGTTGCTTCAACACAACATCCTGTTGCAGGGCGCGGTCTACGAGTTGTACCAGGTCGTCGCGGTCCAGAGCCTCCAACACATAGACCTGACAACGGGAGAGCAGGGCATCGTTTACCTCGAACGATGGGTTTTCGGTGGTGGCACCGATCAGGGTGATTTGCCCTTTTTCTACGGCCCCCAGCAGCGCGTCCTGTTGTCCTTTGTTGAAGCGGTGAATTTCGTCGATGAAGACCACGGGCGGGAATAAGCCGGAGGGCCGGGCCAGCACGTCACGGATTTCTTTTACCCCAGCATTAATGGCACTGAGGGCCACAAACGGGCGTTTTACGGCCTCGGCCAGCAACAGGGCCAGGGTGGTTTTGCCTACACCGGGTGGCCCCCACAAGATCATGGACGGTAACCGCCCCGACGCTACCGCCATACGCAGCGACCCACCGGGACCAATCAGTTTTCGCTGGCCAATGACCTCGTCCAGCGTGCGGGGCCGAATCCGTTCGGGCAGGGGAATCGTGGCTGTATTCATCCTACAAAGCTACCAAAAACGAACGGGGCCAATGGATTGAACCACTGGCCCCGCTAAGGAGGTTTTAGGAATAGAGCAAAGAGTGATTTACAACAACACCTTATCGATCGACACGTGCTTTTTAAGGTTGCAGAGGGCGCCGAAGATGAGGTTATAAACAGACTGGATGTTGATGTTCATCATCTTCGAAATCTCCTCGTTGCCCATGTTCTCGTAGAATTTCAGGTAAACGGCTTCGCGTTGGCGGCGCGGCAGGCGGTCCATGGCGCGGCTGAGGCAGTCGTTGATGTGGCCTTCTTCTTCCTGGTGTACCAGCGTCATCTCGTGCGAGCGGTCGCTGTCGGTGAAGCCTTCGCCGGGGCGGAGATCGTCGGGGTTGCAGAATTTCTGATCGGCGGTGATGTGGCGAACGAGCTTGCGCTTGATCGAGGCCATCAAATAGAACCGGACCGAGGTAGTTGGCCCAATGTTTTGCCGGTGCCGCCAAAGTTCCACAAACAAGTCGTGGATACAGTCTTTGATCAAGGCCCGGTCGGGCGAAAAGTGGACGCAGTAATGGAAAAGAACGTTTACGTACTCCTGATACAGTTGAGCAAAGGCTGACTGGTCGCCAGCCCGGAACTCATCCCACAATTTTACTTCATCAATTTTGGGGGTATTGCGCTGACGAGCCATTGTTATGTATGTGAGTTAATTGAGAGACAACAGTAAACTTACCATTGATTTGTTCGTATCTACCGGAAAAATACAAAAAAATACCAACTGAATTCAATCTTGTCTAAATAGCGCAATAGATGGGAAAGATTGTACAGAATTAGGTTCCACCCTGTGACAAAAGCGGGCTATTTGGGTAACGTCAGCGGGGTGAACTTGAACAGCCGCCCGTCGAATAGTCCTTTGTCGCTTAGTTTCAACGACGGGATAACCAGCAGCGCCATAAACGATAAGGTCATGAACGGGGCACCCAATGTGCTACCCAGGGTGTGCTTCACAAAGTGGTCAAGCTCGGCATATTGCGCGGCTACGTCATAGCCATCTACGTCGGTCATAAGGCCCGCTACGGGCAGAGGGAGCAGCTTTTTGATGTGCAACACTGTCCCCTCCTGACTCACCACATCGACCGCCGACAGGCCACCCCTTGCCATAATAACCGCGTTGACGGAGTGGCAAAGGCTTTCGTCGTCGCAACCGACGGCGGTAATATTGTGCGAATCATGCCCCACCGACGAGGCGATGGCTCCGTGTTTTAAGCCGAAATTTTTGATGAAACCAATAGAAACCGGCGCATCGGTATAGCGGTTGACGACGGCAATTTTGAGCAGATCACGCGCAGGGTCGGCCACGTAGGCACCGTCTTTTACGGCACCATCCACATGTAGTTCGTTGGTGATCAACTGACCATCGATGCATTCGATCACGCGAAGCTGTCCGTAGGGGCGGTGGGCAGGTACCCAGAAATCAGCCGGTTCTTTGATGCTACAGGCAAACTGATTGACGTGCTCGGAGCGTAAATCGGGCAAGAGAGGCTCGCCGTTGCGGGCCACGGTTTCCCCGTTGATGATCGTTTCCAGCACCCCAAACGTGGTCAGGTCCGACACCACAATATAATCGGCGGGGTCGCCTTCGCGGAGAAGGCCAACCTTGAGGTGGTAGTGCAAGACGGGGTTAATGCAGGCGGCCCGCAGCACGTTCCAGCGGTTATAACCCGCCGTGATGGCTCTGACTACCAGTTGATTGATGTGGCCAAGGGCCAGTGTGTCGGGGTGTTTATCGTCGGAACAGAGCATGACCAGTTGCGGAAACTCGTCGATGAGCGGGATCAGCGCGTCGAAATTACGGGCCGCGCTTCCTTCCCGGATCAGGATGTTCATGCCCCGCCGCGCCTTGTCGAGACCCTCATCGTAGGTGGTGCATTCGTGGTCGGTGTCAATACCCGCGTCGATGTAGCGTTGGGCGTCGTTGCCGCGCAGGCCGGGCGCGTGACCGTCGATGGGTTTGCTGAACGCTCTGGCATACGCGATTTTCATCATCACGTCGGGGTCTTCGTTCAAGACGCCGGGGAAATTCATCATCTCGGCCAGGTAGCCAATGTCGCGCAGGCCCAGCAGGTAGCGCACGTCTTTTACGTTAATGGTAGCTCCTGCCGTCTCGAAAATGGTGGCTGGTACGCAGGAGGGCGCACCAAAGCAGAATTTAAACGGCGTCCGTTCGGCGTCGGCCAGCATGTATTCTACCCCCGGCACGCCCAGCACATTGCCGATCTCGTGGGGATCCGAAACGGTGGAGACGGTTCCGTGGACGACGGCCAGCCGCGCAAACTGGACGGGGGTCAACAGCGAACTTTCTACGTGAACATGCGCATCGACGAAGCCGGGCAAAATATAGGGTTCTTCGGGGCGTTCGGGTCCGAGACGGTCAATGCGAAGGATGCGGCCATGGTCGAGATGGATGGTTCCATAATAGATCGACTTGTCGAATAGATTAAGAATATTGGCCGTAAGCATAGAGGCGGTGGGGTTCGGAAGTCAAATGTTTACATTGGTCGGTTGATAAGCAAACGAAACCGTAAAGTTTTAGCCTACGTGTGTGTAGGTATACCAACCCAGCCGAACGCTTTTTTTATCAATAGCCTTCTTCGGGCAATTATTATGCCTATGCCTGACCAGATTCTACAATTACAAGCCACTGATAATGTGATCGTGGCGCTTCAGGATTTGCCCGCCGGTGAGCAGGTGACGCTTGGGCCCGACACCTATATCCTGCCCAACGGTGCCCGCGCCAAACACAAATTCGTGACCGAAGACCGCCAAACCGGTGATCCCGTCAGGATGTATGGCGTGACGGTGGGGCGGGCCACACAGCCTATCAAAAAAGGTGAGGTGATCACGACGTTCAACCTCAAACATGAGGCTGACGCTTATGGTCTCGACAAGCGCCAGCCTTATGCGTATCAGCCACCCGACGTGTCGGCTTTTGCCCAGAAAACGTTCATGGGCTACCCCCGCGCCGATGGCCGGGTGGGCACGCGCAACTACTGGCTGGTGATTCCGCTGGTGTTCTGCGAAAATCGCAACGTGCTGATGATGAAGGAGGCCTTTGAGCGCGAACTCGGCTACGCCCAAACCGACCGCTACCGCGATCAGGTGCGCGAAATGCTCCACCTCTACCAGCATGGGCAAATGGACGTGATTAAAAAGATGCAGCCGTTTGTGGACGCCGAGCAGAATAAGACGCTGACGCAGACCCCCGAACCGCCCTTCAAAAACGTGGACGGTATCCGGTTTCTGACCCACGAAATGGGCTGCGGCGGCACCCGGCAGGACTCGGCCATGCTCTGCGAACTGCTGGCGGGTTATATCAACAACCCCAACGTGGCGGGCGCTACAGTGCTGAGCCTGGGGTGCCAGCATTTGCAGGGCGATATGCTGTCGGTAGCCGTAAAACGCCAGAATCCGCACGGCAAAAAACCGATGCTGATTTATGAGCAACAGGCGGGTACCGAATATGATATGCTGTCGCAGGCCATTAAGGAGACGTTTTTGCACCTGATCGACATCAATGAAATCGAGCGGCAACCGTTCCCGCTGAGTCAACTCTGCGTAGGGCTGAAATGTGGTGGTTCCGATGGGTTTTCGGGACTGTCGGCTAACCCCGCCATCGGGCACTTATCCGATGTATTGGGGGCATTGGGTGGTCGAACCGTGCTGGCCGAATTTCCCGAACTATGTGGGGCTGAACAAAACATGATCGACCGGATGCGCGACGACGCGCAGGCGCAGAAATTCATCGGGCTCATGGAAACCTACGCCGCTCAGGCCGAAGCCGCCGGGTCTGGTTTCGACATGAACCCTTCGCCGGGAAACATTAAAGACGGGCTGATTACCGACGCCATCAAGTCGGCGGGGGCGGCGAAGAAGGGGGGCTTGGCGTGGGTGGCCGACGTGCTCGATTATGCTGAACCCATCACCGCGCCAGGCCTGAATCTACTTTGCACACCGGGCAACGACGTAGAGGCCACCACGGGCATGGCGGGGTCGGGGGCTAACCTGATTTTGTTCACTACGGGCCTGGGCACGCCCACGGGTAACCCCGTTTGCCCCGTCGTAAAAATCTCGACCAACACCGCCCTGCAAACCCGGATGCCTGACGTGATCGACTTCGACAGCGGCCCCATCATCGACGGCCAACAGACCATCGAACAAAACGGCGATGCCTTACTTGACTGGCTCATTGGCGTTGCCTCCGGCGAGGTCCTAACCAAAGCCGAACAACTCGGTCAAAACGATTTCATCCCCTGGAAGCGGGGGGTATCCTTGTAACGATGAGTGGTAAGTGGTGAGTGATAAATGTGCTTCACAGTGTCGGCATTCTGAAAAAAACCACTCATCACTTATCACTCATCACTCGTTATTGATCCATGTTCTCACTTCAACAAAAAACAGCCATCGTGACGGGTGGTGCCAGCGGCATTGGGCTGGCCATTTGCCGGACGTTTGTGCAGGCCGGGGCGCACGTGCATGTGCTGGATCGGGCAATGGATGACCCTGAAGCACTTTTTACGGCTATTAGTGATAATCAGGGCGGTATGTCGCTACACGTGGTCGACGTGACGAATCAAGCCGATGTGCAACGGGTAATCGGCGAGATTGCGGGCGAAGGGCCGGTGCGTATTCTGGTGAACAACGCTGGGATTGCCCACATCGGCAACGCAGAAACCACCACCGAAGCCGACTTTGACCGGGTGTTTTCGGTGAATGTGAAGGGCGTTTACAACTGCCTGAACGCGGTTTTACCCCACATGCGGGCCACCGGCGGCGGGGTCATTCTGAACATGGCCTCTATTGCCGCCACGCTGGGGTTAACCGACCGTTTTGCTTATTCCATGAGCAAGGGCGCGGTGCTGAGCATGACCCTCTCGGTGGCCAAAGATTATTTGACGCACCATATTCGCTGCAACTGCATCAGCCCGGCGCGAGTGCATACGCCATTTGTGGACGGCTTTCTGGCGAAGAACTACGCGGGTAACGAAGCCGATATGTTCGACAAACTGGCAAAAGCCCAACCCATTGGCCGCATGGGCACTCCCGACGAAATTGCCGCCCTTGCGCTCTACCTCTGCTCTGATGAGGCGGGTTTCGTCACTGGCTGCGATTACCCGATTGATGGCGGTGTGGTGCGGCTGAGTACATAATAAGCGCGGCTACACATACATCATCTTCCGGGTCATGCCACCGTCGATGATGAAGTTCTGGCCGGTGATGAAATCGTTGGCCTCGTCGAGCAAAAACAGGATCATCCGGGCAATATCGTCGGGGCGACCAACGCGTCCGGCGGGGTGCTGACTATGGTCGGCGGGGCTGAGTTGTGCCGCGTCCGGGTGGCCCGTTTTCAGGCCCGACACGTCGATCCAGCCGGGGCTGATGCAGTTGGCCCGCACGTGGGGGCCGAGGCTCACGGCGAGCGAGTGCGTTAGCGCGAAAATACCCCCTTTCGAGGCTGAATAACCGAACGTGTCCGGCTCAGACTGGAACGCCCGCGTGGAGCACAGGCTGAGGATGGTGCCGTGGCTTTTGCGCAGGTGCGGGGCGGTGTATTTGGCACACAAAAACATACCCGATAGGTTCACACCGATAGCTTGGTTCCATTCGGCAAACGTCAACTTGTCAATCGATGTTGACTGCATAATGGCGGCGTTATTCACCAGCGCGTCAATCCGGCCAAAGTGCTTTGCGGTATTGGCAACGGCTTTTTTAACGCTCTTTTCGTCCGACACATCGCAGGCTAAAAACTGCGTGTCGGGGTGGGTGGGGGCCAGTTCGGCCTGGGCGCCGGCGAGGGCGTTGGGGTCGTTTTCCCAGAGTGAAACGGCGTAGCTGTGGTTGAGCAAAAACTCGGCGGTGGCGCGGCCAATGCCCTGCCCGGCCCCGGTGATGATGACGGTTTTCTTATCCATACTGGCTAAACAAGCAACGGGGGGCGTCCGGTTATGTGGTGTGAGCGTAGCGGTATCTTTTTCCGCCCCGCTGCTTTGTCTGCGTATGAAACTATTCCGCTTTGGCCCCGACGGCCACGAACACCCCGGCGTGTTGTTGCCCGACGGTCGCCACCTTGATGTCACGCATTTTAGTGGTGATTTTGACGAAACGTTTTTCGAGACCGATGGTCCCGCCCGGCTAACCCACTGGCTCATGGCCCACGCCGATTTATGCCCCGAAATTCCTGCCGATTCGCGGTTTGGGCCGTGTGTAAAACGCCCGTCGAAGATCATTTGCGTGGGCCTGAACTACGCCAAACATGCTGCCGAAACCGGTGCTGCGCCTCCGGCAGAGCCGATTTTGTTCTTTAAAGCCACTACCTCACTTTGCGGACCAAATGACAATGTGGTCATTCCCAAAAAATCGGAAAAGACAGACTGGGAAGTGGAACTGGCCGTGGTGATTGGCAAGCGGGCCAGCTATGTGGAGCCTGACGATGCCCTGGACCATGTGGCGGGCTATGCGGTGCTGAACGACTACAGCGAACGGGCCTTCCAACTGGAGCGCGGCGGGCAGTGGGACAAAGGCAAAGGCTGCGACACCTTCGCGCCGTTAGGCCCCTATCTGGTCACGACTGACGAAGTTCCCAACCCCAACGCGCTGAATCTCTGGCTATCCGTAAATGGCCAGAAGCTTCAGGACTCGAACACCGACGATATGATTTTCGGCGTGAAAACGCTCGTCAGCTACATCAGCCAGTTTATGACCTTGCTCCCCGGCGACGTTATCTCTACGGGCACCCCGTCGGGCGTGGGTCTCGGCTTCAAACCGCCCCGCTACCTCAGTCCTGGCGACGTGGTTGAGTTGGGTATTGAGGGATTGGGTCAGCAGAAGCAAATAGCGGTAGCGTATCAATGAAACATGTTGGCTAGGCAACAGTCGTAGCATCGCCTGTCAGGCTGAGTACCCCGTTTTCCATTGTGTAAACCCGGTTGGCGATTTGTACGGACTGACTGCGGTGCATGACCATGACGATGGCCGTGTGTGGGCTGATGCGTTTCAGTAGGTCAAGTACAAACTGCTCGGTGTGGCGGTCAAGGGCCGAGGTGGCTTCGTCCAGTAGCAGCAGTTGCGGACGGCGGTATAACGCCCGCGCCAGCCCCACCAATTGCTGTTGTCCCCCCGACAGGTTGATGCCCTCTTCGCCAACGAGCGTCAGGTAGTTTTGTGGCAACTTCATGAAGTAGTCATGGAAGCCAAATTCCTGACAAAACTGTACCACGGCCTCGCCCTCTTCCATCGAGTTGGCAAGGCAGATATTATCGAGCAGGGTGCCGTTGAAAATTTTGATAGGCTGCGGCACGCAGGCGACCAAACTGCGCCATTCGACCACGGCTATATCGGTCAGATGTTTGCCCCCCCCCCGCAAATAGAGTGCCAGAAAAGGTCATTTCCACGCTGATTTGACCTTTTTCTTCGGGTTCGTAAAACTTTTGAAGCAGTTGCAACAACATACTTTTCCCCGAACCTGTTTCGCCCACAATGCCGATGATCTCACCCCGGCGCACCGAAAACGATACGTCTTTGAGCAGGGCAGACCGACCGGCAAAACGGTAGGACAACTGCGTTGCCGATAAGCTTTCCAATACAGGGCGTTGGGCCAACGTACCCGTTTCGACTACTGCCTCGGATGGTTCTTTTGGCATCTCGGTAAACTCGCGCATCCGGTCGAACGCCACGCGGGCTTCCTGCAACTGAATGTTGGTGGTCGAGAGTTTGGCCACCGAACTCACCAGCGTACTCGCCATGCTGACAACGGCCATCATCTCGCCGATTTTCAACTGCTTTTGCAACACCATGTAGGCCGTGAGCCCAATGATGGCCACCAGCACCCCCACGCCGATGAGTTCGCTGAAGAGGCCAAAGCGGTTGCCCAGCAGGCCGAGGTCATATAACTGTTGCTGGAAAAACCGGTAAACACTTTGGGTAACGCGGGCAAAAAATGCCTCCTGCCGATGTGCCTTGATGGCCCCGATACCGCTGATGCTGTCGATGAAATGGCTCTCGGTACGGGCGTAGGCGGCCATCACCTCGCGCTGACCGGCCATGATGCGGGCATTGAACCGCCACACCAGCCAGCCATAGAACGGCAGACAACCCAACGCCAGTAGGCCAATTTGCCAGGTGTAGGCAAACAAAAAACCCGTGGTGAGCATCACAACCAGCACGTCGATGAGCACGCTGCCCGTGAGGAAACTGATAAGGGCCTGAATACGCCGGGTGTCGTTGAGCCGGGCCACCAGATCGCCGGTTTTTCGGCTGTCGAAAAACGATTTGGGCAGTTGCAGCAGGTCACGAAAAAAACTGTCGGCAATACGGACGTTAAATTCCCGGCTTTGGCGCAGCAGCAAAAACCCACGCAGGTAACCAATGCCCGCCCGCGCCAGCAACAGTACCATCAGCAGCGCCAGGCCCAGCGACAGTTTTTCGACGTTCTGTTTGGGTAAAATATCATCGATCAGTTTCTGCGAAAACAAGGCCATCGTCAGCCCCAGCAGGGCCATCACTATGCCCAACCCGGCGGCAATGCCCAGCAACGGCATGTCTTCCTGCACCAGGTTTTTGAACCATTGCCATTGCGTTTGCCGACCCTGCGCCGTATTGACAAACTGCGCCGTGGGTGTCAGCGTCAGCAACGCTTTCGAGGGCCAGATGGCATCCAGTTCCTCGTCTGTCATGGTCAGTACGCCCCGCCCCGGATCACCAATGATGTGTTTCCCCGCCTCCTGCCCGTAATACACCACGTAGTGCTGTAGTTGCCCGTCTATGAGAACGTGCAGAATGGCGGGTTCGGCTAGTTCGGCCAGGTTATGCACCCCCTCGGCTTCCAGCCCTTCGGCGGCAAACCCCAGCGAACCCGCCGTTTGGAACAGGCCTAACAGCGTGGTGCCCTGAATGCTAGTGCCGCTTAGTTCGCGCAGCCGTTCGCGGCTGGCATTGCCGCCATAGTAGCGCAGAATAGACAGCAAACAAGCCACCCCACAGTCGGTTTGGTCGAGTTGGCGCGTAAAGGTTTTCTGAATATATTTCATGGCTAAAGGCTTGACAGCGGGATAGTAATTTACAGGTATTGGAGCAACGCGGCTATTTTTACTTCGCCTTTATATTCCTTCTTTAATTCTCCATCACGGCCATAGATAAAGATGTGCGGCACCGATGTAGGTCCAAACATTTGATTAGATTCCTCACGGGTGAGGGTGCCTACGTGCATCGTGGCGAGTGAATCTAGCCCGTACTGCTGCGCAAACTGCCGGGCGCGGGCCATTGGTTGCGTGGTGAGCCAATACACCGCCGCCCCGGAAAACGCCGCTTGTTCACGCCGAATCTGTGTGGCCTCATACTGGCAATGTTCACAGTCGGGATCGAAAAGGATAATCAGAGTGGATTTATCATTAGTCAAAGCAGGGGTAAACTTAGAGGTGAACTGTACGGCTGTTAACTTAGGACAATGTTGAAGTTGGGAGGTTAAATGCTTTTTTGTAGTCAAGCTTTGCTGTATCTTGACAATAATCACTCCCACTACCCCTGCAAGTAGAACTACCATTATAATTTTAACGAAGGTTTTCATAGTTTTATCAAGAGTATGTTATTGTTATAAATACGGTAAATAGTACCCAGACAAGTAAGCCAGTACCGTAAGAGCTTATTACAACTTTGAACGACTCTGTATAACCTATTTTTATTACCTTAGAAATGCTGAAAGAAAGCAAAAACCAATAGGATATTTCCACAACATTGAGTAATGAAAGAGGTCTAGATAGATAGACAGGTACATTTTCAAGGTCGAGAAAATCTAGTAACGAATAAAAATGAAAATTAATTAAATCAAAATATGAATAATTGATTTTAACGAATAAAAAATAAATTATTTTTAGTAAAAAGGAAACGAAAACAGAAAATTCTGAAATTGTAACACAAAAGAAGATATTTTTAAACAAAAGGTTATCATTCAATAAATAAAAACCCATTGAAATGCAACTAGTGATGCACGAAATTTTTACGGGCATAATCAAAGGGATCAACAAATAATTAACCCAACCATAACTCTTCATCATATTTAATAAGTTCAAAGCCCTGATATATTCGATATTTTGTGTCAGATAATCCAAGTAGATATTATCATCAACCAACAATATCTGATACGCATAGCTAAAAAAAGCATATCCTATGCATAATAGAATAAAATAATTAAAATTTGATGACTTGAATTTCATGGATGTGCGTTTTTTAGGGCGTGTTAGGGAGTTGAGAAAGGTTAAGAGTCGTGCCAACTTTGTGTCGACAACACGCTCTTAGTGTTCTGCGTATTTTTTCGAAGCAAGCGGTTCATATTCATATGGGAGAAGGTCAGCTACAAGTTCCCAACTCCAATATTGTTCACAGATAATACTTAATGGATCAGCTAAATGACCATCCGATTCAATTTTCAAGCCTTTATCACCTATTTGCATGATAGATACTTGCGGAGCTTTTATAAATCCATAACGCGGAGGATCATGGTGCAATTGATAAATCACACTCTCATATTCTCCAAAATACGTAACTTGTGTTAAATTAATACTTGACGTTTTGTTTTCGGTAGTTTTTAGCTTGTCTTGTATTAGTTGCATACAACCTATAGTGTCTGGCTGTATAAGCCTTACAACTGTATCTGATTCTGAAGTGTGCTGTGTAACAGTCTCTCCGTGAAGCTGTATTTTTCTTGGGCGACCGCTCTTATCTATTTTTTCGTAACTGTTTAGGTAGGCAAATTCAAGCCAATTATCTGACAATCAGCAAGTTACTAATTTTTCTAATTTATGAGTTAAACTAAGCAAAAATCTTAATGTGCTGATAATCAATTACTTGACTTTTAGACATTAAATACT
>JBBRMP010000161.1:0-12923 GCA_038230755.1 Cytophagales bacterium | reverse complement strand
TTTCGGCCCGATGCTGATGCGGTTTCGCTCAATGGTGCTGATGCGCGGCAGGTGAACGATATACGATTTATGCACCCGCAGAAACCAGTCGTTGGGGAGTTGGTCTTCCAGTTGTTTCAGGGTTTGCAGCGTCATCACGCGACCTTCGTCGGTGTGGATAACAGCATAATTCTGCATACCCTCCACATACATAATCGACTGAATATCAACGCGAACTAGTCGTTGTTCCACTTTTATAAACAGATGAGTACGCGGTTCGGGAATGGGCGTTGCCGCTGCCGAATCAGCCACAGGCGCAGCGGCCATGTCGGGGCGAAGCAGGGTTTTGGCGCGGAGGACGGCTTTATAAAACCGCTCGAACGAAACGGGCTTCATCAGGTAATCCACGGCATTGTGTTCGAAGCCGTCCAGCGCATAATCAGCATAGGCGGTGGTCAGGATCACGCGGGTGCGGCTGTCGAGGAGTTTCATGAGCTGAATACCCGTCAGCCCCGGCATCTGAATATCCAGAAAGAGCAGTTCTACGGGTAGTTCGGTGGGGCTACCCGCCACCCACGTCAGCACTTCAAGCGGATTGGTGGTGGTGCCCGCTACTTGTAAAAACGGCACGGAGGCTGCGTAGGTACGGATTATGTCAATCGCCAGGGGCTTGTCATCGACGATCAAACAGCGGATGGGACTCATGCGGGCGTAAGGTCGAGGGTGAGGTAAACGGCAAATTGGTCGGGCAAATCCTGGATGGTCAGCGTGTGGCGGTTGGGGTATTCGAGGGCCAGCCGCCGTTGTAAATTAGCCAGCCCGATGCCGCCGGTTTTGTCTTTCAGCCCCGCCTGTTTGGCGTTTTGGCACCGAAACAAAAGCTGATTGTCGGCCACCTCCGTTTCGATGGAAATCGGGTTGGTCGGGTGTGTGGCGTCGCCGTGTTTAAGGGCATTTTCCACAAACGGAATCAGCAGCATGGGCGCAATTCGTTGGCCGTTCACGTGGCCCGTAAGCCGGTTTTGCACCGTTGTCTGTCCCGATTTACCCATCTGTTCGAGGGCTAAAAAGCCGTTGAGGTAATCCAGTTCGTCGGCAAGGGCCACCGTCGGGGCCTGACTACTATAAAGCATATACCGTAATAGATCAGCCAGTTGCAACAGGGCGGCGGGTGTTTCGGCGGGGCGGGTCAGAGCAAGGGCATACACGTCGTTGAGGGCATTGAACAAAAAATGCGGGTTCAGTTGCGACCGCAAAAAAGCGGCCTCTGACCGGGTTAGTTCCTGTTCGCGCTGCCGTTGTTGCTGCTGATCCAGAAAATACCGTTCGGCAAAGCCATACAGCACCCCATAAACGACCCAGTTCCAGTAGTAGAGAATAGCATTTTGGGCAAACCACGCCCACGTAAACTGGTCATCCCGGCTGTAGTTATCATAGTTTAAAAAGGGTTTGAGTACGCCAAATTCGATGACAAACCGCGCCAGCACAACAAGCCCGACCGTGGCCGCCATCCCGACAATAGCCAGTCCTATTTTTTTGGTCAACGGCTTATAAATGAGCAGATAAGCCCCGTAAAATGCCACAATCGGGATGAGCACATAGCCAAATACGGCAACGGGAATGTAGGCCGGTGAGCCAATGGGTGCCTTGTTGAACTGGTTGTTTAAGGCCTGAATGAGGTCGTTGACATAGACAAACAGCCAAAACAGGCCATGGCCCCAACGCAACAAGCCACGCACGGGCAAGGAGAGTTTCATGCGCCGAATCTATCCAGTTTGGCGCGGAACGCAGCAATTTCTTGACCACCGCCCCGCCCTAACTGACCAACGGGACGATGTAGTTGACGAACTCGACGTTTGTTCGTAATCAACTCATTAATAGGGAAATAGGCCAGTTTTGAGCCGTAAAACCGGGTTGGTCATAGTATTGGGCGAGTTGGTCAAGTTCAGTTGGTGAGTGGTGTTGGGCGGGGCACTTTCGGGTACTTATTCACCAAAACCCCGGCACCATCGCTATGAAAACGCTGCTGTTTCCACTCGTTTTATTCGCCACCGTCGCGCTGGCGCAACCCCGCGCTACCGACCCCAAACTGACCGTGACGGCCCACCCCGGCACCGAACTGATCTCGGTCATTCGCTACCTGTCGGGCCACGGGCAAGCCACGCCGTCTACCTACCTGAATGACGTGCGGACCTATTTTGAACCCTACCGGCAGCACCCCGCCGTGCTGAAACTCTGGAAGATGGACGGTGTCTATTTCGACCTCACCGAATTTGGCTGGACCTTCAACGACGCCCTGCACCCCACCGCCTTCGCCCTGCCCGATTCGTCAGTGTGGTATCGTTTTTTGCCCAAAGCCGAACTGACCGACGTGCTGACGCTGTGCCTCGATTTTTCGCGGAAAAGCAACTTCCCCGGCTTCTATGAGCAGCACCGCGCCGAGTATGGTCGCTGGGGTGACGCCTACGCCCAAAAGGTGGATTCACTGGGGGTGATCGAGAAACTGGAATCGTTTTACCGCAGCCCGAAGGCCACCCAGTATTACGTGGCCCTGGAAGCCCTCAACGGGCAGGGTGCCCACGCCGTCACGACTCGCGACCTGGCCCCGAAATTTGGCAACTACGTGGTCTATCAGCAGGGCTACTACGACTGGCGCAACGCCGACCGAAAAAAGGCACCCTCGTTCGACATCGACTACTATTACATTGTCTGGCACGAGGGTAGCCACATCTATATCAACCAGGCGCTGAAAGCACAAAAAGACCAGATAGACGCACTAAGGGCACTTTTATTAGTTCGTTATCCGGCGTTGAAAAATAAAAAGCCGGGCCACGACTGGGACAATTTCGTCAATGAGCAGGTAGTCCGCGCCGTTACGTGTGCCCTTACGAAACAGCACCGCAGCTCCGAAATTGCTAAAACCCAACTGGCCGACGAGCTTCAGCAGGGCTATATGTTCACCGAACCACTGGCCCGTTTTATTGGGACCAACTACGTCAATACACCCCAAACGTTCGACCTCTTTTTCCCGAAGCTGGTAACGCACTGGGCCACGTTGCAACCGGGACAGTAGCGTATTTTTGGGGCGATGTGTTTACCTTACCGTCATGCACTTTGATGACCTGGACCGCTCGCTGCGTGTCTTTGAGACGGCCCACGACCGCGCCGTTTTGCCTGAAATCTATATGGTGGCCCGTATCGATGGGCGCGGCTTTACAAAATTGACAAAGGAAACCATCGACTTCGAGAAGCCTTTCGATGTCCGGTTTCGAGACTTGATGATATCCACTACGCGTCACCTCATGGACTGTGGCTTTGGCATCGTATATGGGTACACGCAGAGCGACGAGATTTCGCTTTTGTTCGATCTGAACGACCGGACATTTGGGCGAAAAACACGCAAGATCATGTCGGTGCTGGCGGGCGAAGCCAGTGCCCATTTTTCGGTCGGGCTGGGTCACGCCGCTGCCTTCGACTGCCGCATTAGTGAGTTACCCAATACCCGGCTGGTGGTCGATTACTTCCGTTGGCGGCACGAAGATGCCCGCCGGATTGCCAAAAACGCCCACAGCTACTGGCTCTTACGCAGCGAGGGGAAAACGGCCCGTCAGGCAACGCAAGCCATTGAAGGACTGAGCATTGCGGCCAAAAACGAATTATTATTCCAGCATGGCATTAATGTCAATGACCTGCCCAACTGGCAAAAGCGCGGGTCAGGGACGTACTGGGAAACGTATAGTAGAACAGGCACCAATAAGCAGACTGGCGAGACTACAGAGACCCAGCGTCGGCAACTGGTCACGAATATGGAGTTACCCCTCCGCGACGACTACAGTGCATTTTTGACCCAGTTTCTCACGCGGGAAACACCATAGAAGTATACCATTATTTTGCCAGGTCCGGCCCAACACAACCGCTCAACAGCCGGTTAACAGGGCATGACCTTCAACGAAGCCTATTTCCGCCGGTACGACGAGACCGATGACGGCGATTTTTACCAGTCGCCCCGGTTGGTGGTGCACATCGACGAACCGGCCATCGCCGCTACAACCAAGCTCTTCTGCGAAAAACTGCCCGAAAACGGGGCCATTCTGGACCTGATGAGTAGCTGGCGCTCGCACCTCCCCACCGACGTGACGTATAGCCGGGTGGCGGGACTGGGTATGAACGCGGTAGAGTTGCAACAGAATCCGCAGCTTACCGATTATGTGGTGCAGAGCCTGAATCAAAACCCCACGCTCCCCTACGCCGATGGCGAATTCGATGGGGGCATGGTAACGGTCTCGGTGCAATACCTGACCAACCCGGTGGCCCGTTTTTCGGGAGGTGGCGCGGGTGCTGAAACTTGGTGCGCCGTTCATTACGATCTTCTCGAACCGGATGTTTCCCACCAAAGCCGTGGCCGTCTGGCAGTCGCTCGACGATGCGGGACACGCCCAATTGGTGGAAACGTATTACCGAGAAACGGGCCTTTTCACGGACATCCACACCGAAAACAGGAGCCCCAATCCGCACTGGTCAGACCCACTTTTTGCCACAGTTGGCGTTAGAAATGGCACTTGTGTATAAAATTGAACGTATTTTGAAAAACTACGCCACTATTTTTCAAAGCCTAAACTAAATCCCTGGCAGGGTCGTTTAACTAATATCAATCGCAAAGAAGCCCCGACCATCATTGGCCGGGGCTTCTTTGTTTGGGACAAACTCTCTTTACTTTTTCGCTGAGGCCATCACGCGCCAGACCGTCCCTTTCACCGAATCGGTGATGTAGAGCGAGCCGTCGGGGCCTTGCGCCAGACCCATTGGACGGTGTTGCGCGTCGCCGGGAGAGGCCAAATCGAGTTTACCCGCGTTGCTGTTTTGGCCGGGCTTACCCAGTTCAGGCACACCGGCAAAATTCTCGGCAAACACTTCGTAATTACCCGATGGGCGACCGTCTTTTCCGAACGGAATGAATGCCACAAAATAGCCCCCCTGCTTCAACGGGGCGCGGTTCCATGAGCCGTGGAAACACACAAACGCGCCGTTTTTGTAGCGAGCCGGAAAGGTATTTCCAGTGTAGAAAAGAAGATCATTCGGTGCCCAATGGCCCGGAAACGCCATAATGGGTTTCTCTTTGCCCGCACACTGATCTTCTTTGGTGCCATCGCCACCATATTCAGGAGCCAGCAGTTTTTTCTTCTGGTAATGGTTATTGTAGCAATAGGGCCAGCCAAAATCGGCACCCTCTTTCACCAGCAGAAATTCTTCAGAAGGCAGTTCAGCACTGACCTCATCGGTAAACGCGCCACCCCAGTTATTGAGGTTGTCGCGGCCGTGTTGCAGGGCGTAGAGCGTGTTAGTAGCCGTGTTCCAGTCCAGCGCCACGGCGTTGCGGATACCCGTGGCGTAGCGTTTGCCATCGCTTTGGTGCTGATTCGGCTTGTTGGCGTCGAACACCCAGATACCGCCGTAATTTTCCAGCAGCGGGCAGGGCATTTGCCCCTTCGAGCCGGGCTGACGGTCTTTTTCCTGACAGGCATTCGAGGGCGCACCGAAGTTGACGAACAGCCGCCCGTCGGGCGAAACGGTCAATGATTTGCTGGCGTGCTGGCGTTGCAGGGTCAGGCCCACCACAATGGGTTCGGGCTTGGTCTCGGCCAGCACCTTGCCGTTGGTAAGCTGGTAGCGATACACCGACGTGTCAGATGAGGCATACAGATAGCCATTTACCACCGCCGCACCCGTACCCGCATAGTTGCCGAACATCACGGTCTGGTCAGCACGGCCATCGCCGTTGGTGTCCATCAGCTCAACGGTGCCGTTGCCATCTTTGAGTTTTTCGAGCCGGACAAATACGGTGCCCGTAACAGGGTCTACGGCGGCGTGGCGGGCTTTCCCAATGTTATCGGCGAAGACAAGGGCCGAAAAACCCGGGGCCAGTTTCAGGCCACCATTGTTTGGATCAGGCACAATGGCCGGGCGCGAGGTCGTGGCCTTCTTACCAGGCTTACCGGGCGCGGGGGCAGCCCCGGCGGTTACATTCAGTGCTGCCAGCGAAAGGAGCAGAAAAGCAGTTTTCATTGGAAAGATTTTAGCTTGTTACTAATACGATAACTATTCGTTGAACCAGGAAGTTAGGCAGTACACAAAAGTAGCGGCGCAAACCCGCCCAGCATAAAACCCGGCAACGTTATGACACCGCAAACCAATCCCGAATCATCCAAAGAAAATTCCGCCGACATCGACAGCAACACCCTGGGCGGCACCACCAGCACCGGCGCAGGCCCCGACGGCACCGAAAGCACGTCGCCACCCAAAACTGAGGGGCTGGATCTGGACGAAGTAGGCAAAGTTGCGAAAGAGTTGGAAGGGTAGTTTAGCGCACGGGGCCGCCCGTGCGCTAAACTACCACGCATAGAAAAACGTCGACCATGTCTTTTCGTTAAATTACTTGCTGATTAACGAAACGACTATGCATTTCTATGAATTTCGGTCTACGGTGCTTGCCGTTGCGCTCATGGCTGTAACCACCCCGCTGCTGGCCCAAAATGACCTTCCCAGCATTGATCTAGCCACGTTGGCCACCGCCAATGCGCAACAGGCCGGGGGTATTGCAGGCATCGACGGGTCGGGTATCAAGGCCAAACCAGGCACCGGCGTACTGATCTATTCAGGTGGAACGCCATTGACGATGACCACGCAGCCGGGCGATTTCGCCATGCGGTTCGATATGCTAATGGCCAATGGAACCGACGCCATATTGACCCTGCCCAGTGGCGACAGGGTAGACCTGAATCAGTCGCGCGACATTGCGCCGTTGCTGAAATCGCCGGGGCTGTGGCAAACAATTTATCTGGCCTACCGGGCCGGAACAGCCAAAGCCGCGCCCATGCTCGATAAGCTGATTGTCAACGATATACTAGTCAAAGAAGGTCAAATTTTGGCGGGGAAAGCCACCGAAAGGCCTGTGCAACTGATAGCCCAAAGCGGTTCGGTTGCCATTCGGAACCTGGGTGTGCGTACGCTGGCGAATCGGAACGTGGCTAGTTGGGTTGGACCGCTGACGTACAAGCTCTATAAAGCAGGTATTGAAACCCGCGACGAGTTGGCCGGCAAACCGCTGATCAAAACAGACACGGTGAGCCGCCTCAGCTATGATGTAGCCTACGGACAGTCGGGCCCGTTTGCCATACTGTTCGACGGCAAACTAAACACGCCCACGGCGGGCGATTATCAGTTTGACCTGCATATGGGTGGTATTTCAGGCTTATGGATTGATGGCCAGTCGGTGATTGCCATGAAGCGCCACGACCTTGGCGATCCAGAAACGCGCCGGATGCCGCTCACCGCCGGGCTGCACAACGTGGAGGTGCTATTTGCCAAATCGTGGCCCCGGCCTGGTCTGGGGCTGTTTGTGAGTCAGGCCGACACGCGCCCGCAGGCTCTCCACGCCGGTGGCTCGTTGCCCGAATTTGCGCCGGTGGGACAGGTGCTGATTGCCGCCGATGCCAAACCCACGCTCATCCGGTCGTTTATTCAGATGCCTGGCGAGGTCACTAAGCGTACGCATTCGCTGTCGGTGGGGAGCCGGACGGGCATGCATTATTCCGTCGATCTGAACCAAATGGCCCTCCTGATGGCCTGGAAGGGTGATTTCGCCGATGCCACCGATATGTGGTACGAACGCGGCGAACCCCAGCTCATCCACCCCGATGGCACCACCATCTACCCCGCGCCCCGCACAGCCCTGGCTATTTTGCCCACCGCCACCACCGCCTGGCCCGACAGCGTGGGCGATAATGTGTTGCAATACAAAGGCATCAGCCTCGACAAAGACGGCTTACCATCCATTGATTATGCCATGAACGGTACCACCATCCGCGACCAGATTCGGCCCACGGGCACGGTCCTTTGGCGGACACTGACGCTGGGTGGCACTACCCCAACCGGCCAACTCTACTGCCGACTGGCGGCGGGGAAAATCCTGGAAGAAGTGGCCAAAGGACTCTACGCCATTGATGACCGCAGCTATTTCGTCCGCTTCGACCCCAAAGCCCCCGTGTCGGTGCGGCAAAGCGCCGGGAGGCAAGAATTGATTATGCCCGTTTCCATGAACGGCGGCAAAGCTACGGTGCAGTATTCGCTCGAATTTTAAGATGGAAGACGAACCGTTAAGCTGGCCCGACTTCATGAAAGTCGACATGCGCGTAGGCACGGTATTGGCCGCCGAATCCTTTCCGCAGGCCCGCAAACCCGCCTATAAACTGACCATCGATTTCGGCCCCGAACTTGGCACCAAACGCACCTCAGCGCAGGTTACGACCTTGTATACACCCGAAAGTTTGGTTGGTCAGCAAGTAGTGGCAGTAGTCAATTTTCCCCCCAAACAAATCGGCCCGTTCATGAGCGAATGCCTCGTACTGGGCAGCGTCGATGCCGCCGGAACCGTTACGCTCTTGACCCCCAACCGCCCCGCCGACAACGGATTGCGAATTGGGTAACTTACTGATTAACAAACCTATAAGGTTTTAAAAACATTATAGGCTTAACCGATATAAAACAATGAAAATCAATCTATTAACTACGTTCGCCCTGTCGCTTTTCGCCTCTTTCGCTCACGCGCAGCGCCCCGCCAGTGAAGAAGATTACTATCGCATGATCACGCTCCCCATTCCCGAAGGCATCATGCTGGAAGTAGGCGGCATGACCTCGTTACCCGACGGACGACTGGCCGTAAGTACGCGCCGGGGCGACGTCTGGCTCGTCAGCAACCCGTATATGCAGGGAAGTCGCCAGCCAACGTTCAAGCGGTTTGCCACCGGCCTCCACGAGCCGCTGGGGTTGCTTTACCGCACATCAGGCCCTTACAAAGGCGAGATTTTTGCCACCCAGCGCGGCGAAGTTACCCGCCTGATCGACACCGACGGCGACGAGGTGGCCGATGAATACCGGTCGTTTTATAAATGGCCCTTGTCCGGCAATTACCACCAATACAGCTACGGCCCCGTAACCCTGCCCGATGGCGACATGGTGATTACGCTCAACCTCGACTGGATCGGGAAAGGGGCCAGCCAGTCTAAATGGCGGGGATGGATGCTGAAGTTGAACGACAAGGGCGAAATGACCCCCTGGGCCACGGGCCTACGCTCACCCGCAGGCTTTGGCGTACTGCGCGACGGCAGCATATTTTACGGTGAAAACCAGGGCGACTGGGTGGGATCAGGCCGGGTAACGCACCTCGAAAAAGGCGATTTCGCGGGTAATCCAGCAGGCTTGCGCTGGTCGGGCGAAGAAGGGTCACCGCTGACGTTGAAACCCGAAGATGTACCCAGTACGGGTAAACCAATGCACGAGATCGCGAAGACGGTTCAGCATCTGAAGGAGCCCGCCGTCTGGTTTCCCCACACGCTCATGGGCATCTCCACGTCCGACATCCGCGAGGATACCACCGCCGGGGCCTTCGGGCCGTTTGCCGGGCAGCTTTTTGTGGGCGATCAGGGCCATAGCAAAGTCATGCGCATGAGCCTCGAAAAAGTGGCCGGTAAGTGGCAGGGAGCCTGTTATCCCTTCCGCGAAGGGTTCCAGTCGGGCATTATCCGGATGCTCTGGGGGCAGGACGGATCTATGTTTGTGGGCATGACCAGCCGGGGTTGGGCCTCAACGGGTAAATCGCCTTACGGATTGCAGCGGCTGGTTTGGACGGGTAAAATGCCGTTCGAAATGAAGACGATTACCTCAAAAACAGACGGGTTTCTGGTCACGTTTACCATGCCTGTAGACCGGAAAACGGGCGAAAATCCGACCAGTTACAGCCTCAACAGCTTTACTTACAAATACCACAGTACGTATGGCAGCCCCATCGAAGACGCCCGCACGGTGCCTATTCGCGGCATTATCCTGAGTACAGACGGTCTCAGTGCCCGCATCGTGGCTGATACAACATTGCGTGAGGGATATATCCACGAAGTAAAAGCCGAGGGCATAAAATCAGCATCGGGTAATTTATCATTACTCCACAACACAGGCTACTACACCCTTAACGCCATCGCTACGGGCGACAAGGCAAACCTGCCTGCCCGACAGATGGCTTCGGCCAGCACTAGCCGTGATGGTATCATGCAACATGACCACGCGGCAATGATGGCCAGTGCATCTGATAAAGGCGGCATGGGTGCACCAATGGCGGGCAAAAGCGGCAAAGCGATTACGCCGGGCAAAAAAGTGGTGGCCGCCATCAGTGCCAAACGGGTGGTTGACATGCCCGCTACCTGGACCAACGGGCCGGACCAGACGATCAGCATTGGCACCAAACCGGGCCTGAAATTCGATACCGAAAAGGTGGACGTGAAAGCCGGTAGTCGCATCAAATTCGTCTTCAACAACAACGACGACATGCTCCATAACTGCGTGATTGTGAGGCCCGGCACCGCCAACAGCGTGGGTAATGCCGCCATGAAACTAAATCTGAACGGGGCCAAACTCAACTACATTCCCGCCTCCGCCGACGTGCTGTTTCACACCAACATCATGCAGCCCGAGTCGTCAGAGAGCATCTATTTTACCGCCCCCACCGAACCGGGTGATTACCAGTTCGTTTGCACCTTCCCCGGCCACTCATCGCTGATGCAGGGTATTTTGCGGGTGGTGAAGCAGTAAGGTCACCAGTTGATTGGAAACCCTTCCCTTCCGCTGACTATTTAGGTTCTAGTGCAACGAAAGAAGTTCGTGCGGGCGTTATTTATTCGATTTATCCTAATTGCACTGTAATTTTGTAAGCTGCGCCAATCCACTGGTCAGCAGGGATAAAAACAGGCAGAAACATTACGTTTGGGCCGTTTGTTTACTTCCCACAGTCAACACTTCACGCAGACTCCACCGTCGTTATCATGCTGATTACCCCCGGCAACCTCTTAGCAACCGTCAATACCCCCGACGACCTGCGTAAACTGCCCAAAGAAAGTCTTCCCCAACTTTGCGACGAATTGCGCCAATACATCATCGACGTGGTGTCGGTGTATGGTGGGCATTTCGGGGCTGGCCTGGGCGTGGTTGAACTCACGACAGCCCTTCATTATGTGTTTAATACGCCCGATGACCAACTGATCTGGGACGTGGGCCACCAGGCCTATGGCCATAAAATTCTGACCGGTCGGCGCGAAAATTTCTACACAAACCGCTTTTACGGTGGCCTGTCGGGCTTTCCGAAGCGGAAAGAGAGTATTTATGATTCGTTTGGCGTGGGCCACTCGTCCACGTCTATTTCGGCGGCCTTGGGTATGGCCGTGGCGTCGCAGTTGCAGGGGAATTTTACCCGTAACCACATCGCCGTCATTGGCGACGGGGCCATGACCGCCGGACTGGCATTTGAAGGTATGAACCACGCCGGAGCCACCGATGCCAACATGCTGATTGTGCTCAACGACAACTGCATGAGCATCGACGCCAACGTGGGTGCCCTGCGTGAATACCTGACCGACATTACCACCTCGCCGACTTACAATAAGGTAAAAGATGAGGTCTGGAACCTGCTGGGCAAATTCAGCACGTTTGGCAAATCGGCGCAGGAAATTGTCTCGAAAGTAGAAACGGCAGTGAAGTCGTCGGTGCTGTCGCAGAGTAATCTGTTCGAATCACTGAATCTGCGCTACTTCGGACCGATTGATGGGCACGATGTAGACCGTTTGGTGGAGGTGCTGGCTGATCTGAAGACGATTCCCGGCCCAAAAATTCTGCACGTGCTGACGGTGAAAGGCAAAGGCTACGGCCCCGCCGAAAAAGACCAGACCAAGTGGCATGCGCCTGGTTTATTCGACAAACTCACCGGCGAGATCAAGAAAAAAATCGTTACCACGCCGCAACCGCCTAAGTATCAGGACGTTTTTGGCAATACGCTGGTTGAACTGGCCGAACAAAATCCACGCATTGTGGGCGTTACACCCGCCATGCCGTCGGGGTCGTCGATGAACATCATGATGAAGGCCATGCCGACGCGGGCGTTCGATGTGGGCATTGCCGAGCAACATGCCGTGACGTTTTCGGCGGGCATGGCTACGCGGGGTGAGGTGGTGTTTTGTAACATCTATTCCACTTTCATGCAGCGGGCCTACGATCAGGTCATCCACGACGTCTGCATTCAGGAATTACCTGTGATCTTCTGCCTCGACCGCGCCGGGTTTGCCGGTGCCGATGGGCCAACGCACCACGGAGCCTACGACATTGCCTACATGCGTTGTATTCCGAACATGATTGTGGCCGCGCCCATGAACGAGCAGGAGCTTCGCAACATGATGTTTACGGCCGCTTCCGACACCATTCAGAAAGGCAAACAGGCCTTCACGATCCGCTACCCGCGTGGCGAAGGTGTGATGCCCAACTGGAAAACGCCACTTGAAGAAATGACAGTCGGCAAAGCCCGGATGGTGAAGGATGGCGAAGGCGTGGCAATCCTGACCCTCGGTACCATCGGTAATTACGCCGTTAAGGCTACCAATATGCTGGCTAAAGAAGGCATTCACCCCGCCCACATCGACATGCGGTTTGCCAAGCCCCTCGACGAAGCCATGTTGCATCAGGTGTTCCGCCGTTTCGACCGGATTCTGACCGTGGAAGATGGCTGCATCATGGGTGGTTTCGGCTCAGCCGTGCTCGAATTCATGGCAAACAACGGCTACATGGCCCGCGTTAAACGCCTTGGCATCCCCGATGCAGTAATCGAACATGGTGAGCAAATTGAACTCCACCGCGAATGTGGTTTCGATCCAGATGGCATCGCCGAAGCGGTTCGGGAATTGCTTTATGCTGGGGCAAGAGTAGTGGTATAGGCAAATAGATATTTACACAAAAAGCCGCTTTCTGACAAGGAGAGCGGCTTTTTGCGTAACACGGATTTACTAAAAAATAAATAAATTCAATTGGTTGTAGCGCAAAGGCCCAGCGGGCCGTAACGGGGTGATCGTTTTTTC
>JBBRMP010000160.1:0-13046 GCA_038230755.1 Cytophagales bacterium | reverse complement strand
GTTGACAACAAAATATCGAGGCAAGTCGATGAAAAGATTTGACGAAAGTATCGAACTTTGTGCAGGTTTGTGGAATTTTAAATTAAATAGTCGAAAGAATTAGACCGCAAGGCACTGATAATGAGGCTAAACAAGTCTAATGTTGATAGAGCAAATCGGTAGCTTAATGCCCAACTGCTTGACCCTGTAGGAATTATCTATTCATCCATATTCCTGCGTAGTGGTCCGTATGGCGCTCAACACGCCTTTTACATTTCAACTACGCACGCCAAATATTGACGAACTATTGATTAAACGCAGGTGAGCCGTGCGGCACTTACGTACTGTGTTCTTCGCTGAAGCCTTCGGACTCCCACACACCGTCGACTGTGATAGCTGCTTTCTGCGCGAAATAATGCGTCGGCATCTTCCGAACAGATAGTAAATTTTCATCGGGCGCGTTCCGGCTGAAGGTTTTCAGCAAGTCAAGCTGACCATTGGTCAGCGGTGGTTATATGGTAATTGCCATAAGTGGGCTAAAATTGTCCATTAAGATCAGGCCACGGCATAGCCAGTATAGGGTCGGTACGCTACCGACTGGCTCGTTGTGGGGTACCTACGGCACGCATAAGACGATGCAGCCATTTCCCCTACCGATGCTCCACTGTTAAATCCCTCTGGGATAACGAGTGAGGCCGTTGCCAACTGTTACTGCCAACTGCCACCTAAATCCGCTAATTCGCCATCCACCCCCACCACCGAAAACCGGGCGAACAACTCTTCGGAGTACCATTTTCGCTGGCGGGTTTTCTTCACAATCTCGCGGTGTCCACTTTGTCGGTAGGCAAATTGGTCTACCATCGCGGCGTTTTTCCAGACGCTGATGGTGCACTGTTGTACCAACGGTTTTTCGCCTACCCCCATCGCCAGAAGCAGGTTATCACCCTGATCGGCAATGCGTTGGCGGGCCTGGGGGATGTTGCGATAGAAGTCGAGGAGGGCCCCGGTGCGGATGTTGGCACGGGTGAGCACGGCGACTGGTGCGGTGGGGTCGGGTGGGGGCAGTGCCGCGTCGGGCGTGAACGGATTGATGCCGTCCCAGAGGCCGTGCGACTTGAATGGTTGCAGGTAAAGCGTACTCGTGCCGTGGGGATCTTTGGGTAAAAACGGCTGCCAGGCGTCGGAGGCAAAAAACGTTTTTGCCGAAGCCATATCGGTCCAGACGCCGAGGAAAACGTACTGCGAAAAATCGGGGACGAAGCCGAAATTTTTCCCTGTACCCAGCATCTTCTGAAAGCCCAGCCCCGCCACGGCAAACGGTTTCATGAGCCACCGGCCCATGTTGGCAAAGGCCCGATACCGGTCGCCGGGGGCAAATTTCAGGATGGTGAGTGTTACGAGTTGCATGACGTTAGTGTTGCGCGGCCCAGTGGGCCACGAGTTGGTGCAGCGGGCCGGGTTCGCCGCTGATGGCCACGGCCACCTGCCCAATCTGTTGGATGGCGGGCTGTTCGCCAAACCAGTCGAAGCGGGGATACTGCCAAAACCAGAACCCCGCCCGACTGTTTAACGAGGCCGGAATAATGGGGTGTAACAACAGCAAGCCCCGCCCAACGGGTGGTTGACTGCCGGGCTTCGCGGGGCCAATACCATGCACGTAGCGTAGCACGAGACGCGGCAAATCCTGCTCACGAACGGCCACGGCGGGCCGGAATTTGGCGTCGGCCACCAGCCATTGCGCCGGTTCACCCACCGGTTTCCACTCGATCAGGAAATCGGGACGGAGAGGCATATCGGCGCGGTAGGGCATGGTGATGGCGTAGGCCGGGAGCAGGCACTCATACGACACCGTGACGAGGCTTCCGTTGGGGTGAAGTAGCCGATAATGCCCCCGTTCGGGATGGTCTTCTTCGGCCAGCGCGTCGAAGGTTTGCCATTGATAACCAAGCACTTGCCAGGCATCGAGCCACTGATAGAGGCAAACCAGTTCATACAGCGTATCCACCGACCGCACCCCCATGAGCCAGTCGGGGGTTTCGTTGTGGCTGGGTACGTTGCTGGTAAACCACGCCCGAATCAGTTGCCCCGTGCGGCGGTAATGGTCGCTATGGTCGAACCCCGTCAGCACGGGTGGGAGCAAAAACGACGGTTGCCGAACGGGCAAAAACTCGCGGGCAAACTGCTGCCAGTCGGCCACCTGTCGCTGCAACTGCCCGATCTGCTGCACGAGGCGTTTTTGGTACGAATTACCCGTCCAGGTCAGTTGCGACTCGGTTGCCGGCTCGGTGAGGCGATGGGTGAGGCCGCTGAGGTAGTCTGACACGTCGGCGAGGTAGCCGTGGATAAGCCGGTTTTCGAGGGTCTCGGTGCTGTTTTCGAGGGTTTCGGTCAGTACGTCGCCCACGCGGAACCAGCGATTTTCGAGCAAAAACGTGTCGGGGGCGGGGCCTTCGGCTAGTTCCAGACTGGCGGGGTTGGCCAGCAGATAGGCAATGGCCCGGTCGGTGAGCAGGGCATGGTCGGGGTGGCTCACGCGGTGAAGGGCGGGCTGGAGGCGGGTGAGCGGGGCCACCCGAAACAGCGGTTGCTGGCGGGTCAAGTAGGTCAGGTCGGCGTGGAGCCGGGCCAGCCGCCCGGCGGTCGACTGGTACGATAAATCGCTGACGCCCACCCGCCCGGCCTCAGTGGCCACATTCACCTGCCGCTCCCAAAGGTAGGCCAGCATCTGTCCAAGCTGCTCCTGACTGGCTTTGGAACTGCTGATGAGCAACGTGCCCAGCCGGTTGCGGGCGGTGTCGTCCTCGGCATCGGGCACGTAGAGGCGACACTGCCCAAAGCGGTTCCGAAACGAAGGCCGGAGCGTCAGGTTCGACAACGCGCCGAAGGGCAGTTGCATGACTTCGGTGGTGAGCGGGTCGCGGGCGGCATACCAGCCGGGGGCCAGCAAATCGAGCGGCCACCATTCGTCGCCAACCCACATACTGGTGAGCGTCTGGGCGGTATCGGTTTGCAGTAAAAGGGCTACGTAGGCCGTTTCGGGCAGGTTTTGTGGCGGCGCATCGGGCAGGAGCAGGTATGTCTGCGTCTGGTCGATGCCCGGAATCCAGGCCACTAAGGTTAGTTTGGGGAGCATCGGCGCGGGCGCATCAGGCAAAGAAGTGGTACTGATGGTATTGCTGCTGCCCCACCCGAATCAGCCGCTGCACAACCTGCGCCGACTGCGGCAGGGCACGCACCATGCGGTCATAGAGTTCATCGAGGCGTTTGCCAAAACCCTCGCCCCGCCCCGACAGCAGGGGCAGCAGATGCAGGCCCACGGCATAGTCGAACGCCTGGAGCGGGTAGGTCGCGTCGTCGGTCAGGAGCCGCCGCAGGGCTGCCGTGTGGCTCACAATGGCGCGTTGCTTGCGCGGACTCAACAGCACGGGCAGGCCCCAGTCGCCCCGGTCGTCGTCCATAACGCGCCGGAGTTCACTGAACAGGTTTTCTTCGTCCGACAGCAACATCCGTTCGGGCAGCGGGGCCGTCAGCCAGGCATCACGCTGGACCACCGTCAGCAACTGCGCCGGTGCCACGTCGGTAGCCGACAGGATGGGCAAATCGGCAGCGGCGGGGCGGAGGCGGATAATGGCCGCCCGGTCGATGAGGCGCGGCGAGAGGGGTTCGGTGGTGTGGTCGTAGTTGATGGTGGCCACAAACCGCAGCCCCTGCCCGATATGAAGCAGTCCCACCGGCTCATTGAAGCGCAGGGTACGTTCCGATTCGGGGTCGCAGAGGCGGATAAAGTCAGACCAGTAATGCTCTACCGGGCTGAGGTTGGCTTCGTCGAGCAACACCCAATAGGCCGAGTCGGTGTGTTGAGCGTGTTCGCCCGCAACCTGCCGAAGCACGTCGAACAGGCCGGTGGTGGCGGGTTGGTAGGCCCCTGTCAGGGGGTTAAAGTAGCCGATCAGGTCGCGGGCCGACACCCAGCCCCGTGCCACCGATACTGGCAAAAACCGCTGCTGTAACCCCGATGCCCGTGCCAGCAACGTCACCAGCGAGGTTTTACCCACGCCGGGCAACCCCGCCACTACGGTCAGAAAATTCTGGTGTAGCGTAACCAGATAATGGGCCAGGTCGGCGGGAGGTAGGGGGCGGCCCATTTGCTCCATGCGTTCACCCACTTCCACCAGATACGTGCTGACGGTGAGGGTGTTGCCGGTCAGGCGGGTGGCAGCGCGGGCAGTGGGGAGAGCGGTGGGTTCGGGCTTGCGGAAGAGTCGGCCTTCGTTGGCTTTCAGGTACTCGTTGAGCGCCTGCTGGCCCTGCAGGTGGTTTTCCAGAAAGTCGGTGATGAAAGCGGGCAACCGCCGGTTGAACCAGTCCTGACTGCGGTCGAGGCGGTCTTTAAGGCGGTTCATGCGTTGCTGTTCCAGCGGCCCGGCAGGCGGGGGCAGGGTTTGCAGTACCTGCTGTAGTTTGTCCCAGAATTCTTTTTTCTCGGTTGACCGTACGGCATCTTTGGCCCAGCGCACCAGGGCTTCGGCATCGCCAAAATAGATGGCCTCGCGGAAAAGCGAGCTTTCGAGCAACTCGCGGGCATCATACACATAGTCGGCATCGTCGGTGCGAATCAGGTACGCGGCCAGATCGGCTTGTCGAAACCGGTACACACAACCGTCGTAGTCGCTGGGCTGGTCAAGTTCTGAGGCCGGCACAGGAAGCAGCCGCAGTTCACGGCGGTCGTCGGGCAGATCACGTTCAAAAATAGCCTGAAATGGACCGATGACGTCGGTATTGGTGGCTACAAAGAGGTACGTGAAGGGTACTACGGCCTCATTAATAAGCAGGGCCGGTTGCTCAGGCAGGAAGGATCGATTCAGGACGCGGCATAGTTCGTGGGGTTCAGGTTGCCGCAGTTGCTGGAAGGTGGTGATGTATTTGCAACTGAAATAAATGGCCGGGTCATAGTTGACCTGATTCAGGCCACAGTCGGCATAGAAAAGCTCGTTGGGCTGGTATTGCTCGTCGATCTGGCCGTATTCGGCAGTAACAAAAACGCGCCCCTGGTTAGGAATCTGGGTGGCCGAAGCGGGTTGCCAGTTGGTGCCAGAATCGCGGTAACGAATCACTTTTAAATAACCCAAAGCGGGTTTCGACGGGTTGGCTCCGTCTTTTTTGGCAATAATACGCATAGGTGAAAAGGGGGATCGGCTACCTTTGGCTCAACAGTGGCTAGCCTATTAACCAAAGTACGCCTTTTTTGGTCATTTCTTTTTTCCACCTACCGCCCTTCTCCCCTCTCTTATGGCCCTACGTCGTCATGCCACGTTGCTGCTTGTCTTGCTTTGTTCAGTTGCCACCATCACTGCCCTTGCCCAAACGCCGCCGCGCACGCTGACGTGGCAATTTCCGCTGCCCCGACCCCACACGGGCGTGTTGCTGGGCAACGGTACGCAGGGCATTATGGTGTGGGGTGGGGGCCGCACGCTGCACCTCACCATCAGCCGGTTGGGGTTTTGGGATCACCGGGGCGGTAACGAGTTTTCGGCCAAAACCACCTACGCCGACCTGAAAACCAAGCTTCAGGCGGGTGATAAAGCGGGCATCACGGCTGCCTTTGCCGTACCTAAATCCGGGGCTCAGTCGTTGGGGCATCCGCAGCAATTGGGCGGTGGTCGCCTCGACGTAACCTTGCCCGACGGCTGGCTCATTCAGTATGGCAACTTGTTTACTGACAGGGGGTTATTGCAGATTGTGGTGCGTGATCCGCAGCAGGTGAGTCATGTGCTGAACATCAAACAGGCGGCCAGTCTGGAGGTGACGGAGCTGGAAATTCCAAAAGACCTGCGTGGAAAACTCAGCTATAAACTCACTCCGCACTATACGTTCGTGGCCGAAACGTTACGGGCGGCGGGCATTGAAGAGCCGCAGTGGGTGGTGAAAGATTTCGGCGGAAAAGGTGCGTTCATCCAACCCCTACCCGACGACGATCCGTTGCTGGTGGGCTACGATCAGGTGAATGATCAGCACCTCTATATCCAGACCAGTAACCTTTATTACAACCGCAAAACGCGCCGGTTCGACTACCCCGCCATGCAGGCCCTGCTCGACCGCGCCCCTTCGGCCATTGCCACCGCCGATACGTTCTGGACGAGTTATTACAACGTGGTGCCGCGCATTGCCCTGCCCGACCCGCTGTTGCAGGAAATCATCGACTATGGGCTGTATAAACAGGCCATTTCGACTTCGCCAAACGGGCTGGCGTGTACGTTGCAGGGGCCGTTTATGGAAGATTATCAACTGCCGCCCTGGAGCAACGACTATCACTTCAACATCAACGTGCAGATGATTTATACGCCCGCGCTGGCTACCAACCGGCTGGCGAATTTCAAGCCCCTCTGGCGAATGATTAACGGCTGGATGCCGCAGTTGAAAAAGAACGGCGAAGCGTTTTTTGGCAGGCCCGGTGCGCTCATGCTGCCCCACGCCGTCGACGACCGCTGCCGGGTGGTGGGCACGTTCTGGACTGGCACCATCGACCACGCCTGCACCGCTTGGATGGCCATGATGGCGTGGCAAAACTACCGCTACGGCCTCGACCAGCCCGACGCGCCGCAGGTGTTGAGCCAAACGGCCTGGCCGCTGCTGAACGGGGCGTTTGAAGGCTATTTCGCCATGCTGGAAGAGGTGTCGACCGGCGACGGGGGTAAACGGTTCAGCCTGCCCGTGTCGGTCAGCCCCGAATACCGGGGGTCGGAGATGAACGCGTGGGGGCGCGACGCCTCGTTTCAACTGGCTGCCCTGCACCGCATCTGCCGGATTCTGCCGCAGGCCGCCGCCGCCCTGGGCAAACCCGTTGACCCGCGCTGGGCCGACGTGGATAAGCGGTTACCCAACTACAGCACCTTCGAGGGGAAATACATGGACGAGTGGAGCCTGAGCAACAACCGTATTGCGCTCTGGGAAGGCATGGACCTGATCGAAAGCCACCGGCATCATTCGCACCTCGGCGGGGTGTATCCCTTCGCTACGATAGACATGAATGATCCCGCCGAACGTAAAATCGTGGATAACACCTTGCAGGCGTGGCGGTTCAAGGGCGCGGGCGGCTGGTCGGGTTGGTCGCTGCCGTGGGCGGCCACCTTGCTCATGCGCACCGGCCAAACCGACGCGGCCATCAAATGGCTGCACTATTGGAAGGAAAATTACGTGAACGAAGGGCGCGGCACGCTCCATAACGCCAACACCAACGGCACCAGCCTACTGGGTTCGCCAGACTGGGAAAAGGAGAAGCAAAACCACGAAATCATGCAACTCGATGCTGGTTTCGGGGCGCTCAACGCCGTGCTGGAACTGCTGGTGCAAAGTCGCGATGAGGCTATTTACGTGCTGCCCAATCGCCCGCGCACCTGGCAAAACCTGAAGTTCGATGATATTCGGGCTGAGGGGGCATTTCAGCTTGGCGCTACCGTAAAAGAAGGGGCTGTAACCGAAGTACGTGTGAAGAGTCTGGCCGGTGGAAAGCTGATACTGGTAACGCCTTTCGAGGGTAAGTTTCGGCTCAATGGGCAGCCGCAGGAGGGCACGAAATTAATCCGCGACTGCAAGCCCGGCGAGTTGCTGACGCTGACGCCGATGTAGGATTTTTTCTACAAAAATGTAGCCCCCTGACCCCCAAAGGGGGAACCTGCTTGCGCCAGCGTAACCTCCGGTTGAGAAGCTGCGCTGGCGCAAGCAGATTCCCCCTTCGGGGCGGTCCGACGGGTCGGTTAGGACGGTCCGCCGCTGCGGGGCTATTTTTTTAATGATTTGGATTGCCGTCGCCGTCAAGCTTGTTTCCGGCCTTGTCGAAGGCATCACCGATAGAGCGTCCGGCTTTCTTAAAACCGGTCTTGATGTCCTGCCAGGCGTCTGCCGTGGCGTTTTGAGCCTTGTCGATGTCGTTACCAAGCTCCTTACGTTTCTGCTCAGCCTCAGCTAGTTGTTGCTTTGACTCGGCTTTTGCTTTGGCACCCTGCCGCTTAATGTCGGCCTTCATTTCGTCAATATCAGCATCGAGCTTAGCCTGTTGCTTTTTCATGCCCGCAACCGCTTCGTCGCGTTCCCGTTTGAAATCCGCAGCAGCCTCATTACCAGCGGCTTTGGCTTTGTCACCAGCCTCGTTCATGCTTTCTTTGGTCTTGTCAGCAGCCTCATCGGCATCCTGCTTAGCCTTGTCGGCGGCGTCTTTAGAGTCGGCAGAGATGGCATCGCCAGTGCGCTCCATAGCGTCTTCAGTGCGTGATTCTTTCTTGCCGTCCGAGCCGCAACTTTGTAGGAAAGTCATAGATGTGGCCAGCAGGCCAATGGTCAATAATGAGGCGAATGAGCGTGTCTGCTTTTTCATAACGTTTGTGAATTTTGGTTTAATGCCAATTTAATAGACAACGACCGTGCCAGTGCCAGTCTAACGGAGCGATTTGCCGCGACAGCGGACCGTCCGTTTTGCGCTGAAACGAACGGAAGATCCGCCGTCGCGGTAAATTACTCTGTTGGACACTTTATTTCATTTTAATCGCACAACCGATGGCCTTTGTCAGCGGCGTTACCACGGGGCGACCAGCCAACAGGCTTGTGGTAGCCTCGTCGACGTAAGCGCGTTGCACACCGGCGGCACTCTGTGGGCTATCGTCGATGCTACCGATGTATTCAACCGTAAAGCGTTCGCCGTTTCGTTTCAGCACATATACCTGCGGTGAACGCGTGGCACCGAAAGCTTTGGCTACCGATTGTGTATCGTCAGAGAGGTAGGGGAAGGTGTAGTTTTTGGTCTTAGCGCGGGCCTGCATCTGCTCAAACGAATCTTCTTCATATACGCTCGCGTCACTCGACATGATGGCCAAAACGGGGTATCCTTGTGGGCCAAATTTCCGGTCGAGGGCCAGCATCCGGTCTTCATAGGCTTTCGAGAACGGGCAGTGGTTGCTGGTGAAGATCACGATAACACCCTTTTGGGCCGCGTATTCGGTGAGGGCTATCGTGCGCCCATCTACATTTTTAAGGTTGAAAGGGGCCACCACATCACCCAGCGTATGGCCTGTGGTGGGGCGTTGCGCGTATAAAGTCTGGCTAACGGCCACTAAGGCAATCAGCAGGGCACGTAGTATCATCTTGTGTTTCACAACAGTTAGACAACGAATGTCGGGAAAAGATTAAAAGCCCCGCAGCGGCGGACCGCCCTACCCGACCCGTCGGACCGCCCCGAAGGGGGAACCTGCTTGCACTAGAGCAATACACTGGCGCAAGCAGGTTCTCCCTTCGGGGCGGTCCGACGGGTCGGGTAGGGGGCTGCCGTTTACTCAATAATCTCATTTTTACTAAACAGTGTTCAGTATGTTTGATGCGTTAAGTAACTGCTATGGGAATTGTAGAAAGAAAGGAGCGCGAGAAGGAAGACATGCGGCGGCGGATTGTCGATGCGGCGCAGCATTTGTTTGTGCAGAATGGATTCGAGAAACTCAGTATCCGGGCTATCGCCGACGAAATCGAGTACAGCCCGGCCACGATTTATCTGTATTTTA
This sequence comes from Cytophagales bacterium, assembly GCA_038230755.1. Lineage (GTDB taxonomy): Bacteria > Bacteroidota > Bacteroidia > Cytophagales > Spirosomataceae > Fibrella. The sequence goes on along the minus strand of JBBRMP010000160.1, from coordinate 3,522 downwards.
AGGACAAAAGCGAGGTGCTATACGCGGTTCATCAGCAGGCCTTCGGCAAACTCATGCAGGAGTTTCAACCCATCCTCAGCATCAGCGACCCGTTTGAGAAGCTGGTGACGATGGGTCGAAAATACACCACATTTGCGGTGCAAAACCCTGAACTGTTTGACGTTATGTTTATTATCACGGCCCCGATGGAGACGCTGGATTGCCGCGAAGAAATCTGGGCCGAAGGGCGACTGTCGTTCAACATGCTGGTGCTGGTGGTGCAGGAGTGCATTAACGCAGGCATCTTTCAAAAACAGGATCCGGAAGTAGCCGCTATGATGATCTGGAGTACCATTCATGGCTACACCGCCCTGTTCATTCGCAAACGGATGAGCATGTTTTCCGACGAACGCCGGGCTGAATTGATGCATCAGGCTTTCAATCTTTTCTGTACTACGCTGAAGAAAGGGCTTTAATATTTTTTTGACTTTTTACTAAACATTGTTCAGTAAATAAGATGCGATTATGAACCAGCGATTATATGCCCTTTTTCTCCTATTGCTTGGCCCGTTCTGTAGTCGTGCGCAACCCGCCCCGTCGCCGATAACGCTGCTGGAAGGCTACGTGCAGGAGGGGTTGCGTAACAATTTGGCCCTGCAACAGGAAGGCCTGGAGATACGGCGCGTGGCCGAATCGCTGACGCAGGCCAAGGCGTTGTTCTATCCACGTGTGGCGTTTAACCCTACCTATTCGCTGGCAGCGGGTGGACGGCGACTCGAATTTCCAGTGGGCGACCTGCTCAATCCGGCCTACGCCGCGCTCAACAAACTGACCGGGCAGGACCGCTTCCCAACCAATATTCCGAACGTGAATCAGTTGCTGGCCCCGAATGATTTTCACGATACAAAATTCACCGTACAGTACGCGATCTACAACACCGATGTTCAATACAACTATTTGATTCAGAAGAATTTACTATCAGCGCAGGAGGCCCGAAAACAGGTGGTCGAGAATGAGATTCGGTATGGTATTCAAACGGCCTATTACCAGTATCTGCAAACGCTGGAGGGCCTGCGCATCTACGATAACGCCCGCAGTACCCTCCGCGAACTTGCCCGCCTGAACGAGAAACTGGTGACCAATAACGTCGCCACAAAAGAGATTGTGTCGCAGGCGCGGTATGAAATTAGCAAAGTGGATCAGCAGGTGGCGGTGGCCGAAAAAAACCGCGAAACCGCCCGCGCGTATTTTAATTTCCTGCTCAACCGCGACCTCGCTGCTCCCCTCCAGATCGACTCGACGCTGGCGCAGGTGAAAGCCCCCACGCCCAAAGACGGATTGCCCAATTTGCAGCAATCGGCAGTACGTAACCGGCAGGAAGTGAGTCAGTTAGGCTATTCGTTGAAAGCGGCACAAACGGCGGTTAAACTGAATGAAGCCAACGCCATGATCCCGAATCTATACGTGGGCGGCAACGCTGGTTTTCAGGGCTACGGCTACACGTTCCGCAATCAGGCCTATGCCGTGGCGCAGCTTGGCCTGCAATGGGATCTGTTCCGGGGCTACGAAAAACGCTCGAAAATTCAGCAGGCAAAAATTCAAACGGGTCTGCTCCAAACTCGCCTTGCCGAACTGGAAAAGCAGATTCAGCTACAAGTACTGCAAGCCTATTACGACCTCGACGCGGCCAACGAAAGCCTGGTGGCTACCCAATCGGGCGTGGCAAACGCTGAGCAAACGTTTCGGATTGTGGACAGCAAATACCGCAACGGGCAGGCCCTGCTGATTGAGTTTCTGCGCGTACAAAATGACCGCCTTACTGCCCAACTCCAACAGTCGCTTGCCCGCGAAGACGTTCTCGTGAAACGCGCCGCGCTGGACCGGGTGGGAGCTACTCCTTAAAAATTATGCTTACGACAACTGCACTTCTCAATACAGTTATTCTCCTCGCTATCAGTGTCTTGCATGTCTATTGGGCGTTTGGTGGGCAGTGGGGTATGGCGGTGGCTGTCCCCAAAACGGATGGCAAATCGGCCTTCAAACCGGGGCGTGCGCTAACGCTACTTGTTGCGTTTGGACTGGCCGGTTTCGCCGCGTTACACCTCGCCAAACTAGGCTCGCTCCCCCTGCCGCTCTCCAATACGTGGATTCAATACAGTCTGCTAGCCGTAGGCGGCATCTTCTTCATCCGCGCCATTGGTGATTTTCGATACGTTGGCTTTTTCAAACGCATCACCGATACGGCCTTCGCCAAAATGGACACGGCCTATTACGTTCCGCTCTGCTTAGTACTCAGTATCAACGCGTTCTGGACGGCATTGGGCGTGTAGAAACCATCGGCAACAAACAATACTACTAAACGTGTCCCAACTAACACACATGAATCGATCTCAGCTATCCTTATCACTGCTGCTCCCCATCGTGCTATGGGGCTGCGGCAGCAAGACAAACAAGCCCGAAACGGCCACCGCTGACAGCACCGCCACGGGCCAAACCGACGCTTCGGTGGTACCCGTCCGGCTGGCAGCGGTGGAGTCCGTTGAGCGGGCCGAACCTATTGTAGCGTCGGGGCTGGTGTCGTCATCAGAAGAGGCGCGGCTGTCGTTCAAAGTTGGCGGCATCATCAACAAACTGTATGTGGAAGAGGGGCAAACGGTGCGCAAAGGGCAGTTGCTGGCCACGCTGAATCTGACCGAAATCGACGCGCAGGTGGCTTCGGCGCAGTTGGCGCAGGAGAAATCGGAGCGTGACCTGGGTCGGGTCAAGAAGCTCTTCGCCGACACCGCCGCCACGCTTGAACAGCTTCAGAACGCCGCCACGGGTAGTAGCGTGGCCAAACAGAACCTGACCATCGCGCAGTTCAACCGGGGGTACGCCCAAATCCGGGCGTCAGTAGATGGCGTCGTAACGCGGCGGCTCACCAACGAAGGCGAGTTTGTCTCATCGGGGGCAAGTGTCTACCTGATCTCTGGAAACCGCCGGTCCGACTGGGTGGTGCGGGTGGGTATTTCCGACAAAGACTGGGCACGCCTGAAACTGGGCGACCGCGCCAGCGTCCGCCTTGACGCCTACCCCGACCATCTATTTTCGGGCACGATTCAGGAGCTTGCACAAGCCGCTGACCCGGTGAACAAGCTCTACGAAATCGAAATCAGGATAGACCCCAACGGGGTGAAACTAGCCCCCGGCCTCTTTGCCAAAGCCACGCTCACCCCCGCCCAACGCCGCGCCTACACGACAGTGCCGATTGAGGCCATTGTGGAAGGCAACGGCAAAGACGGTTTCGTTTACGTGCTGGAAACTGACCGGAAACACGTTCGCAAACAGCCCGTTCAAATCGGTTACATCAGCGGCGAGAAAGTGCTACTAACGGGCGGGTTATCAATTGCCAGTCAGGTGATTACGAGCGGATCGGCGTATTTGACGGAGGGGTCGGTGGTTGTTGTAAAGTAGGTTTTGGGCCACAGAGTTGCACGGAGTTAAGGAGAGTTGCACAGAGTTTCTTTATCAGGGTTATAGCAGAAAAACTCTGTGCAACTCTCC
>JBBRMP010000159.1:0-13117 GCA_038230755.1 Cytophagales bacterium | reverse complement strand
GAAGGAAAGGTATATGTTCTTTAGGATTTGTCGGTTAGGGGGAATAATTTTACTCACACCCGCCATAGAAAAGATAATGGTTTCCTGGCTCATTTTTTGGCTATGTTTGTGACGGGGCAAATATCGTTAATTCACCCCAAAGGACCCTTCAGTAAGGAAAAATGGAAAACGCTTCATTGGTAGATGAATACGGTTACGTCGAAGACGGAAAGGTATTTTTGAAAGGCTACCTCGATTATCCAGACCGCCAAATTGGCGAAGTGAAACGCACCGAGCAAGAAGCACTCGATTACTTTAAGAACCGCTTTGTTATTGCTCAATCTAAAGTGGCCCTCCTGGAAGAAGAGGTCACCGACGCCCAAAACAAGGGGTCGTATCTGACCAAATTGCTTCAACTTCGGAAGAAACTGATCAGCTTCGATGCCATCGGCGACTTCCCGCCCCTGCTTGATCGCCTCGATCAACTCGAAGACATTTTGTCGGGACTGATTCACACGAATCAACTCAAAAACCTGGAAATCAAACGGGCACTCATCGGCGAGGCCGAGGTTATTGCGGGCAACGACGATTGGAAACCTACCGCCGAAGCCCTCCAGGAAATAAAGACGAAATGGATCAAAACCGGCCCCGTGGATAAGTCAATCGAGGCTGAAGTGGAGATGCAATTTCAGGAGTTGATGGACGGCTTTTTTCAGCGCCGCCGCGAGTTTTTCAACGAGCAAAACAAGGTTATTCAGGAACGACTCGACCAGTATGACGAACTCATCCGGCTGGTGGAACGCGCCGCCCGTGGCAACGATCTGGAGATTTCGTACCAGGAAATTCGGAAGCTGAACAATACCTGGAAAACGGTGGGCGAAGTGCCGATCAAGAAGGGGGGTAAACTCTTCAAACGGTTCAAGCGCACGGTGACGTACGTCTTCAACCGCTACAACGAGTCGAAGGGGATTGTGTATGAAAAGAAGGTTGACCCCCGCATCGAGGCGCAGATGAAAATGGCCGACGAAGCCGAATCACTGGCTCAGGCACAAGGCAAAGCCATCTTCGATTCGGCCAACCGCGCCAAGGAGCTGCTTAATGCCTGGAAGGAGGTGAAAGTGCCGTTTAAGCTGCAAGACAAGCAGATCAACGAACGGTTCCGCGCCGCCTGCGACAAGATTTTTGAACTAAGCTACCTCGGCCGCGTACTGGACCGGAAATATCCGGCATTCGATCTAAAAAGTCAGGCCGAGCAGTTAAGGACTAAGATTCGGGAGATGGAATATCTGGTAAAACGCGAGAAAAACGACCTCCATTTTGCCATGCAGGACGCCGACGGACTGGACCCCGAAATCCCCGAAGACAAGCAGATTTTGAACAAAATCAACACACAAAAGCGGAAGATTGCCATGAAAGAAGTGATCCTCCGTGAGTTTACAAAGGCCCTAGAAACGGCTGACTAATCCGCGTATACCCCCTACCGTTGAGCCGGTCAGCTAGCAGCCATGCAACTAGTTGACCGGCTCAATTTGTTTTATAAGAAAGAGAAAAGACGAAACGCTATGACAACCACAGACCTCAACGACTTCAAAGCGGCCATTGAACCCCGCAAATTTGTTCGGCTCGAATACCTGACCGACCTCCACGAATTCATCAAAACCGACGCACTGGTGCTAGGCGTAAACAGCCAAGACGGCTCAGAAACGCTTGTTTTGGCCGACGGGCAGGCCATCCCGCTTGACCGGGTCATCAGCATTGCCGGTCGCCTTTCGCCGCGCTATCCCGGCTACGCCAATTATTCGTGCGATTGTTGAAGAGATAAGTTCAAGGTCCATCCCCTAACTAATCATATCAAACCCACAGTATGGCACCAGCACGGCGGGGATACGGATGCCTGCGGGGCGGTCCGATGGGTCGGTTTGGTTATTTTCCAGAATCGAAGCCACAATGCGCGGCAGGGCCAACGCCGAGCCATTGAGGGTATGGAGCAACGTGGGTTTTCCCCCGTCGAGTTTGGCGCGGAGTTTCAGGCGGTTAGCCTGATAGGTCTCGAAGTTGCTGACCGAACTCACTTCCAGCCACCGCTCCTGCGCCGCTGACCATACTTCCATGTCATACGTCAGTGCTGATGTAAAGCCCATGTCGCCGCCACAGAGGCGGAGCACCCGGTAAGGCAGTTCCAGCTTCTGTAGCAGCCCCTGCACATACAGGCTCATTTGTTCCAATGCGGCATATGAGTTTTCGGGGCGCTCGATCCGCACAAGCTCGACTTTATCAAACTGATGCAGCCGGTTTAGGCCGCGCACATGCGCCCCCCACGAGCCCGCCTCCCGCCGGAAGCAGGGCGTATAGCCAACATGGCTAATGGGTAATTCAGTTTCGGCCACCATCACGTCGCGGTAGAGGTTGGTGATGGGTACTTCGGCGGTGGGAATCAGATAGAGACCGTCAGCGGGGGCGAAATACATCTGTCCCTCTTTGTCAGGCAGTTGTCCCGTTCCAAACCCCGACTCTTCGTTGATGACAATGGGTGGCTGCACTTCGCTATAACCCGCCGCCATGCCTTCGTCGAGGAAGAAATTGATCAGTGCACGTTGCAACCGGGCGGCTTTGCCTTTGTAGACCGGGAAGCCCGCACCCGAAATCTTATTGCCCAGTTCGAAGTCAATCATCGGCCCACCGTTAGGTCCGTAACGTTTAATCAATTCCCAGTGTGGCTGCGCACCGGCGTGGAGGGTAGGCTTCGTCCCCCATTCCAAAACAACCTCGTTATCCTCCGCCGAACGGCCTTCGGGCACGCTACTATGGGGTAGGTTAGGCAGCGTCACGAGCAACACCCGCCCCTGCTGTTCCAGGTCATTCAGTTGATCACCCAGTGTCTTCGACTGCATTTTCAGCTCCGCAGTTTCTGTCTTAGCAGCATCAGCGGCCTCTTTCTGGCCGGTTTTCATCAATTGACCAATCTCTTTGGCAATAGCGTTTTGCCGTGCCAGCCCATCGTCAAGGGTCTTTTGCGTGTCGCGCCGTTGCTGATCGAGGTCCAGAATCTGATCAACAGTCGCTTCGGCATTAGCAACGTGTTTCTTACGGAGTCCGGCTAGCGTCAGTTCTTTATTCTCGCGGATGAAGGCTATTTGCAGCATTATTCGGTTTGAATTAGACCCTTTAAGAGGGCAATAAATTGTTCGGTTTCGGGCACTAACGGCAAAATATCGTCAGCGGTGAAAACAATAAAATCTTCGTAGTCGCTGTCGTTCCGCTCGGCAAACAGCGATGCATAAAACTTACCCTAGGGCACACTGACAAGACCAGTCCTTACAAAATGAAATTCCAGCATAGCCTCTGCCCCGTTATGTGCCTTATGCTTAATGTCATTGTGAAGCAGCAAGACCGAAACGGTGTGAAAGGCAGCATAATACAACCTGTTCATAGCCCCCGCCCAGCTTTCTGCGGCAATTAATACCTTAGCTTCCCGCATCACTTCATCCGACTTGCTTAGTCGAAATGCCATCGTTTCGGCTACTGTTCTGCTCATAATCGCTTGCCGTCTTGCTGGATATTCTGGTAAAGATCTGTTACAGAAAGATCCTGCCAATAAACCCGGTTTTGGATAGTCGTACTAATGGTTTGCTGTGTATCGAGACTAATGTCAAAAAGATGATCACGAACAGCGCGTTTACAAGAACGATCAACAGCTTTATCAGTTAGCACCAAGAAATCCCAGTCCGAATCGCTTTAAAAATCACCTCGTGCCCGTGAGCCAAAGAGCCACACTTCCGCGTTGGGGTCCACCTCCAATACGTAGCGTTTTACCTCCTGCAAAAATTCAGCGTCGGTCATAGCATCGGCAATTAAAACAGCCCGTCGTTTAGCGCGTTCAATGCTTCATTTTTGTGGCGGCTATGCATCAGTAATGAAATATTATGTTCAGTGCCGCCGTAGGAAATCATGCGGATCGGAATGCCTTTCATGGCCTCTAGTACCCGCAGGGCAATGCCAGGATGGTCGGAACTGAAATTGCCCACGATGCACACAATCGTCTGCTCGTAATCGGGTTCTTCCATCTCGCAAAATTGGCCCAACTCGGCCTGAATCTCGGCCAGATTATCGGTATTGTCAATCGTTACCGACACCGATACTTCTGAGGTGGCAATGAGGTCGATGGGTGTTTTGAACCGCTCGAATATCTCAAAAATACGGCGCAAAAAACCATACGCGTTCAGCATCCGGGTCGAATGAATATATACCGCCGTGATGCCGTCTTTGGCCGCAATGGCCTTGAATACTTGACCATCAACCGATTCAGTAATCTGATCCGAAATCAATGTGCCCGGTGCGCTGGGTTCCATCGTGTTTTTCAGGCGGACGGGTACGCTGCGCAGTTTGGCGGGCGTGATGGTTGACGGATGCAAAATCTTCGCGCCAAAATACGCCAACTCGGCGGCCTCGTCAAACGTCAATTCCCGGATGGGAAACGTGTTTTTCACAATGCGCGGGTCGTTATTGTGCATCCCGTCAATATCGGTCCATATCTGGATTTCTTCGGCCCGGATTGCCCCACCAATGAGCGACGCGGTGTAGTCGGAACCGCCTCGTTTGAGGTTATCAACTTCGCCACGGGGGTTGCGGCAGATGAAGCCCTGCGTCACAATAATCTGCTTGTCGGCGTGGGGTGGCAACATCTCGCGCAGGTTCTGCTCGATCTTGTCCAGTTCCGGCTCATTGTCGGCGTCGATGCGCATGAATTCCAGCGCGGGCAACAGCACCGACGACACACCTTCTTCGGCCAGATACGCCGTAAAAAGCTGCGTGCTAAGCAATTCACCCTCGGCTACCAGCTCTTTTTCCTGCTTTAGCGTAAACGGCTTGATGCGCGTCAGCGACCGGATAAATGAAAACTCGTTTTCCACAATCCGCTGCCCGGCGGCCAGGCCGTCTGATGTTTTGTAGAGGTCGCGTACGAAGTTGTCGTAGTGCGCTTTGAGGTGTTCGATCTTTTCAAACACCTCATCATCGGCCCCGTTTTTCAACGAGCCGCCAAACGACAACAACGCATTGGTCGTACCCGACAACGCCGACAGCACGACTACTTTCCGGCTCGTATCAGCCGTAATCAGATTCCGAATTGAGTGCATCCGCTCTGGTTTTCCAACCGAGGTTCCGCCAAATTTCCAGACGTACATAAAAGGGAGTTTTCAGTTTAGAGTTTATAGTTTTCAGTTGCTTCACATTCGGCGTAACCCCTCACGGAGCAACTGGAAACTATAAACTCCTTTAAACTTTGTTTTGCAGTCTCAGCATCTTGATGGCCGTGATGGCGGCTTCGTTGCCTTTGTTACCATGGATACCGCCCGCCCGGTCGAGGGCCTGCTGTTGTGTGTTGGGGGTCAATACGCCGAAGATAACGGGCTTGTTGGTCTTCAACGAGACGGTGGTCAGGCCCTGCGCCACGGCGTGGTTGATGTAGTCGTTGTGCTTAGTTTCGCCCTGAATCACGCAGCCAATGCAGATAACGGCATCAACATCAGCCCGTTGCGCGTACCACTGTGCCGCCAGCGTTAGTTCATAGCTGCCCGGCACATTGCCCCGGACTACGTTTTCCGCAACGGCACCATAGTGCAAGAGCGTGTCATAAGCACCCTGAAACAGCGCCTCGGTTACGTCGGTATTCCATTCAGCCACGACGACGGCAAACCGTTTCTGGCTCACGTCGGGCAGTTCGTTGGTAGCGAATACGCTGAGATTTTTATCGGCAGAAGACATCTTTTTGAATTTTCAGTTTTCAGTTTGGAGTTTACAGTGGCTGGCGCAAGCGTACTCTTACCGGTCCGCCGGTGCGGTTAGCCAACTCTAAACTCTAAACTGAAAACTCTTTAAACTGAAAAAAGGGACGAACCCGATTCGGCTTCGTCCCTTTCACTGTGTTAAAAATTACACACGCTCGTGACTACTCACCGACTTGGGCATCCAGCACGGATTTGTATTTTCGGGCGTTAGGTGCCTCGGCAGCATTGGGGTATTTGTCCAGAATCTGCTGGTAGGCATCAATAGCGTTTTTGTCGTCCTTGGCTAGTTCGTGGGCAAGAGCTAATTTCATTAGGTAGCCTGCCGTGAAGAATTTATTTGGCTTATACTCAGCGGCTTTTTTGTAATAATCAACCGCGTCACTGTAGCTTTTCTTCTCCATGTACGCGTCGCCAATGAGGGCGTAGGCACGGCCCTGCACCAGCAAGTCCGACGAACTGAAGTCTTTCAATTGCTCAATAGACTGGTCGTATTTGCCGTCTTTCAACAGGGCGATACCAGCATACAAATGAGCCAGATTACCGGCTTTTGTCGAGCCATATTCGTCGGCCACGGCCACTAAACCCGGCGACTGTTTTGTGCCGTTCAACGCCAACTTCAGCGAATCCTGCTCGAATTTCATCACAGGGGCAAATAGCTTAGCCTGTCCTTCACCGTTGCGGGTGCTTTGGTAGTAACGGTAGCCGAAGAAGAGGACAATACCAGCCACAATCCCCACAGCAAGCGCAATAAGGATATTCCGGTTCTTTTCTACGAAGTCTTCGGCCTGCTCTAATTTATTGGCCAGTAGGTCAGGGTCTTCAATGTAGTCCAGACCCGAGTTTTTCTTACTCATACAAGTTGCAATTTAAGGCGCAAAAGTAGGAATTATTCTTCTCCCTACTCCATTAAAAAAGGATAATCTTTCTGCATGTACACGTCCTTGAAGGCTTCTTCAACGGGCGGGTACGGCGAGTCTTCAGCGAATTTCACGGCCTCATCAATTCGGGCTTTGATACTTTGGTCAATGGCAGTAATGTCAGCTTCCGTGGCAAGACCATTCGTCAGAATGTGCTGCTTGATGGTCTCGATGGCGTCACGCTGTTTATACTCTTCCACCTCGTCTTTGCTGCGGTACTTCTGCGGGTCAGACATCGAGTGGCCCCGATACCGATACGTACGGAATTCCAGGAACGTTGGCCCCTCGCCAGCGCGTGCCCGTTCGGCGGCGCGGCTCACGGCCTCATGCACTGCTTCAACATCCATGCCATCTACCGGCTCAGAGGGCATGTCGTATGATTCGCCGATGGTGTATAGCTCCGTCACGTTCGACGTCCGAGCTACCGACGTACCCATGGCGTAACCGTTGTTTTCAACCACAAAAATCACGGGCAATTTCCATAGCATGGCCATGTTAAACGCCTCATGCAGAGCACCTTGACGCACGGCACCATCACCAAAAAAGCAGATGCAGAGGTTACCAGTTTTGTTGTATTTTTCGGCGAAAGCGATGCCCGCGCCCATCGGAATTTGTGCGCCCACGATGCCGTGACCACCAATAAAATTCACCGATTTATCGAAAATGTGCATCGAGCCACCCTTGCCCTTCGACGAACCCGTCTGCTTGGCATACAACTCGGCCATGACGGCTTTGGGGTCGCTGCCCAGGGCCAGCGGGATGCCGTGGTCACGGTAGGCGGTGATCCATTTATCGTCTTTGGTCAGGGCTGAGTAGGACCCCGATGAGCAGGCTTCCTGACCGATGTAGAGGTGGCAAAAACCTTTGATTTTTTGCTGCCCATAGAGTTGGCCGGCCTTTTCTTCAAACTTGCGCTGAAGCTGCATCGACTCGTACCAGTACATGTACCGCTCTTTGGGGTGCTGCGTTTTCGCGGGGGCTGCGGCGACCTTGCCGTTGCTTTTGGTGGCCCCATTGGCCGAAGTCTTGTCTTTGACGGTTGCCATTCTGTGTGCTGAAGTAGAGGTAAATTGCCCGTTCGGAGGGAGAACAAAGCGGGTCTATCTTTGTTGCTTTCTGGGGCAAAATGCTTGCAAAAATACGCATACCCTAGAATATGTTCACCACAGAGACACAGAGAACACAGCCATTTACAGCATACATCAATGTGAACAAGGCCAATTCATAGCCGTATCACCGCCAAATTGACGCTGTGTTCTTTGTCTCTCTGTGGTTTAAGCCCGCCTGCATGTATCTCGAAAAACTAAGCCTGACCAACTTTAAAAACTACGAAGATGCCCTCTTCACGTTTAGCCCGCAGGTGAATGTGCTGGTGGGGCCAAACGGCAGTGGGAAGACCAATTTACTGGATGCGATCTACTTCTTGGCCCTGTCGAAAAGCGCGTTCCAGACCCTCGATGCCCTCAGCGTCACCCACGACGAAGACTATTTTATCCTTGACGGCATCTTTGTTAGGCCCGACACCGACCACGACCGAACGACCCAAATCACGATTAGCCTGCAACGTGGACAACGCAAAGTGATTTTAGCCGATAAAAAGCCCTACGAACGGCTTAGTGAGCATATTGGCCGGTTTCCGGTGGTGCTCATGATTCCGAATGACACCGATCTGGTGCGCGGCCACAGCGACGAACGCCGCCAGTTTATCGATGCCGTGCTGTCGCAGCTTGACCCCGAATACCTCCAGGATTATCTCCAATATCAGTACGTATTGAAGCAGCGCAATAGCCTGCTCAAGCTATTCGCCGACCGCAGTGGCCGTACCGTGGATCACGACTTGCTGGACACCTACGACGAGCCACTACTCTACATCGGTCAGCGGATTTACGAACGCCGGAAACGGTTTGTGGCCGAGTTCCTACCCGACGTGCAGGCGCATTACACCTACCTGAGCGACGCCCGCGAGGCCATCAACGTTGTCTATGATTCGGACTTGGGCAAGATGGGGTTCGATGATCTTTTCGTGCAAAACCGGAGCCGCGACATTGCCATGCAGCGCACCACGATGGGCGTTCACCGCGACGATTTCGAGTTTCTGATCGATGGCATGGCGCTGAAACGATTCGGGTCGCAGGGGCAGCAAAAGACGTTTGTGATTGCGCTCCGGCTAGGGCAGTTCGACCAGCTACAGACCGCCAAACAGACCAAACCGATCCTGCTGCTCGACGATATTTTCGATAAACTCGACGACGGGCGCATTGCCAAACTCATTCAGCGCATCACCGAAGGCTCATTTGGCCAGCTTTTCATCACCGACGCCCGCCCCGAACGCACCGAACAACTCCTGGCCGCCGTCCCCGGCGACGTGAGGTATTACCAGATGGGGAAAGAAGCAGGCAATGGGCAGTAAGAAGTTACGATGGGCACCCCAGATTTTTCATTAGAAAGTCCTGTACTAGTCATTCCCTCTACCCCTTCCAGCGCACAGAGGCTTCCATGGCTTCGTATTCGGCGAGGCCGAGGTGGTTGTAGCGGCTGGCCGTGGTGCGGTCATCGAAGCATCATCAACGTGCCAGCTAAGCGAACAACCGGTACGCCATATTGAATTAGGTATGTGTAAATGCCGCTATCAAGACCCTCTCCGTTAAAAGGAATCAGGTATTGAGGAGAGTTAAACACCACGTCGCCCCAGCGGTTAAAGACGGTTACCGTTATTCCGGATGCATCAGCGGTCATCAACTCCCAAGTGTCGTTTACCCCGTCGCCATTAGGCGTGAATGCAGTGGGCACGTAAATCGGCGTCTGAACATACACCCGTAGCGTGTCGGTAGCCGTGCAGCCAACAGCGTTACGTACTTGAAGCTTATAGGTCGTGTTGCTTGCGGGCGTAGCTATTGGGTTGGCTTGTGCAGGGTCACTCAACGTAGCGGCTGGTGTCCAGGTGTATTGGTAGCCTGCTCCGATTGGACCCGGCAACGATACCGATTCGCCACGCCGAATTTGTAGATCGGCGTCGAATGCCACCCTCGGCGCAGCCTGTACAACAACCGCCTGGCTCGCTGTTCCACTCAGGCAAGCCGAGGGTCCCGCAACGGTATACGTGAGCGGATACGTACCTGCTCCCACCTGCGCCGGATTGAACTGACCATTAACAACGCCCGGTCCGTTAAACGTACCGCCCGCTGGCACACCACTCAGCGAGACAACCCCACCCAGTGCGCACTGAGGCACAATGGGGAACAGTTGAACGGTTACCTGCTGGATTCGTTCAACTACAAACCCGGCTGACCGTCCCGTGCAGCCGTCAGCGTCCGTAAACAAGACGTGGTAAGTGCCTGCAGTCGTTGCCAGATAGCTGCTGTTGGTTGCCTGCGAAATGACCGTCTGATCGCCTGTCCATTGGTAGCGGACTGGCTGGGAACCCGTGGCCGAAACGCTGAGGCGGTTGCCTGTTCCGGGGCACAACTCGGCAGCACCGGTAATTTGTCCCGTTGGTGGGTTGGCCAGCGTGAGTACCACCGGTATAGCTTCTCCCGATGTACACCCAACGGCATCCGTCAGACGAAAGGTATACGTACCAGCTTCCGAAGTCACGTACGTTCGTCTCGTCGCGCCTTCAATCGGGGTGCCGTCCCGGTACCACTGATACCGCCGGGTGCTGGTTAAATCGTTGGAGACCAGGTCAACGGTGCCGTTCGGACAAATAACGGCTTTTGCCGACGTGATGACTGGCCTATACTGTTCGCCAAAATAAGTACCCACTCGCCCGGATATAGCCGTCATTCCGCTGGCATCCGTTACCTTAACCATATAATCACCTGATCTAGAAGCTTTTATCGTTGACGAAGTAACACCCGCAATCACCTCAGGCCAGCCGTTCTGCGACTGGTAAACCCACTCGTAGGCTACAATAAGGTACACTGACTTGGCTTCGATACGCCGAAAACAGAACTCTTCTCCAGGCTGTGGCGGCAAAAATTCGAGCCGTACCGACAGGGATTGCGCCCACCCGAATGAAGCGTACAGCAGGAAAACAAATAAATAAACGTGGCGCATAACGTTGACGGGAAACTGTTCCCCACAAGGATGCCATTTCCCCGCCAGACGTTGTGAAGCCAAACGAATAAAATCAGGCACACATTATTGCCTGTTTTCTTACCCCTTCCAGCGCACAAAGGCTTCCATGGCTTCGTATTCGGCCAGGCCCAGGCGGTTGTAGCGGCTGGCCGTGGTGCGGTTGCGCTCTTCGGCCCGTTGCCAAAACTCACGAGCGTCCGTGCCTTGATACACCACCCCGTCTTTCTGCGACTGGTGCTTGAAAATGCCCAGCCGCTTCCGCATCACTTGGTCGGGCGACATCGGTACGGCCATCTCGATCTCGTGGATGTCCCACTCGGCCCAGGCACCGCGGTAGAGCCACACCCAGCAGTCGTTTATGAAATTGGCGGGCGTGGGGTCGGCGCGGCGCAGGCGTTTCACGGCCTCCAGAATCGCATCCAGACACACTTTGTGCGTACCATGCGGGTCGGCGAGATCACCGGCGGCGTAGATCTGGTGGGGTTTAATTTTGTCAATCAACTCCATCGTGATCTGGACGTCAGCTTCGCCCAGCGGCTTCTTCTCCACTTTGCCCGTTTCGTAGAAAGGCAGGTTCATAAAGTGCGCATTTTCAACGGGAATACCCACAAACCGGCAGGTCGATTTGGCCTCGCCGCGACGGATTACGCCCTTCACGTGGCGCAGCTCGTCGATGTCCCTGTCCGAGTCTTTTTTGGTCCGCAAAAACGCCGCCGCATCCTTGAAAATGTGCGTCGCGCCGGGGCTGTCGATGCCAAATTGTGTATTGAAATCGACCACAAAATCAGCGAAGCGCAGGGCCTCGTCGTCGGCCACGGCAATGTTGCCGGACGTCTGGTAGCCCACGTGTACGTCGTGCCCCTGATCCACCAGCCGTTGAAAGGTGCCACCCATCGAGATGATGTCGTCGTCGGGGTGAGGGCTGAAAATGAGGACGCGTTTCCGTTCGGGTTGCGCGCGTTCGGGGCGGTTGGTATCATCGGCGTTGGGTTTGCCACCGGGCCAGCCCGTAATGGTGTGCTGAAGCTGGTTGAATACGTCGATATTGATGTCGTAGGCCTGACCATATTGGGCCAGCAGGTCGCTCACACCGTTGTCGTTATAGTCGCGGTCGGTCAGTTTCAGAATCGGCTTTTGGAGCGTCGTCGACAAGTAAGTGACCGCCTTTTTCTTCATCGCATTGTCCCACGTCACCGAGTCGACCAGCCAGGGCGTACGCATCCGGGTCAGGTCTGACGCCGCCGCTTCGTCAATCACGAACAGGGCGTTGGGGTGCGTTTGGAGGTACGAGGCGGGGTTTGTCTCCGTCACGGTGCCTTCCACGGCCCCGGCAATGACGGGGGCTTTGCGCTCACCCCAGGCCAGCAACACCACCCGTTTGGCGGCCAAAATACTGGCTACACCCATGGTGATCGCCTTGCGGGGCGTACGGGGTAATCCACCAAAATCGACCGAAGCGGCAGCCCGCGTCGAGTGGTCGAGCATCATCAACCGGGTGTGGCTGTTGATAAGCGAACCCGGCTCGTTGAAGCCGATGTGGCCGTTGCCGCCAATACCTAACAGTTGAAAATCAAGCCCGCCGGCATCGGCAATCTGCTGGTCATATTGCCGGGCAAACTGGGCTACTTGGTCAGGTGAAAGCGTGCCGTCGGGTACGTGGTAGTTGCCTTCGGGAATGTCGACGTGATCGAACAATTGTTCGCGCATGAACCGCCAGTAGCTCTGGAGCGAATCCGGCTCCATCGGGAAATATTCGTCCAGATTATAAGACACCACATTCCGGAAACTCAAGCCCTCCTCGCGGTGCTGACGGATCAATTCGGCATAGACCGTCTTGGGCGACGAACCCGTGGCGAGGCCCAGAATGCAGGGTTTACCCTCGCCCTGTTTCTGCCGAATGAGGTCAGCAATTTCATGAGCTACTGCCCGCGAAGCTGCCTTGGCGTCAGCGTAAATATTGGTCGGAATTTTCTCGTAGGTAATGGCCGACTGGAGGGGGCCACTGATGGGCGCGTCGGGGTGAGCAGGCTCAGCAATCATACTGTGTTGGCGGTTGATTGAGCCACAAAGATAGTGAGCAGTAGGCAGTGGCAGTTGGCATAAGAAGGGGGAAGAGACTGTTTATGGGGCAGTTTTCGCCTGTTTGCGCCAACGTTAGCGCAGGTGGGAAATGAATGGACAATGGATAATGAACAATGGCTCCGTGCTAGAACGGGTTGAGTACGGAGCCATTGTCCATTGTCCATTGTCCATTGTCCATTGTCCATTGTCCATTGTCCATTGTCCATTGTCCATTGTCCATTGTCCATTGTCCATTGTCCATTGTCCATTGTCCATTGTCCATTGTCCATTGTACAT
>JBBRMP010000158.1:0-13166 GCA_038230755.1 Cytophagales bacterium | reverse complement strand
GCGTACTTGTTGTTCGAGCAGGGTGAAAAAAGCCTTATCTTGGGCTGGGCAAGTGAGTGAGTGCATTGGTTGTGAAGTTGTGAGAAGCCTCAAAACTAAGCACTTAGCTCACTTGACCGGTTTTATGAGAAAGCCCTGTACTGGCAACTGAGTACCGCTAACCTATCTGCACCGGTGGTTGTAAGGGAATCACAACCTGCCGTAGAAACTACAGCGAATACGCTGGCTGCCACGCCAACAGCAGTCACCGAAGTAGATTCGGCACAAAGTTTGCCCATTGATTTATTGGTTAACAAACCCGCTGTACTTAAACGGACGGCTACGTTGACCAAAGTCAGGCGTAAAGTTGACGATATTGATGGTTCAGTTTCGTCGGACATGGCTCTGCCCATTGACCGTGAGGTAGTTGCACCGGTTGCTCAGCCAGTAGCAGTGCCAGTGGTGGCCGAGGGTCGGCCTAAAGCTGCCGAACCTGCCCCGGTTGCTCCGCCAGTTGAGTTGAAGCCTGTTGTACAACCGATACCCGTTGCTACTATCACAGCCCCGTTGTCAACGTCTGTACCTATGCTTATAACGGCTAGCGCAGCGCCTGTACCAAAACGAAAATCAAAGAATGACGAAGACGTCGAAATCGACCCTCAGTGATTCTTCCGTGACTTAAACCTTTCATAATCAGCATTTATCATCCAATGCAGTACTCACTATCTCGCCATTTTATATGGCTATTGCTAGGTTGCCTCACCGTTGCCGTCACGGTTTCGCAAGCGCAGGAAATTTCAGCACCCATTGTTTATGATGGCTACCGGGGTGGATTTGACATTGGCTCACAAGGAGTCAAAGTGTCGATTATCGGCTTTTATCACCGCGATGGCAAGCTAAAATACAAGCTCGTCTATGACCGGCAGGAAACCGTTGGCCTGGTAAAAGGCATGGAACTCAACAATGGCAAACTGCGCCCCGCCGATATCCAGGATGCCATTGCCACCGTGCAGGAGATGCTCAAGGACGCCAGCGAAACCTATAAAATGACCAACCGCGATTTCATTATCTACACCTCGTCGGGAGTCAACCTGGCAAGTAACGTAGCTGATATCGACGTGCTAACGCAGAAGGTGCTGAACATGCCCACCGTGACGAGTATGCCCACCAAGGTTGAGGCTACGTACAGTGTTCGGGCGGGGTTGGCACGCGAAGATTTCGACAAAGCTATTTTGGTCGACGTAGGTGGGGGCAACCTGAAAGGGGGCATTTTGCAGCCCTACGTGAGCGCGTCTGGAGCAACCCGGTACACGTTCAAATCATACAGTATTGAGTACGGTGCCCGCCGCGTTGCCGAGCGAATTATGATGCGCAAAACCGACCCCGCCGAATACCAAAACGAATTGCGGGTAATGGTTGAAGACTCTATTTCCCCCTTAATTCGGATGTCGCTCAACGATAACCCGGAGATAAAAACGATTGGCCGGTCTATTGTCTACCTCACGGGAGGAGCTGCCTATCAGTTTATTACGTGGAAATACCCCGAAAAAGTGCGCGAAGAAATCGTGGAATTCACCATGAACGACTTCTATCAGTTTATCGATATGCTCAGCTCACCAACGGGCTGGCTCGACTGGCAGGGAAAGACGTTTACGAAAATTGACGACCCTAAACTCCGCGAGACCATTGAACGTGACCACGTTAAAGCTACCAAGCGCGTCTATAACCGCGAAGGCTGTTTGGCTGGTACGCTGTTGGCCCAACAGGTGTTCCGCGAAATTGGTAACCTCAACACCAAGACGTTCTACTTCACCCGCGACGCTTACTGGATCAACGCTCTGATATTTGATACGTATAAGGGGGAGTTTAAGAAGTAAGTTTTTTTAGACCTCTATCCCCATCGCCTGCATCAACTGGCTGGCGTTGAAACTTTCGCAGACGCCGGGGCGGAGGTGGTAATCGAAGGTAACCTGCCCGGCGTCGATGTCGGAGCGGAAATGGTAATTGGCCACGAAGTCGTCGGCGTTGGCCATGCTGCCCAGTTCCACGTCGTGGGTCGATACGAAGCCCGATGATGTGGTGCGGTGTAGTTGCCGGATTAGCGCCTCGGCTCCCTTGTGGCGGTCGGCAGAGTTGGTGCCTTTCAGGATTTCGTCCAGAAAATACAGCACGGGCAGTTGATCGGGTTCACCATTGGGTTTGGCCAGCCGGATAAGCGTGCGCAACCGCTTGAGTTCGGCATAAAACGACGACGTATTTTCTTCCAGCGAATCCTGCGTACGCATACTCGTATAGACCTGCACGGGTGAACAGGCAAACCGCCGCGCCGAGGTGACCGCCCCCGCCTGCGCCAAGATCACATTCAGCCCCAACGTGCGTAGAAACGTGCTTTTCCCCGACATATTCGAGCCGGTAATCAGCACCGTTTTGCCCGAACCAATCACTGATAGTGTGTTGGCAATAGCCCGGTTGGGCGGCAACAATGGATGCGCCACGGTGTCGGCTTCCACGTGGATGCCGTCGTCTTCAACCAGTTCGGGGGTGGCGTAGTCGGGATGAGCATAGGCGAATCCGGCGAGGCTGTTTATGGCTTCGATTTCGGCTTCGGCGGCCAGCCAATCGGCCAGGAGCGGGCCGTATTGGGCTTTCCAACGGTTCAGGGCTTGTAGATAGTGCAGATCCCAGAGCGTGGCTAACCCTACAAACAGGACGAAATAGATGTTTTGCCGGAAGTTCAGATTCTCGACCAGTCGCGCCAGTCGGGCAATGGCTTCGGAGGCCGTACCCGCGTCGGTGGTGAGTCGGCGGCGAAGGTCTCGCAACATCCGGCTTTCGCCGGGCATTTGTTCGGCATGACGGAGTAGGTCAGTGTAGGCCAGCAGGGTTTGGGTAACGGCATTGGTTTGTTCGCAAACCACCAGCGCGGTCTTGTTGGTTTGCCCCAAAATAGACCCGTGAATGGCCAGACAGCCGATCACGGCCACCCCCGGCAGGTAGCCCAGCAGCCAGGCCACAAACACGCCGGCGGTAATGATGGGAAATACAAACCGCACCACATTGGTCCAGCCGGGCAGCGGCGTAGGCGTGTTGGCCCACTCGCGCAACCCCTCCGGCGACTCGCTTATTTTCTCGTTCAACCGGGCCAGTGCCTCGGCCATCTGCCGCCAGTCGAGGTGGGGTTTAAGGGCTTCGGCGGCTTCCTGTCGCAGCATGATGGTGGCGGGCAGGGCGGGGTGCAACAGGTACTGCGCCAGCCGCGCCGACCCGTCGTGGGTGTGGGTTCGGTTGAGGAGTTTATAGAGCGAATGCTTGCCGAAAACGTCCAGGTCCTGGGCATAGGCATGGTCGGGCGGGGCAAAGGCGAGGCCGGTTTCGGGGCGGAGGTACGTCCGGTCGAGGCGGGCCTGTTCGTCCTGGTTGATGAACACCAGTTGCCGGTTTAGGTCGCGTTCGCGCCGCACACGCTGATGCCGTTTAAGTAGCACCGCAAAGCCGATGAGGCCAACCGCGCCAACACCGGCTGCCCAACCCAATTGGCCTATTTTGTAGAGAAAAATTGCGACAACGAGGATCCCAAAGAACCAGGCTAACCGTACGATCGCCAGTTGATTATGTTGCTGTTGGGCTTTGTCGGCCAGTTGTTGGAAGTGAGCTTGTCGGGTAGGGAAGGTGGTCATTGGCATTGGCTAAACACAGTCTGGGCAGGTGCCCTGAATCAGCAGGTTGGTTTCGACCCGGCTGTAGCCATCTGGCAATGCAATAGCGGGAATCTGAACTTGGTCGAGGCAGGTGGTTTGACCGCACTGCTGACACTTGAAATGAACGTGGTCGTGGTGGTGATCGTCTTTGGCACAGCTATGCCGACACAGCGCATACTTCGGGTCGCCGGTATCATCGAGTACGCGGTGGACGATGCCTTTATCGACAAACGTACGCAGGGTGCGGTAGATCGTAACGCGGTCATAATCAGGTCTGAGGCGCGTTTCGATGTCGCCGTGCGCCAGGGCATGGTCAGTCTGTAGCAGCAGATCGAGCAGTTCCTCGCGATTATTGGTATGGCGGAGGTTATGGTCTTTTAGTGTCTGGGTGGCGGTCATGATACTGTTATTCTTGATCTGGATGGATGTGTATTGGTAATGTATATTTCATCGCAACTGGTTTGCCATCTACTTTACCAGCGCGCCACCTTGGCATAGCCTTGATCAAACGCGTTACCTCTTCTCTGGTGCCGAAACCATATTCTTTAAGCACGTCGATATCGCTTATTGAGCCGTCTTTGTTGACAGTAAAACGAGCTAACAATTCCCCTGAAACAGTAGCCTGTTTAGCAGCCTTTGGGTACCTGAAATTTTTCATAAGCCATGCAATCATCGCTGCATTACCTCCCACAAATTCAGGTTTCTGCGACACTATATTTTCAGCATAAATGACTGTTGTAGTGTCAGGAATATGCTTTGTATTTATAATCTGGCAAAAACTGACCTTGGCAAAACAGAAAATAGCCAGCAAGAAAACAACAACTTTCGGTGTACTCATTGTAGTCTTTTTTACGGCCACTACTCACTCTGCACAGCGGTCTCGAACTGCAATTTAACCAGGTTAGCGTACATACCATCGGGTAGGGTAGCCAGCTCGTCGTGGGTGCCCTGTTCGGCGATTTGGCCGTTGCGGAGGACGTAGATTTGGTCAACCTGCCGGATCGTGGCGAGGCGGTGGGCAATGATGATCGTGGTGCGGTTCTGCATCAGCTCGTCAAGGGCACCCTGCACCAGCCGCTCCGATTCGGCATCGAGCGACGAGGTAGCTTCGTCGAGAATCAGGATGGCGGGGTCTTTCAGAATAGCCCGCGCAATGGCGATCCGCTGCCGCTGCCCACCCGATAGTTTCACGCCGCGCTCGCCCACAATGGTCCCTAATCCTTCGGGAAACGAGTTGATAAACTCCAGCGCATTGGCGCGGCGGGCTGCTTCGATGATTTCCTCGGCGGTAGCATCGGGTTTACCGTAGCGGATGTTCTCTTCGATGGTACCGCCAAAAAGCATAACTTCCTGAGGCACAATGGCAATGTGCTGACGGAGGTTGGTGATGTCGTAGGTTGAAATAGCCCGGTCATCGACTGTAATCTGCCCTTCGGCCAGCGTGTAATACCGCATCAGCAACTGCACAATGGTCGATTTTCCCGCGCCACTTTGCCCCACCAACGCAATTTTCTGCCCCGATTTCACCCGGAGCGAAACACCTTTCAGCACCTCGATATCGGGCCGGGTGGGGTATGAGAAATGCACATCGTCGAACACAATGTCGCCCTCGATAGGGGCCGAGAGCGTAGCGGGAGCCTTGGTCAAATCCACTTCGGGGGTCTCTTCCAAAATGTCCAGAATCCGTTCCGACGCGCCGAGGGTACGTTGAATCTGCGCGTACATATCGCCCATGCCCGCCACCGAACCACCGATGAACGCCATCAGGAACAGGAAGGTGATGAGGTCGGCGAGGTTCATTTCGTGCTGCAGAACTAGGTTGCCGCCATACCACAACACGCCCACGATGGAGCCAAACAGAGCCGTGATCACAAACGACACAAATGCCCCCCGGTAGGTAGCCGACCGCAGGGCGATGTTCACCATCCGGCGCAGGGCATTGGCGTAACGGTTGCTTTCGTACCGTTCGTTGGTAAATGCCTTCACCACGTTGATGGCCTGCAAGGTTTCTTCGACCACCACACTCGCGTTGGCCAACTCGTCCTGTGCCTGTTTTGAGAGCTTGCGAATGAACCGCCCGAAAAACAGGGCCGACACAATCAGCAGTGGAAACGTAGCCAACATAAACAAGGTCAGCTTCCAGGAGAGGTACAAAATCGCCACCGTACCGAAAATGAGCGTGGTAATTTGCCGGAAAAATTCGGCCAGCGTAATCGACAGCACGTCCTGCAACTGCGTCACGTCTGAGGATAGTCGGCTGGTGAGTTCGCCCACGCGCCGCTGCTCGAAAAACGTGATGGGCAATGACACCATCTTGTCATACACCGCCCGCCGAATATCGGCCATGGAGCGTTCGCTGACCTGCGCGAAGTAGTAGATGCGGAAGAACGAAAACACCGCCTGCCCGGCTAGTACCGCCACAAAAAACAGAATAATCTGATTCAGCGTGTAGGCTGATTTTTGATCAAGTACGTTTGTTACTTCCCTGATAATCAGGCTAAAACTGAGTGTGGTGGCCGTTGACAGGCCCAGAAACACAAAGCCCATGGCGTAGTAACGCCAGTAGGGTTTCACAAACCCAAACAGCCGCGAGGCCCGGCGTAATGCCTGTCCACTCAGCTTCTTTTTATCTTCTTCGGGCGTCTCCTCCCCGAAACTGCGTCCTCGTTTTGCCATATTAAACTTGTCTTCAGTCAACAGACTGAAGACTATTCTTCTTTTTGCCCTTTATAACCAGACTGTTGGAACAATGTCTGTGCATTTTTAACCTGCATGATGTCGGGCAACGATGCTTTCTGGCGGGTCTGATAAAATGACGCCATCCGCCAGCCGAGCCACTGCCCAATCCGGCCCGGGCAGGCCGTACCGATTTCCGCCACAAAGGGGCGTTCCTGCATATAGCGCTGCTTTATTTCGCCGCTGGCATTATAAAGTAATTGATTGTCAATGAAATGCGCCCAAACCTGATCCTGCGAATTAAACGTTTGCGTCAGTTGACGGTCTGAATAACCGATGATGAGGCTGTCGGGTGTTTCGGGCAGGATGGTACGTGTGAACAGTAGTCCTTTGCCGCTGTGGATCATGTCGGCCAAGAGTGTTTGGTCGGCGGGGTTGGTAGCGTTGAAGCGGTCCGAAATCATGCGCACAATGGTGGGCACGATGTAGGCCTGCTGATACCGCCGAAGCACATATTGCGGAAATTCAGGACCAACGGGCCGATATTTGGCTTTAGGTCCAGCGAAATAGTCGAGTCCAATCACGATCAGGCTATCCGTCACCAACAAATCAGGTCCCATGTCGAAGCCCGTAACCATCGTGGCAACGCGGGGCGATTTGAAGCCGGGAAAGTCCTTTTTGATGTTTTGGAACGCGTCGGCAAGGCTGTTTTGCAGGGCCGTCGCGTCGCCAAATTCGGTTTCGGTTTGCTGGTAAAGCACCTGCAATTCAGGATTGTTGACCCGATTAGTCAATTCCGCCACGAGGGCTGTATCAGAAGCGGCATCATTCGCGTTAAAGTACAAATTTGCCACGCCAGGGTGGCTGGACAGAAACTGCCGAATTTGGAGCGGTGTCTTTGCCGCGAAGAGACCCTTTTCGAGCCGCTCAAGTTGAACTGGCTCGGTTTTGGTACATGAAGTAAATAGTACGCTACTCACAAGGCTTGTGCCGATGATCAATCCGTTGGTCAACCGGCCCAAGCGTTCCCTAACTCCCATACGGATGGCTTCTTTTGCTATCTTGAAAACGTACAAAATTATGAAAAAAGTTGCAGCAACGGGTTGGATGGCTATCGTGGCGATGGTCTGCCTGGTTGTCGCCGCTGGCCAAACGGGGTTAGCGCAAGCCCGCCGCCCGGCTGTGTATTACCCAAAAGGCAGCGCCAAAGCCGCCAAACAAACCCTGCGCGACTACAAGGCCGAGCGCGACAGTCGGCAGCAACCCCAACGTGGCTACGCCGACGACCGCTTGCCCGACTACGAACGTCCGTCGCATTTGATCGAGATGAGCTTCCGGGTGGCCCCCGGTATCGGATTTAATTCTGCCGACGGCACAGGGTCATACAGTCAGTTCCAAACCAACGGCATTGGCGTACGCATGAGCGTCGGCCCCTCGCTCGATTATTTTTTCTTCAAAGACCGTTACGCCTTCAGTTCAGGGCTTTGGTACACCATTAAACGGTCGTCGTTCGTGATTCCAGGATCGTTTGGGCAGGATCGGTTTAAGCCGGGTGCACCTGCGGCTGAGTCGGTATATAATTTGCAATACCTGCAAATTCCGCTGACGGTGAAAATGTACGCCAACAACCTCGGCCCCGACCTGCGCGGCTACATTCAGTGCGGGGGTTTACTGGATATCAAACTGGCCGAAAAAGCCCTCGACCCTACTACCAATGTCCTTTACAAGGTCGCCAATGCGGGCGGGAGCTACCAACGGCAGTATGGTTTCGCGGACTTTGGCGTATTGCTGGGGGCCGGGGTGCAATACAAAATCAACAATGTCAACGCCGTCAACGTGGGGCTAAGCTATCAACGCGGCCTCCTCAACGTCTTCCGCGCTAATGAGTTGGAATCGCGCAATAACACGGTGGCGTTGGAATTGGGGTTTAAGTTTTAAAAGTCGATAGTCGTCAGTCGATGGTCAATAGTCGCTTTGCGTTCGGAGTAGCCGTGGGAGAAGCGACTATTGACCATCGACTGACGGCTATCGACTTTTAGAACCCCTACCTTTGCACAATGGAAGAAAAATCCTTTGAGCAGTTTGCCCTGAACCGTCAGTTACTCAACGCGATAGCCGAAGCGGGGTATACCGAGCCGACGCCGATTCAGGAAAAAGCCATCCCGGTGGTGCTGGGCAACCACGATGTGCTGGGTATTGCGCAGACCGGTACCGGCAAAACGGCGGCCTATGTATTGCCGCTACTGATGAAAGTGAAATATGCGCAGGGCCAAAATCCCCGCGCCCTCATTCTGGCCCCCACGCGGGAATTGGCCATGCAGATAGATAAGGCCATTGCGCAGTTTGCTGCCTACACCGACATCCGGCACGTGGCCGTTTATGGTGGGTTAGGACCAAAAGCGCAGATCGAGAAACTACAAGCTGGGGTCGATATCATTGTGGCCACGCCGGGTCGGTTCAATGATCTCTACCGGGCTGGTGAGATCATCACGAAAGACCTCAAAACCATGATTCTGGATGAGGCTGACAAGATGCTCGATATGGGCTTCATGCCCCAGATACGCGCTATTCTGGAAGTTATTCCCCGCAAACGGCAGAACCTGTTGTTCTCGGCCACCTTCCCTGACAAGGTAGAACGGTTCTCGGCAGAGTTTCTGGAAGCCCCCATCCGTATTGAGGTGACGCCCCAGAACATGACCGCCGAAATGGTGGATCAGGTGGTTTATGAAGTGCCCAATTTCCGGACGAAGATCAATTTGCTGGCCCACCTCGTTACGCAGGAAGACGCCCAACGCGTGATCGTGTTTACCCGCACTAAACAGACCGCTGAGAATATTTATAAATTTTTGGCACGTAAAGTGGTGGATGACAGGAACATCCGGGTTATTCACGCCAACAAAGGCCAAAACACGCGCATCAATTCGATGGAGGCGTTTAAGGAAGGTAACGTCCGGGTGCTGGTTGCTACTGACGTTGCCGCGCGGGGTATCGACGTGGCTGAGGTGTCGCACGTAATTAATTTCGACGTGCCTATCATCTACGAAGACTACGTTCACCGCATTGGCCGCACGGGTCGCGCCAACCATACCGGCGAGGCCATTACGTTTGTCACTATCGCTGAGGCGTACCATGTGGGTAAGATCGAAGAAATTATCCGCCAGAAAATCAATCGGATACCCATTCCGCGCGATGTTGAGCAGGTGGAAACGCCGAAAGAAGAGCAGCAGGATATGCTGCGCGAAATCGACGAGCAACGCCGTAAAGATGACCCGACGTTTAAAGGCGCTTTCCACGAAAAGAAAGATCCGAAAGCGGCGGCACGTATTCAAAAAGAACGCCTCGGCGGCGCGGCGCGGCATAGTCGGGCTGGTCAGGCAGCAGCGGCGGCAAGCGGATTAAAAAAGAAGCCTACGAACGCGGGCCAAAAACCCACAACTCGCTCAGGAACAGGCCCAAAATCTGGCCCCAAAAACACGGGAAAGCGGGGAGCAAGTAAGCGGTAATCACCCGCGATGTACTAACTTGGATGCCCCGTCGTTCTACGATTGCCATGTATACCAACAGCCCTTTGTCTCGCTTCATCGCTACACGCAACGTGCCGACAACGCACCAGTTAGTTTGGGGGCTGCTGTTGCTGCCGGTTTTGGCGGTTGGACAGGCGCAGACGCCCGTGATGGTGTCGGCTTCGCGGGCAGCTAAGGCAAATGCCGACCATAAGGCTGCTACGCCCAAAGAAACAACCAAAGTTGCTGGTGTATCCGAAAAGCCTGTCCCTGAGCGGGTTATCGACATCAAGATTTTGCCCCTTTTTGGCGAACGGTCAAAATCGCCGTTGCAGATTGAAGAGGAGATCCGTTTTCTGAACGACTGCGACCAAAATTTCACCAGCCGTCAGGAAGCCAGCCAGTTTTTTACGGCCCGTGGTTGGGAGTATATTGCTGAGGCTCAGTTAGATACGGCGGCTTATCGGTTTAATCTGGCCAACCTGCTCAACGATAAAAACGCCGATGCTTTTTGGGGTTTGGGTGTGGTGTGTTACCAGCGCAATCAGTTAGGTACGGCTATCAAGATGCTACAACGGGGCGTTACACTGTCTGATACCAATGCCGTGATGCTGACCGATCTGGCTACCGTAGAATTGGAGCAATACCAGGCCAAACAAGATACCGCCAGTATGGTCGATGCCCGTGAACATCTGGCAAAGGCTTTGTTTCTACGTCCCGACCATGCCACGGCCTACATGAAACTGTCATTGGCGAACTACCTACAGGCCAATTATACCGATGCCTGGCTCTATCTCCACAAAGCCTACACTACGAGCATCTCGTCGGTTGACCTCGACTATGTCCATGAGCTTCTGCTGAAGCAACCTGACCCGGTGGGGTTATTCAAGTAAGCAGGCGTGTTGAGAGGACCTCAGTCAACATCATTTAGGCCCATCATTTTCCATATTAGCTTAGCCCAGCCCACGGTTGAAACCGTGGGCTGGGCGTTTGTACGCCCAGAAAGCAACCGTTTCAACGGTTTGTCGAACAGGTAGAATCAGGCGTTTTTAGGTCTACTTTCACAAATACGTAATTTAGGGTAAACCGTTCTCGCACAATCACCTTACCGCCCCTCTTCCTCCTCAGCTACTTCCGTCTTTTCTTTTGGTCTGTCGAAGGTCTGCTTGCCTTTTTCATCCCATTCTGAAAGCACAATCGGTTCGGCAGATTCGTCCCACCGGTCAGCGGCGTATTGAGTTACGCGCTTACGGAACCGGCGGGTGGTGTTGGGATACCACTCGGTCCAACGGCCAATTTTCACGCCGTTGTCATACTTGCCCTCCTCGGCAATTTGGCCGTTAGGGTGAAACGCTATATAAGTACCCGTCATTTTGCCATAGGCGTAGGGAAATACTTCTTTGATTTTGGTGTGCGTCGAATCGTAATAGGCAATGCGCGAATCGGCGGGGAAACCGTGATGGTAGCGTGTTTTATCGAGCAGCATGAATTTGGGATCGTACTTCTCCCAACGGCCATCACGTGTACCCGCGTAATAGTAGCCCTCCTCCATTAATTCGCCGTTTTGGTAGCGTTTGTAGGGGCCGTGGAGCAAATAAACGCCCGACATATCTTTGGGCATGGGCTTAATCCGACCCTCTTTGGCGCTGTAGGACCATACCTCACGCACGTAGGGGCTGGGATCCTGCCACGTTTTCAATACGTGAAATTCTTCCACGATGGCCCGGTCGCCGCTACCGATTTTGGTAAACTGCTTGATCATCGGCAGACCCTCATACGCTGTTTTTGATTCTTTTTTCTTCCCACGTTTGTCGCTCTTTTTGATAAACGACCTGATTTTTAGGCCTAGGTCGGGAATATCTGGACCCAACATATCGGTCAGCATACCCTTCAACGAATCAGGTTTGGGCAGGCTTCCGGGCAGACCGTAGGCTGTGGTCGAGAGGGGATTGCTGGCGATGGATGAGGGCACGCCAGCCTGCTCGGCCACTTTTTTCAGGAAACTGCCTTTCTGCTTTTTCGGAATAGCCACGGGTGGTCCGGCTGCTGTAGTGAGAGCCGACGGAGCCGTCTGGGCTAATGCCATTTGGAGGGCGGTGGAGAGCAGTAAACTAAGAATCAACAGCGAACGCATAAGTATATGGAAGAAGGAACGCCCTGCCAATGAATGAGTAGGCGGGACAGACAGACGGGCGAACTTTGTTAATTTTGCAACGTTTGCAAAGTCTGAAAAGTATACAACCGAACGGTCGGCCCCAGGGGGACGGTCGCTGTTTCTGTCAACACAGTGGAAAAAGACGCTAAAATTTACATTGCCGGACACCGCGGAATGGTCGGTTCCGCGCTGGTTCGCCACCTGAAAGCCATTGGCTACACTAACATTGTGGCCCGCACCTCGTCAGAACTTGACCTGCGTAATCAGACCGCCGTGGCCGATTTCTTCGCCGACGAGAAGCCCGATTACGTGTTTCTGGCCGCTGCTAAAGTGGGCGGTATTCTGGCTAATAACATCTACCGTGCCGAATTTTTGTACGAAAATCTGGTCATCGAAGCCAACATCATCCACAGTGCGCATCAGAACGGGGTGAAAAAGCTGCTGTTTCTGGGGTCGTCGTGTATTTACCCCAAAATGGCCCCGCAGCCGCTAAAAGAAGAGTACCTGCTCAGCGGGTTTTTGGAGCCGACCAATGAGCCGTATGCCATTGCCAAAATTGCGGGTATCAAACTCTGTGAAGCCTACCGGAGCCAATATGGCGACAATTATATTTCGGTGATGCCCACCAACCTCTACGGCCCCAACGACAACTACAACCTGCAAGGGTCGCACGTGTTGCCCGCCCTGATTCGGAAGTTTCATGAGGCCAAAATCAACAATCAGCCAACGGTTGAGATCTGGGGTACTGGCTCGCCGATGCGCGAGTTTTTGCACGCCGACGACCTGGCCGAAGCCTGTATTTTTCTGATGAATAACTACGACGGCGAGCAATTCGTGAATGTGGGCACCGGCGAAGACGTGACCATCAAACAACTGGCCGAGCTGGTAAAGGAGGTTGTTGGCTTCAGTGGTGAACTCCGTTGGAACACCGACAAACCCGACGGCACCCCCCGCAAACTGATGGACGTGTCGAAGTTGCACGCGATGGGCTGGAAACACAGCATCGAACTCCGTGAAGGTTTGGAGTATACGTACCAGGATTTCCTGCAAAACGAGGAAGTTTACGCAATGTAAAGCCCCCCAACCCCCGAAGGGGGAGGGCTGACGCGTCCGTAAAAAAGTCCACCTGCATTATCACAGGTGGACTTTTTTACG
>JBBRMP010000157.1:0-13296 GCA_038230755.1 Cytophagales bacterium | reverse complement strand
GTAGTCCACTGAACTGATAATCAAGCACTTGCAAAGTTAAAAATCGCAAAAGTATTTAATGTCTAAAAGTCAAGTAGTTGATTATTAGCACATTAAGATTTTTGCTTAGTTTAACTCATAAATTAGAAAAATTAGTAACTTGCTGATTGTCAGATAATTGGCTTTAATTTGCCTACCTAAACAGTTACGTGACGAGAAGTCAATACTGAGCCCACCGTGGCCGTAAAAAGGAAATTTCGCCGTCAAAAAGCCGGTGGTGATACCCAATCCATAGCCGGTTTTCATGCCATTCTGCGCTGGTACAGAACTAGTTGGCACTTCCATTTGGTCAATTGTTGATGCTGGAAATACCGGTATCGATGCTGATTGACCATTTCGCAAGAAAAACTGTATAAACTTCGCCATGTCGGCTGCGCAGGAATACAATGCTCCCGGTCCTTTGCCATACATAACGACTGAAGGGATTTTGGTGAACCCAGTTTCCTCCCAACTATAGCCCTGCGCATAGGCTGATAGAGGAGAATGAATCTCATTCAGGTAACTATGATTCATCCCCAGCGGACGTAATACCTGATCGGTTAAAAAGGCTTCATAGGTTTGCCCCGATAATTTCTCGATGAGGTATCCCAAGATCACATAATCGGTGTTACAATAAGCCATCCGCTCGCCGGGATACCAGCGGCAATGCATCGACTTTTTGTAGCGTAGTACGGCTTTATATTCAGAAATAGGACCTTCGTTATTAAACAGCGCATTGAAATGTACGTCGTCAAATCCGGTAGTATGCTCCAGCAGATGGACTAGTTTAACTGGATGCTTATTTTCCCAGGTATTGGTAAAAGGTACTTCAGGAGCAATTGTTTTTAATTCTGTATCAAGCGATAATTTCCCCTGCTCAATTAACCGCATAATAGCCAGTGCGGTAAACGTTTTTGTAATCGATGCCATTGGGAAAAGCGTATATTTCGTAACAGGCTATTGCGTATCAAGATTTGCTATTCCCAGGCCATCGACAAATAGCGTTGTGTCCTTGGTGACGACCGCCAGCATTAATGAAGGTATATGCTGACTTTTCATTAGTTGGCGGACACTGTTTACCAGTGTGGCCACTTGTTTTTGCGAAAAATTTCTTGGAAGTTGAGCTATTGTGTCTGAAGTAGCGCAGCAAATTGACAAGACCAGGAGGAATAAGTTACGTTGCATGACTAAGTTTGTTTGATAAACGGACGCATTGGTGCGTCGTATTCCACTTTTTCGCCTTGTTGTCTATGCCAGGTAAACTCTTCAATAGCCGTGACGTAATCGCCTATTTCATCGTTGCGGCCATTGGCGCACTACTGCAACTCATAGCCGGAAGCCTGTTGCAGGACTGGTTTCAGGTCACCTATCAGCAAGCCCTGTTAGCAGGGTATCTGGTGGCCTTCGTCGTCGGCTTTTTCCTGACGAAGCTCTTTGCGTTCAATGCCAAAAATTCGGCGCAGACTAAGCGCGAAGTAGTCAAATTCACGCTCGTCTCGGCCATATCGTGTCTGATCACCGTTTATGGCTCCACACTGATGTACAACTACTCTGTGAATCAGTTCAATACCAGGGCCATCCTGATTCCATACTCGGTCAAGACGGTAAACGTCAACAAGTTAGTGGCGCAAATCAGCGCGATGGCTCTTAGCTTTTTAAGCAATTACGTCCTCCATAAGCAGTTCACGTTTCGGCATACCGGCTTTTATGAACGGCTGAAACGGCTGCTGAATTTGTGATACTGCTGACGCGGGACCGCCCCGCCCTTGCTCTCACAAATCCTACTTCTCCCGCATTTGCCGTAATGCCTTGCCTGTCAGCCGTAGCATGGCCGTTGAATCGGCTTGCAGGGTTAAGCCGTTCGTAAAATCGCTGTACTGATATAGCCGCGCACTGTCGCGGACGGTGATATTGCCGCGACCGATTCTACTATTGTAAGAACGGATCGTTAACTGACATTGTCCTGATAATGAGGCGTTTATTTGATTATAAGTAAGGTGTTCCAAGGTTATTCGACCTGCTTTTCCGCCCTGTGTCAGCGTCAAGAGGTTACCTTGCAAATCGCTGATCTGACAAACCGCGTTGGTGGCTGAAATGGCCGTTATGGCTGGTGCCTGCACAATCAATTGCGGGTTATGCCACTCGTCGTCTGTGTCTTCGGGCCGAAGTAGTCAGCCATCGGTGGGGGCAATGGACAGGAATAGCGTATCCCGCTCTACCCGGTACGTGTAGGCTACCTGCCGCCATTTGTTGAGCGTATCGGCCAGCAACTGCGTAGTATTTCCAGGTTCAATCTGCACCATTGCCGATGATGGGCCTGTAATCTGCACGGCCCGGAAGGTGGGTAGTAACTTTTTCTGCCAGCGGGCATAGACATCGGTTTTGTCGAGCGCGTCGTACTGCTTCCGGATGGAAAATGCCGCTACGAACATGGTTACTATGAGGCCAAGAGCCAAGGCAATCAGGAGTTTAAAGCTAGTTTTCATGTGGTAGCAGCGAGTTGAAACGCATTAAAACGGGCTTCAAGGTCGGCAATGGAGATGCCGAGCAGGGACATGGTGCGGAAGACGTCGGGGAGTTCCACGTCCAGAAAACGGGCGCGGCGCATGGCACTTACCCGGTCAGGAGCATCGTCGGCGGCGTAGTAGCCCATACCGCGTTTGTTGAACAAAATGCCCTGTTGCTGAAGGTAATCGAAGGCCCGCATGGCCGTGTTGGGGTTCACTTCCAGCGACGAGCCGAGGTCGCGCACTGACGGAATGCGCTCGCCGGGGGGCCACGCCTGCTGCAAAATCTGTTCGCAGACATAATCGGCGATTTGCAGGTAGATGGGTTGCTTATCAGAAAATTCCATGGTGTTGTCTACCGTTCTAGTTCATTAAACCGGACGCGGGCAATAGTCCAGAGCATCAGCAACGTACCCACGTAAGCGCCAACGGTTAGCCAGGTGGGCGGGCCCAGGTTTTCATAACTATTGATTGAGGTATGCACCGCTATGGAAAAGAAGGGTAGCGCCGTGCCGACCGCGTGGTCGCCAGCCAGTAAGGCGACAATGCCTACATAAAGCAGCGTAAGGCCGATGAGGGTAAAAAGTACAACGCCCACATTGCGGATAAACACACCGCGCCGAAAGTAAAAGCTACCGATTATACTGATGGCTAGTCCGGCAAATACGGTGTAGCTAAGCCCCACCATGATGTATGGTTCTTTCGCATTCCCGGCCAGATAATAGGTCAGTGAGGATACGTAGCGGCCGGGTACGTTGGTAGGCAAGTGGGTATTCACGATGCTAAAAGCAATGGCTTCGCAACTAAAAAAGACAATGCCCAGGCTGAGAATCGCTCCCACGCAATAGCCGATGCCAAGCCAGAACTTTTCGGAACGGGAAGCCGGTATCATCAAGTACGTAATAGCAGACTCCTGCCGGAACAGTACACTGAATACGTCACTAGCGATGCTACCGGTAAGGAGCAATGCCAATAGCCAAAACCAGACCATATTCTGATTCTGGACGATCATCGAATAGCTTGTCCAGTTGTAGAGAACGATAGACAGAAGCAGGATAATGAAGATTAACAGCGCCATGGCTGCAATCAGATAGGTCCGGCCTTTGATGGCCCAGAACCAGCGATTGAGCCGGGCAAGGCGAGTGAGGGAAAAGGTCTGGTTCATAATTTCTGGGTGGGGAAAAGGGTTTTCATGCGTTGCGGGCTGCTGATGGCGGCGTTGAACAACCGTTCCAGGTCGATGGGCGTATCGTCGGCAGGATCAGGGTTTTCGCGAACAATGGCGTGGCCCCGCAGGCTGGGTTCGGCGTAGAGTACGTCGGCGGGGACGTCGCGGCCCGATGTCTCGAAGCGGAGGCGTTGGCTCACCTGCTCCAGTGGCGCGTTGAGCAGCAGTTCGTGGTCGTTGAGCAGCACCACGGTATCGATCAGCGCATCGAGATCGCGCACCTGGTGGGTGGAAATGACCACAAGCCGTTCGGGCGAAAGGGCCGCCGAGACCACCTTCCTGAACTGCGCTTTCGACGGAATATCGAGGCCGTTAGTAGGCTCGTCCATGAGCAAAATACTCGTGTTGGTCGCCAGTCCGAAGCTGATAATCAGTTGCTTGCGTTGCCCCAGCGACAGTTCGTCGAGCCAGCCGATGGCGTTGGGTAACTGAAATGCCCGCAGGTATTGCCGGAACTGTTCGTGGTCGGAACGGGGGTAAAATGCGCTCATGGTGGCCACGTATTTCTCGAACGACATACCGGGGACGTCGATGGCCTCGGGCAGAAAAAACAGGTCTTCCAGAAAGGCCGGTTCGCGGCGGCGGGGTTCACGTTCGTTGACCCGAATCTGCCCGACGGTGGGGTAGAGGAGGCCCGCCATCAGCCGCATCAGGCTCGACTTGCCCGCCCCGTTCGAGCCGAGTAACCCGTAGATATGGCCCGGTCTAAGTTGCAGGCTCAGTTCCTGCAATACCGGCGGTTTTCGGCCATACCGGAAGGTGACGCTGTTGAGGTTTATCATTGTTGTAGTGTATTAGTGATATAATACACTACAATAGTAGTTCTATTTTTAATACGACAAGGCGGGGTGGCAAAAAATAGTTAGTTAATCAGACACGCAAGCAGGACATCGCCGGTCTTTTGGTTGACTTTGGCGTAGCCTGAATTCAACCAAAAGTTGGTTGCCGCTCATTGACAGGGACATAGACAACCCAACGAAATTATTATCAGCTCCTGCGCAACCTGAAATCTATTTGGTCCGTATTGCCAGCGTACTCTTTAACCAAAGAATTATACTATGAAACTACGTATCGCTTCCGCTATTGCCCTGTTGTCAATTGGTGTTATGTCGTGCAACAGTTCGCAGGACGTCATCAACCCCACCCTGAATGCTGGTGCCAAGCAGGGGTCGCCCAACCCAACACCCACCCCTACGCCAACGCCCGTACCAACGTCGCTACCTATTCTGACGCCTAATCCAACGCCGATCTACGACATGAACCCGGTAATGACCACGGGTACCTGGACGGTGAAAAGCTATTACCGTGGCTTTTCAGATAACACAACGGACTACAGCGGCTACAAATTTACCTTTAGCCAGTCTGGCGTAACGGCTACCGACGGTAAAGGCGGCTCGTGGGCGGGTAGCTGGCGCAATACCGTTGGCGGCCAGGTTGTGTATTATGGTGGCGGCTCTGTCTCGGTCACGTCGATGGCGTTGATCTTCGACAAATCAGCCCCCAAAGTATTATTCCGCCTCAATGCCAACTGGAATGTTAATTCGGCCACCACGTCGTCTGACGTAGTGATCGATAACTTCGAGCCTACCGCTGGCGAACGTGTCGAATTTGTGAATCAATAATCAGTACGCGATAGCTTCTTTTTTAATCAGAAACGGCGAAACCGGCTCCAATAGGCCGGTTTCGCCGTTTTATAGCTACCCGAAAACCTACGCCAGGGCCTGGCTTACGGCCTCGCCGATATTCATCAGCGCCATTACCTCCTCATCCGTGAAATCGTAGGGCACGGGTTTGGCGATGCCGAGGGTACCATATAACTGCCCGTTGAAGAGCAGGGGTACGGCAATGGACCCTTCTACTTTGGTATCACGCGCGGCGGGACGTGCCACCCCCGATTCGTCGGTCTGGAGGTTGCAGAGTTGCACGGCTTCGCGGCGTTCGGCGGCAATACCGGCCATACCTTTACCTACGGGAATCTTTTCGATTTTGGGCACGATGAATGGGGGCAAACCCGCGTAGGCCACCAGCGTCAGCAGGCCCGAATCGGGGTCGAGCCGGTGAAGCGTGCCCGTGGTGCAGTCGAAGGTTTGGAGGGTCTGGGTCAGAAAGGCGTTCCAGTCGGAGCTGTCCGTTGGCGTAGTGGGAATAAGCGTGTCGAAAATGGGTTGTGTGTCGAGCATGGTTTTGCCGGTTAGCGGAGGCATCTTTACCAATAGCGCAACGATACCAAGCGCCGAACTGTTCTGCTGCTGATGCTTTTCGACAACCACAACCGACCCATTACGTACCTCCGGCTGGCCGTAACGGACCGCTGCAACCTGCGGTGTTTCTATTGCATGCCCGAAACGGGGATTAAGTACCTGCCCAAACAGCAGTTGCTGACCTACGAGGAAATGGAGCGGCTGGTGGCGGTGCTGGCCCGCATGGGCGTTTCGAAACTGCGGCTCACGGGCGGCGAACCCTTTGTGCGGGCGGGGCTGATGGGCTTTCTGGAACGGCTGTCGGTCATTCCGAGCATGGACGAATTGCACATGACCACTAACGGCGTGTTGACCGCCCCACACGTGGCCGATATGGCGCGGCTGGGTGTGAAATCGGTCAACCTCAGCCTCGACACCCTCGACCGCGCCCGGTTTCATCAGATCACCCGCCGCGACGAACTCCCCGCCGTACTCAACACCCTCGACGAGTTGCTGGCGCATGATATTCGCGTGAAAATTAACGCTGTGGTTATGGATGGGCAGAATACGCAGGACCTATTCGCGCTGGCCGAACTGGCTCGTAATCAATCAATTGACGTTCGGTTTATTGAAGAAATGCCGTTCAACGGCGAGGGCAGCCATTACCCCATCCTGACGTGGACGCACCAGCGCATTCTGGCCGAACTACAGTCGTTTTACCCCGATCTGCAACCGCGCCCCACCGCTCCTCATGCCACCGCTGCCACCTATCAGGCTCCCGACCATGTGGGCACGATGGGCATTATTGCGGCCTACACGCGCACCTTCTGCGGCTCGTGCAACCGCATCCGGCTCACGGCGCAGGGCACCCTGAAAACCTGTTTGTACGATAACGGCGTCCTCGACGTCCGGGCGCTGCTCAGGAGCGGTGCCACCGATGACAATTTGGTCGCCGCCTTCCTCAAAGCCTTCGCCCATCGCCCCAGGAATGGGTTCGAGGCCGAGTCCCACCGCCCCGCAGTGACCGAGTCTATGTCGACGATTGGGGGGTAGCAACTGGGTACCACGTCTTTTCGCCTTACTAAACTATTCCACAGGTAGCCGGTTGAGTAACGGGGTCAACCCCAACTTACTCAACCAACTCTATGCTACGTTTTATCTGCCTGCTTGGCCCTTTGCTCACTCTCGGTTCGCTGGCGCAGGCCCAGAAAGCCCCGTCTCCCCAGTCTGTTTCCGTGGCGCAGGGCATGGTGGCCCGCTGGCCGGGCAATTGCAAACGGTGCAGCATGGCCGATAAGGCCTGGGACCCTGTTAATGGCACCTGCTACTACCCCGTCGATATGGAAAAGAAGCCGGGTACGTACACCATTTCGCGCCGGACCACGGGTGGCAAACTTGAATCGGCCCAGTTGATGGTAGCCGAAAAACCGTGCAAGGTGGAAGATATCAAGAACTTCAAAAAACTGGACTACATCAACGTCTCGCCGCAAAATCTGGCCCGGCACCGCCGCGAAATGGATGTGCTGAACCCCATCCTGATGGCCAAAAACGAAGAAAAACCCGCCGTGTTCGACCTGCCCGTTGGTAAACCCGCCGCTTTGCTGCCCGCCGGTCAGGGTTTTGGTAACTGCCGAACCTTCAACGGGCAGGGTGCCGATCGCCACACCGGAACGGACTACCCATTGTCGGCTGGCAAAGCCGTACTGAGCGTGGGCAATGGCCGGGTGGTGCTGGCGGCGAACCACTTTTTTAGCGGTAATTCGGTTTATATCGACCACGGCAATGGCTTGCTCACGGAATATTTTCACCTGAAAGCCATCGACGTAAAACAGAATCAGACCGTGACGAAAGGTCAGAAAATTGGCGAAGTAGGCGACACGGGCCGCACCACCGGGCCACACCTGCACTTTGGCGTGCGCTGGCACGGCGAAAAAATCAACCCCGGCTACGTACTCGTCGACCCGTCTGATATGCCGGAGGTGAACTAACCCACTGATTAACTATTTCGCGTCAATCGATTGGTTATGATTGGTCTTATTCATTTACTTTGCAATTCAAAGTACTTTTAGAGCTAATAAGAAATGACACCTCCCCCGTACCAACCCGATTCTTTTTTCGACCGGATCAATGCCTGGCTGCGCACCTCGACCATGATCAAATTGGCCATCATTGGCGTACTGGTGCTGATCCTGCTTATTCCCACGGTTATTCTCGAAAACCTCATCCGCGAACGGGAAGCCACCCGGGCAATGGCGGTGAATGAGGTGAGCGATAAATGGGGTGGCGTGCAAACCGTGAGTGGACCCATTCTGAGCGTTCCGTACTTGGTTCGCACCAAAGACAAGGATGGCAAGGTTGAAACCACCACGGCCTACGCCCATGTATTGCCCGACAACCTGAACATTGTTGGCACCCTACAACCCGAACAACGTAACCGGGGCCTGTTTCAGGTCATGCTCTATAACACTCACCTCACCATCAGCGGCTCCATTCCCCGCCCCTCGCCAGAGCGGTTAGGCATTGCCCCCGCCGATATGCAGTGGGAGAAAGCCTTTATATCGCTGGGCGTGACCGACATGAAGGGGATCAAAGACCAGGTCGATTTGCGGGTAGACGGTAAGGCCCTGGCCGTTGAGCCGGGCATTCCCACTAATGATGTGCTGGAGTCGGGTGTGAGTGCCCGCACGCCCCTCGGCGACTCGATCCGGTTCACCTGTGGGTTGACCATCAACGGTAGTTCAGACCTTTATTTCATGCCGTTTGGCAAGCAGACTACGGTTTCGCTCACCTCGCCCTGGTCCACGCCGAGCTTTGTAGGGGCCTCGCTGCCCGATCAGCGCACCACGGGTCCGTCCGGTTTTTCGGCTAACTGGAAAGTGTTGCAATACAACCGCAACTACCCACAGCAGGGCACCGGGCCGTTTTTAAGTCGGCATACGGGTCAAGAGGCTGGTAGCGGTGAATCATCGGTGGCTATTAATACCGCCTTCGGGGTGCGGTTGCTGTTGCCCGTGGATGAGTACCAGAAAACGACACGCTCAGCGAAGTACGCGGTGATGTTTATCATCATCACGTTTGCGTCGTTTTTCTTCGTCGAAATCCTGAACAAACAGCGCATTCACCCCATTCAGTACCTGCTGGTGGGCTTTGCGGTCTGCCTGTTTTACTTGTTGCTACTGGCCATCTCAGAACATATCTCGTTCAACATCGCTTATGGCATCAGCGCGGTGGCCACCTTAGCCATGATCTCGTTTTACGTCCGTTATGTGTTCAAAAATGGGCGGCTCACGATTCTCTTCAGCAGCATACTGGCCCTGCTCTACGGCTTCTTTTTCTCGCTCCTCCAACTCGAAGATTATTCCCTGCTCCTCGGCAGCCTCGGCCTGGCCCTGATCCTGGGCGTTATTATGTACCTCACCCGCAACGTGAACTGGTACAGGGCCTATGAATCTTAAGTTAACCTTAAAAATCTATGTGGCTCTTCTACGCACTTCTTTCCGCCGTTTTTGCTTCGTTGACGGCTATTCTGGCTAAGGTCGGCATCAAAAACGTAGACAGTAATCTGGCCACGGCAGTCCGCACGGTGGTGGTTACGCTACTGGCCTGGGGCATTGTTCTCTTCCGAAAATCGGCATCGGGCGTTGGCTTGTCTGAACAGATTTCGGCCCTTTCCAGCACTAACTGGACGTTTTTGGTGCTGTCGGGCATCGCCACGGGGTTGTCGTGGCTGTGTTATTTCAAGGCGTTGCAACTGGGCAAAGTATCGCAGGTGGCCCCCGTCGATAAGCTCAGTCTGGCGCTTACGATCCTGCTGTCGGTCGTTTTTCTGGGTGAAGTGCTGACCTGGAAAATTGCCCTCGGCGCGGCCCTGATCTTGGGTGGAACGTTGGTACTGATCCTGTGAGGTAGCCGATTAAATTTCCCTTAAATCAAGCCGTTTACTAATCTTACTTTAAACCCCCTATGGTGCGGGGGGTTATATAATCGATGCGGGCCAACTGCCTTCATTTTAACTCAACATACAACCATGAATCGAGTGCTTTCTTCTGCTGTCAGCGGCTTATTAACGCTGACACTTGTGGCCGCCTTTGCCAGTCATTCTTTTGCTCAAAACCGCACTAACGACGGTAAGACCAACACCCCTTCGCAGGGAACGCCAACTGGTTCACAGCTAGGGAATTACCGCAACGAACGCGCCGACCAGTGGATTCCGCTGGAAGCCGAAAAACGGCAGGCTATCAACGCCGATCTGCAAGCCACGGTGGTGGAACTGCTGGAGCTTTTCCACGACGCCAAACAAAGCCACTGGAACCTGCGCGGCCCCCTGTACTTTCCCCTCCACGAGAATTTGCAGGAATACGCCGACACCTACCGTAAATACGCCGACATCCTGGCCGAACGTCAACTTCAGATTGGTCAACCCGTCGATGGCCGGACTGAAACGATTGTGAATACGGCCAACCTGCCCAAATTTCCCGGTGGCTTTTTGTCGGATCGCCAAGTACTTGAGATCATGACCGAGCGGATTTACACCATTGCCAAGCGTGTGCGGACCCGGATAGAAAGCACCGGCAAAAACGGCGACGAAGTAACGTCGAACAAGTTTCAGGATCTGAGCTACGAGCTTGACAAGCAGGTCTGGCAATTCCGGGTACACATGCAGTAGGCTGATTATGATCACCAAAAAGGGCAACGAGATCATCTCGTTGCCCTTTTTGGTGTTTAGACAGGCAGGCGGTTTATTGCCGCTCGAAGGTATAAAAGCCGAGCGCACCGCCCGGTGCCAGGGTAAGGCGTTTAGCATCGACCGAGACAACGTCGAACAGTTGCCCCGCTAATGACGACATACAAACGGCCCGGATCTTGACCTGCTTACCCACAAGTTCGTAGCTACCGCCGCCACAGCCCAGAAACGAATAATCGATGGCGCGGGTATTCTGGTAACTCTCGTTGAAGCTGCCGTTGTTGGCGAATGATACCAGCACGGTTTTGTCTGAAGGCACAGAAACCGGATTGACGCTCGTATTGCCATTTCTGGCGTATGTCGTCAGCCGCCAGTTACCTACCAGTTCATTGGCGGGTGTGGGGTCGGTTTTGGTGCAGGCGGTAAAAAAAAGCAGCAGCGCGAACGTGAGTAGTGATCTTATCATGTGAAGGTCGAAAACGTTATCATGTGCCTGACCCATTCGTCGGCAAACCCGTTGGAATCTGCTTACGGTATTCGTTCGTCCAATTCCAGGCTCCGTAGCCGGCGATGAAGCAGAAAGCAAAGTATTCGACCGAGACTAGTTTCACGCCTTTCACGAAATAGACGTACGTCAAAATCGCGTCGATCAGCAACCAGGCATACCAGCATTCAACCCGTTTCTGGATCATCATATACGTGGCCACAACGCTCATTACGGTCGTGAACGAGTCGAGGTAGGGAAAAGCACTGGGCAGGCTGAACACCGCCGGAAACCACGTGTGCAGGTGCTGCGCCAACGTACCCATCACCACCGTACCAACCAGCCCCATTGCCGTCCAGGACACCGCTTGTCTTATCGGTATTTGGCTGATTATCAGCTCGTTATTCTGGTTCTCTTCGCCGGGATTGGGGTGAGTCCAGCGCCACCAGCCCTGCACGTTGGTGACGAAAAAAAACACCTGCAACCCCATGTCGGGGTAGAGTTGAACCTGGAAAAAGAGAAAGAAAAATAGCGCCACGCTGATGGCTCCAATCGGCCAACTCCAGATACTTGCTTTCGTCGACAGCCACACGGCCACGGCTCCGCTCACTACCCCCGCAAACTCCAGATAGCTCATAGGGTAGCCCCAGAGGGTAAAAAAAATGGTTTTGATGTCGAGGATATGGGGCAAAATGAGTTCAAGCGGTCCGCCGGGGGCGCCTAGCCGCTACGGTTTAAAAGTCCAATGGCCAAAATTCAATGTCTGATGAATTGCCTAAGTAAGCGAAGCAACTTTAGACTTTACACATTAAACCTTGAACCCAACTTAAATGCAACAAATTGCCATGCTCGGTGGCGGCTTCATTGGCCGTTTTTATGCCGAATCACTCCAGGGACAGCGCAGCCGCGACAACGTAGTGGCCATCTACGCCCGCCGCGAAGAAACCGCCCAACAATTTGCCGCCGACTATGGCTGCACATTTCAGTCGACCGATATGGAGGCCGTCATTGCCCACCCCGACGTAAACATGGTATGCATTGCGCTGCCCAATAATATTCACGCGCAGGCGGTGGCCCTGTGTGCCAAACACAAAAAAAACGTGGTCTGCACCAAGCCGCTGGGCCGCACCGCCGCCGAGGCGCTGGAGATGATGCGGCTGGTGGAAGAAGCAGGCATTTTTGGCGGTTATCTGGAAGACCTGTGTTATTCACCCAAGTTCCTGAAAGCCCTCGAAACGGTCAAAAGCGGCTCTCTGGGGCGTATTTTGTGGGCCAAGTCGCGGGAGACCCACCCCGGCCCCCACTCCGACTGGTTCTGGAACAAAGAGCAGGCGGGCGGCGGCTGTATGCTCGACCTGGGGTGCCACTGCGTGGAAATTGCCCGGAATTTCATTGGTAAAGATGTGCGGCCCGTAGAGGTGATGTGCTGGGCGGCTACGCAGGTAAAACCCATAGACGCCGAAGACCACGCCATTGCCCTGGTGAAGTACGAGAATGGGGCCATCGGGCAGTTTGAAGTAAGCTGGACGTTTCGGGGCGGCATGGACCTGCGCGACGAGGTGATGGGCACCGAAGGCACCATCTGGATCAACAATTTCCTGCGCACGGGTTTCGAGATGTTTACCACCGGCAAAGTGGGCGATTACGTGGCCGAAAAGGCCGAATCTAACGCGGGCTGGCTCTTTCCCGTCGGCGACGAGGTGAATGACCTGGGCTACAACCACATGTTTACCGACATGTTCCGGGCTGTGGAAGAAGGCCGTGATGCCGCCGAAACGTTCTACGATGGCTACGTGGTCAATGCCGTGCTGGACGCCGCCTATAAATCAGCCGAAACAAAACAGTGGGAGCCGGTGAACCTCCCCGTCTGGCGCGGTCAGGAGGGTCTTTCGCCAATTAGTGGGGCCGTAGACTACGACGCCGACCATTATTTGATCAAAGAAGAAATGACCCACTACGGCAAGAAAAAGCTGATTTTAAAGGAAAAGGCCAGCGGGAAAATTGTGGAACGGGAAATAGTATAGAGTAAATCTACTTCAATGCTGTAATAAATCTCGGTTGTCTGACAAATTTTGTGGGGCACTGATTTTGTTTACTTAGCGGGTCATGTAGAGATGGCGAGTACACGTAGCCGTAAGTGGTCAAAATTGCTCATGCCAAATGCAGTTCGTCGGATACTTCTAATTAGATTATTT